>JBCCZV010000064.1:0-21056 GCA_039187085.1 Pseudomonadota bacterium
GCCCTCTCGCCAACCCCAAAGATTACCCGTACTGGTCTCTAGCCAATTTCCAGCTGGATCAACCAAGATAGCTTCCTGCGCCCCCTGCTGCTGGGCCTGCTGCCGCGCCAGCCAAGGGGCCAAATAATTGCCCGTTTTCTCGGTGCTGAGCGATCGACTCAGGTCCGGATCCGCCACCCAGGCGGTAATGCCATCCCGCTGCCGTTGCTGCAAATCTACAGGCAGATGACGCCCCGTAATCCATTCCCGACCATCCGGGAAAATGGTCATCCTTAGTACTGGAAATTGGGGCATTAATTTATTTGCGCCCACCCGGAGTCGATGCCAATCGGGCGCTATCCAGTCCAGTTTGTTAAGACTGTTGCAAAGTCGATCGCAATGGGCCTGCCATTGGGTCAGGGGGTGCTCCAGAATGGGCGAACCGTTTTGATCCGTCAATAGGCTATCGAAGCGCACAGTTTCATTGCCTGTAATGGTAAAGCCTTCGGTGATGGTGACCCAACATTGCGTACCTTGTAAGTGACAAGAAACGCTATTGAGCCTACCGTAAGTTTTTTCATCAGGATTGAAAAAACGATTTACGGTATCTGTGTTTGGCACTAATAGGTCGGTATTGATGGTTTCAGAAAAGATAAAACGATACTGATCACCCAAGGATAGACGGCCATCACCATTCACATCATCAAAGTCTATAGATAACACTTCAGGTGGCGGATCGGTGATATCGGGCAAACGTATTTCACCGCTCACCGCCACACCTAATTTATCACGCAAATAGGCTGAAGCCGAAATCACACTGCCTGGCAACACATTCGCACCCGCCGTTAAAGTGATAGTAATGGCAGTCTGATTGGCATTCCAAGCAATGATATTGCTATCGCCCCACTGCCCGCCATCACTGAGTACAAGCTGCTCATTCGCATCTTGCGTATTGTTTCGTATAGAACCGCTATCCATCGCTTTCGAAAAAGTTACCGTTACCGTATCACCAACATCAAAATTTAACGACTGATTGACATCACTCCACAACACCGCTTCAAATTGTGGTATTTGACGTGTCGTGATAGGCAGTACTGCGGTGCCTGTTACGGGGTTGCCTACACTATCTTCTAAAAATTGCAGTGAAATTTCATCGCCGGGTGCCAGTTGAGAATCCGCACTGACCATGACTGTCAGCTCCGTACCTTGGGCATTCCAAACAAAACTATCGGTACTGGCAAAGGCCGCTTGATTGTCGATAAGAAACCAATCGGCGATAGAATCCGTGGTGGCACGCGTGCTTGTAGCAAAAGTAAAAATCACTTTATCGCCCGCATTAAATACACCATTACTGTCAAAGTCTAACCAGGTTAACTGCTCAAGAGTGGGCGGTGGCTCAATGGTTTTGCTCTCCATAACCATCACAGCCGCCACATTAATTGTGCTGTCGGGATTCATGGATTGCGTATTACGAATGCGAATGGCTAACTCGCCTGCTTCTAGCCATTCTGCTTGCAGTGGAATTTTAACCGTGTGCGTTTGGTTGTTGTGGGTCATGACATTTTCAATGTCATGAATGCGCAAGCCATTTTGTAATTCAATGGCAAACTCATAACTATTTTGCGCATACCCGTAAGTCACCACATATAACTCTAGGTGATTGTCATCGGGTAAATCACTGATCAGTAACTCAACAGCTTCTGTACTTTGCAGATACGCCTTAGGAATACCCTCAATATCATTATCGGAGGTTTGTATTGCGCCTTGCTGCACAGTGATAGGATAATCCCCTGTGACAGCCCACGCTTGTTCACGCACCCAACCGAGGCTGTAGTTGAGCGGTGGTGTGGTAAGAAAAGGCTCATACTCAAGAAAAAGATTAGCGGCTTCCCATATCGTATTATCGATAAAAGCTTGCGGTGTTATTTCAAAATCACCGCGCTGATAACTCGGTGATGCGCCATCGCGATTGCCCCACCAAGATTGTTGCAAATTCCATTCAAAGCCATGTTGAGAGTACACATTGCTTATGGCTGATAACGTATTTTGAAAATACCAGTTATGTTGAAAATCAAGCGGCACACGGGTATCCGTCGATGCGAGCTGGGTACTCTCAGAAGAAGTTGTTAAACTTCTTGCAAGATTATTATCTTGGATAACAGCAACACCACGATGATTTAAATAAAATTGATTGTAACGCGCTTCAATCGTTTGAAATGGCGCAAAGTTATCATAAGGTAAGTGTTTCCATGCCCACGCTGCTTTATTGCCCCAAGCTGTCACATAACGGGCTTTTAATCCACCGCCGTAGGCTGTCAATGCCCTCAGATTGTTATTGAAATCCACATGATTTAAATCGAGTTGTCCGTTTTCTAAAACCAGCGCGCCTGATTCAAAAAATTCTTGAAAAGCTTCACAGCTACGATGGTGACTCACTTGCGCATGGCTGATGCGACCACCACCGCGAACCACCAAAACGCCACCATCACAGGCAGCATTTTCATGGCTAGGCGTTGCGGCACCGACTCGATGATTATCCGAGGCCGTGAGAATGACAGGATTTTGTTCTGTCCCTAACACTTGCAAGCTTCCAGCCACATCCACCAGCGCATTTTGAAACTTAACCACAAGCCCAGGCGCAATGGTTAAATCACCGCGCAATGTCATGTTTTCTTCAACCAAGAAAGTCGTAATGGCTGCACCATCACTGGTAGATAGCGGAGCGAGTGAAAAATGGCTGGCGTGAGTGGTGCCACACAAACCCAGATAGTCATTGGGGTGTGACGAATAGGTGTTTTGTGTGAGAAAGGTCAGAGGAACCGTGGAAGGCAAACCACTTGCCACGATTCTATTATTGTGGAAGCGCTCAACTGTACGGCAATTTTCCATGAAAACGCCTTGCTCTCGGTGATTCTCAAACGCATTATTTTCAATCACGGTTTTGGGTTGAGCATCTTCCTCGATATACTGCGCTATGCTCGCAAAGCTGTCTATATTCTTTAAACTTAAACCTATCCCATTATCTGTAATGTGATTATTTTGTAAGGCCAAAACATCATTGTTGCTGAAATCCCTAATGAGTAGTCCATCGCGCTGATGCCTTTCAATACGTGAATCCACCAAGTGTAACCATGATCGTTCATAGTCAATTTCAGGGTTGCGTGGGTCGATTGCACCTGCTATTAACCCATAAAACTTACCATCATGCAGGTAGGCATCACGTAGTACCACTTGTCCACCGGTGATTTCAATTTGCACTCTGTCGGCGTAACGTAGCTCTACATGCGCAAGCTCGGCAATGGTTTTAAATAAAGTGAACTCTCCCCTGTCTCCGGCTTGGGGTGTTGCCTCTACACCATCGCTATCCCCTCCGATATCATCCGTTAAACTGGTAAAAATAATCGGCTCTTCCGCTGTGCCCACAGCCGTTAACTTGGCATTGTCAAAACTCAAACTGGTGAGCTTATCAATTTTAATCACACTACCTGGTGCAATGATCAATTCGCCGTCGTATCGAACATTGAAACGATTCTCAATCACGTAAACCGCTTTAGGCAATGTCAGCGTGGTATTCAGATCGCCATCCAAGCGTAAGGCATCTTTGGGTGTTAAACGCGTATCAAAAGCTTGGTTCAGCCATGCACTAGCATTATTCCACTCGTCACGCGCCTGGATACGCATTTGGTAATCTTGATTGATAGCCAAGTTTGAAAAAATGTAGGATGACTTTTCACCCGTCAACACGATTGTTTCACTATTATTCCATGGCGGACGATCACCCCAGGTTGTCCCACCATCTTGACTGATTTGTAGATGAAAGCTCTGGGCCGTTTCTCCCCCAAAATTCATTGTCCAATTTGCCTTAGCTAACGCATTTGCGTCATCTAAATAGCCGGTTGTTACCGATAAGGTTTCTATCTCTGGTGCTTGAGTATCTTCTGAACCACTCACATAGATATCATAGGTATTGAAACTCTCCTGGCTATTATTAGCCGCATCTATGGATACGATACGGTAGGAATACACAAAGCCCTCAATGATATCATCATCAATAAAAGAGGTTTGATCGAGAGGCAGAGAGGCAATCGTCTGCCAAGTGTATAAATCCGTGAGACTGGCCTCGGAGCGTCGGCGCTGTAATTGACGAGTAACCGTGTCCTTGTCGTCTTTGGGATTATTCCACGAGAGATAAATTTCTGGTGCACTATAAGAGGCCGTCAGTTCGGTAACGGTTGGCGGTAATTGTGTATCAAAGAAAACCGATAAATTGTCCGCAAAAACCATTTGACGGTTTTGATCTAACAACATTATTTGAATGTCAATAGGTTCTTGAATGGATGATGACATCCTATTTAAAGGAATTTGCCAACGGTCATTGGGTAGCAGATTAGCGGTTCCCACATAAAGTGTGGTTTTATCGGCATCTTGTTGGGTTATACGAAAATAAATCTCGGCAACACTGCCCGTATAAGTGCCTTGAATAACGCTCTCTCGGTTAACGGCAGCACCATTGTCCGGTGATTCGATAACAATGCGGCTCTGAGAGGGTATAGCGTCATTAATCGGTGCTAAAAAAAATCGATTGACTTGCGTGGTTCGAAATCCATCCGGATTGATCACCAACGTGATTTGTCCATCTTGAATCTGTGCTTTCGGGATCACAATAGGATAACCACTCAACAGTGATAGCAATTCACCTTCAAGCGTGGTCACACTATAATTGATTCCCTGCAAACCCTCAAAACCATCACCAAACGTATTGAGTAATAACTGATAATCTTGATCAGGAGTTAACTGTTTAAAAGCCAGTGTGATGGAGCCTTGTCGATTTTCTACAAAAGAATCCATAGCTTGGTTAGAATCGCTGGTAACCGCCTCGCCCGATACCAAAGGCTGTGTTAATTGATGGCTGTATATTTGTGCATTACCCAAGTTTTGATACACAAACGCTGGGCCTTCTTGACGATGATTGGTTGCTGTTACCAGCGCCGAGACGCGTTGACCTCGATTGTTGGCAATGATCGAAGGGCCATCTGGATGCCCCCACCAACTCTCATCAATCGTTACGGGTTGTTCAGTTGCAATACCTAAATTGGCGTTTGCGTAAACCTCTAAACGTGCAGCTTCTAAAACACTTGAGGCATCTAGCTCGATGCCATGGTTATCATTGGCATAGAGGGAAGAATCGGCAAGAGTTAACACACTGTTATCAGTTAAGGTAATGCCATTCATTTGTTGGCCACGAATAATGGAACGCGTTACGGTGGCTTCACTTGCTTGCAAAACCAGACCATCGCCCGCAGCCTCTAAGATTTTCGAATCTTCAATAGTTGCCTGACTTTGCTGGAGAAAAAGGCTGACTCCTTTGCTTTTACTGATTTCTGCATGCTGTAACGTGAGATGACTGTTTTCAGCTCTGATCGTTTCAATGCCTGGCTCATAAATAAAGCCACTATGGCGAAATTGCGAATGTACAAATTTGCCCTCTGGCGTCGCAGATTGCAAAAGAGTGCTGATGTTGGTATTAAAATGAATATTGGACTGTGACACCAGGGACCAAGTGACGGGAGCAGTGGGTGTGCCTAATGACTCTAATCGACCTTTAACCCAAATAGGCGCATACAAGGTGATCTGCGTATCTTCTAGCAGTGTTAATATATGCCCTTCATTGACTTCTACAAGGCGATTGATCGTCACCTCAGTAAAAGGAAAGGCTTCAGAGCCCAATACCAAATCCTGCTCGGTATAGCCACCTGATATTTGAATGCTATGGCTATCTTGACCTTCCCAAACCGTGTTTTCCGCTTTAGCAAGGACATTGAGCGATAACACATTGCCTAAGGCATTATGGCTCAGCGTATTGTTTTGTAAGAAAGATAACTCTTCTTCTAAGAGCAGACCAAAACCTTGATTATTAGCAATGCGGGAATTCATTAATTCAATACCCGATTGATAAGAAGTATTGCTAATGCCACGCTCTAGATTATCAGTGATTTCACAGTTTTGAATAAAGACCACCTGCGAAGAATAGAGATTACTGATATTGATCCCATCAACACCATTGTTTTTTATGATCATGTCCGAAAACTCGGGGCTCGCTTCCAAAACCTGAATACCATTACCCGCATTATTTTCGATAACACCCTGAGTAACAGACATGCCACTCGCTACTGTCAGTGCAGAGGTGAAGGAAGCCCCTGCATAACGGATTTGGAAATGTGATAATACCGAGTTGCTTACATCCGCTGTTGGTTGGAAAACAACACCCAGCCAATCTCCAGGAGCCGGTGATATCGAGGTATCCGTATTGTCTTGACCCACAGAGTCCTGATGAGAAGTGAAAAGAATCCTTTGCTCAGCAGTTCCTTGAGCGATCAAACCACCTGAGATAACTAAGGCCGCTTGATCGGTAAATTTAACAATGGCTCCAGGTTCGATGGTTAAATTCGCACCCACTTCAACCTCTAACATTGATTGAACAAGATGGATATCACTGGCTGACCATAACGTATCTTGTGTAATGTTTTCTGTGTGCTCCATGATATCGGCACGGAGTATTTGACTGTAAAAACTGATCGCCACAATGACAAATCCAGTGGCAAGTTGACACATTTTTTTCATAAAACAATCCTTGAGTCGTTTCATTGTAACTTAAACACTATTGATTGAATCTGTAACCCTCGGGTATTCACAAAAATGGGTGGTTGCATTTGCGAGAGATTATGGATGATTTGTATAACAAACAGTGGGTGTGATGGTCCTGACCACTCCCAGCGATTATCCTTGTGTTGCTGCACAGCGTAGCAATAAAAAAGCATGTCCTCACCACACAAACCCAGCATTAACCGCGCTTTGATTTCTTGCTGTGCTAATGCTTTGAGATCGGTTAAAGCTTCTATCAACGAAATGGCGAGTTGTTGATCTTCACCCATAAAAGGCAAAAGATTTTCTAACTGAGGAATATTAGAAATACCTGCTGTCACTTGAGGTGCAGCATGTTTTGCAGTGAACCAAGCAGGTAAGGTAAATTCCGGTGATGATGACGTAAACTGTGTTGGCAAAAATTGTGTGTTTCTATCAAGTGGTAAAACAGCAAAATCTACCACAAATTTTTTTTCTTCTTGCGCTGCTATTTGTTCAATCGATGTTACCCAACGGGTTTGTTGACCATACAGCATTTTACCGCCACCCTTTTGTAGTTGGCTATCATGGGGCACAAGCACATGAAGGGTAATAGATTCTCGCGTTTGCGAAAAAGGATTTTTAACCTGTAAAAACAAATGCAAGGATTGCACGTCTTCATTCAAATCCTCAAAGTAATTTTTGACAAAAAAACCACTAGCTATCACCAAAAACCCTGTTAAAAACACCTTGTTTTTACGAAATATTTCCACAAAACACTCCTGTCTATTTTTTTTAAATAGCAAAAAAATGGCTGTTATAAAAAAATGCCAAACACACTTATAACACACGTTTTTCTTTATTTTCAAAACCCATAAAAATATCGATTTTTTGTCGGAAAAAAGTATTAAGCACCAAAAACAAAAAACGGATTTTTTAAAAACCTTCTCTTTTTAGTATCGACAACGTCATTAAAAAGTCACAAAATACCTGTCATACTTTTCAAAAAAATTTTAATTCAATCTTTTTTTTTACAGTCAGCACTTTCATAGGAATTCAAAATATTGATTGTTCTTCTTTTTTTAGCAACTAGGACGTAACCAATGATGCAAAGTAAAATAGTTGTGAATTTTTTTTATAGCTTACGGGTTTTTTCCCTGTTTTTATTCACTCAAGTAACGCTGCACGCTAATGACACCGTATGCGCTGTCGTTAAAATTGAAATTCAACAAGAGTTGACCTTAGAGCGACAAGCTTTCGAAGCCACTTTAGTCATAGAAAATGCGCTCGATGATAAAATCATTGAGAATGTCGCAGTGGATTTACTATTTACGGATGCCAATGATGAACCCGTCAGCTTCACACACAATCCCAATGGCGAAGGTGATTTTTTTGTACAAGTGATTAGCCAAGACAATATTGATGACGTGACAGGTTCGGGGCGCTTGGCTGGCGGAGAAACAGCCACTATAAAATGGTTAATTATTCCCGTTCCTGGCACCAGTCAAGGCGATCCGCAAGGTGCTTTATATTACATTGGTGCCAACTTTCATTATCAGTTAGACGGTAACGACGAAACCATTCCCGTTACTGCTGATGAAATTCGTGTGAAACCTATGCCTTTATTAAAAATCGATTATTTTTTGCCTGAAGATGTTAATGGTGATAACCCTTTCACGCCAGAAATTGAAGCACCGGAACCTTTTACCTTTGGCGTATTGGTTAAAAATAATGGCAGTGGTGATGCACGTGAGGTTTCCATTAAATCCGGCCAACCGCAGATCGTAGAAAATGAACAAGGGCTACTGATCGACTTTCGTTTATTAGGCTCTATGGTGGGTGATGCGCCCATGACTTCATCTTTAAATTTACATTTTCCACTGATTGAACCGGATCGTTCAAGCATTGGGCGCTGGCTGATGGAAACTTCATTAACCGGTCGGTTTACCGCCTTTGAAGCGGATTATTTTCATGCGGATGAACTTGGCGGTGAACTCACTTCACTCATTGATGGCACCATTGATACCCATCGTTTAGTGGGTGATGTGGTCTTAGAATCTGGCAAAGATACCCTCAATGATTTTTTAATCGAAAACGTGGGTTATTTTGTTTTTGATAGTTTTGATTCTATGCAATATCCCGTGAGTAGCGCTACGGCGATTGGCTTTACGCCATTACCCACTGTTAACGATTATCAACTCACCTTCACCGCACCGGCTGGTTTGGTGTTTACCCAATTCACCGATCCTTTTGCTGGTACACAAAGCATTGACAGTGTGGTGCGCAGTGATGGTAAAGTCTTACCCACTCAAAATGCATGGCTGTCAAAACGTCAAGATCGTAGCACCCAGCAATGGCTGTACTTTATTAATATCTTTGATGAAAACACCACGGGTTCCTATCACATTCGTTTTCGAGAAGCGGACAACCTACCTCAGCCTCCGGTGATACAACCCATTGCCCAACAAATCACCTATGAAGGTGGCCAACTGAATGTGATGATCACCACCTCCGATCCCAATGGCGATAACGTTACTCTCAGTGCCACACCACTTCCGCCAGGTGCTACCTTAACGTCAGAAACTTCCAACACACATCGTTTAACTTGGTCACCACAAATTGGCCAAGCCGGTTTTTATACGGTGAGAGTCACCGCCTCTGACGGCCAACTATCCTCTTTTAAAGATATGAGTATTGTGGTTAATCCGTTTGACGATACGGATGGTGATGGCCTAAACGATGACTGGGAGCGCGAAAATTTTGATGATTTATCCCGAGACGGTAGCGGCGATTTTGATGGCGATGGCTTGAATGATCGCGAAGAATTTGAACAAGGTAAAAACCCTACTGTTCCTGATGGTCCCGAAAAACCTCTCGTGGTTTCTCCCCTCTTAAACGCGAGAGTCGATACTTTGACACCCTCTCTGCGCATCAAAAATAGCGAATATACAGGCCCTCATACCTTAACCTATGTGTTTGAAATTTTTAGCGACGCTGGGTTAACACAATTGGTTGATGCGTATTATAGCGTTATTGAAACCCAAGACGAAACGCAATGGACCGTTACCCAACCTTTATTGGAAAATGGTCATTATTACTGGCGGGCGCGTTCTTACAATGGTTTTGTGTATTCACTATGGGAGAACGGCAACTTTCAGGTGAATACCGTCAATGAAGCCCCAGCCATGCCTGAGTTATCCAGCCCTAGTGATAACGCGCCGGTTAACACCGCAACCCCCGATTTGACCGTCATGAATACTCAAGACCCAGATGGCGATGCGGTATTTTATCAATTTTTTGTTTTTAACGAGCAGCAAGACACACTGATTACTCAATCCGCTTTGTTGCCGGCTAATACCTCCGGTAGCACAACATGGAAGGTGTCCCCCTCACTCGCAACCAACAGGCGCTATTACTGGCAAGTCAAAGCCATCGATGAATACGGCTTGGCAACTCCCAGTGCTTTATGGCAATTTTATAGGGAAGCATCCAATGCACCACCTACAGCGCCGGATATTTTAACACCAGACGATAACGCAACCGCCTCTACCGCTGTCGTCACCATTATTGCCACTGCCGCCAGTGATCCCAACCAAGATCCTTTAGTCTATGATTTGCAATTGGATACCAGCCAACAATTTAATACTGAAAATTTGATCACAGAAGAGGTTTTATCAGCAGTTGATGACAAGGTGACATGGATAACGCCTACGCTTCAAGAAAATACGCGGTATTATTTTCGCATAAAAGCCCGCGATCCTGCCGGTGCTGAAAGCGAATGGCGTATGATGACTTTTGTGGTGAATGCCCAAAATGATCCGCCTTCCACACCTTCCATTATCAATCCTGGCAATGAGGCTTGGGTAGCCACCCTCACGCCAGAATTAGTGACATCTACCGCTGTGGATCCGGATAGTTCACTGATTCAGTATCACTTTGAAGTGGCCACGGACGCCTCCATGCAAAACATTATCTTTGCAACAACCAGTGATTCTTCTACAGTGATAACCGATCCTTTACAAGATAATCAATGGTATTTTTGGCGGGTGAGAGCGATGGATGATCAGCAAGCCTACAGTGAATACACACCCATCTCGAGATTTTTTGCCAATGAAAATAATTACAACGATCCACCCACTTTTATGTGGGCACAACCTTTCCATATAGGCATTTTACATCGGGAACGGCCTTACGATTTGCAATGGGTAGATTATGATCCCGACAGTGATGCCAAGATTCAATTAGGTTTCGAAGCCTTAGGCGATAGCGAAATCACCTGGTTTGCTACTGACTTGTCCGAGGATGATGATGCTGATAAGTTCCGTTTACCCGCCAGTGAATTAGATGCTGGCATTTATAGCTTTACAGCGATTATACAAGATGAAAACTCCACCGTCACCGTAGAAGCACCAAGAAGCATTATCATTACAGACTCACCCATTATACAAGGTATTTTCCTTGACTTCGGTTTTGGCATTATCCGTGAGGGTGAGTCAGCAACGCTTTCTGTACGCTTGTCAACTCAACCCACCCAAAACGTGATGGTACCTATCCGCATTGAAAGCCCTAGCAGCTTTATACTGGAAAAACAGAGCTTAACCTTTACTCCAGAAAACTGGCAAGATTATCAAGATATCACTGTGCAAAGCATTGACGATTGCATCGCCACGGACCGCTCTGCACAGCATTATTTAATCTTAGGCAAAGGGATCAGTGAAGATCCTGCGTATCATGATGTTGAGTCAAGCTCTCGATTTAGTTTTACTGACAATGACTCTAGCACCAGCGACTGCGCAACGGATACCGAATGATGCTATTAAATTTAGCCACTCTGTTATATTCCACGATGCTTGCAGCAGCCACGCCAGATATTCAAGCTGCTTGCCAACGTGCCGAGGTGCTACGCGAATCGCCCATGACTAGCCTCGGCGTGCGAGATACCCGGCTTTATCTTCAGGAAAAGTACGTCAATCCAGACAGTCTCAACCACTATCAATGGATTGACGCGCGGCGAACTCGGGACGTGCCTATCCATAGCAGTTTGCCTATTCCACTGCATCATATTGCCAACAAACCCTTTTTACGTAATCGGCCGCTATTGGTTTTAACAGAAACGTGGCTGGACTATCATACCGAGCTAGCCGTGCAACGATTACGCAGCAAAGGGTTTGATGTGTATCTGCTGTTAGGTGGTAGTCATCGTTTTATCGATATCATGCAAAAGCATCAACTCGCTATCCAAGTTACACAAGATGATGCTATCGCCATGCTTCGTTACGGGCCTTGGTGGGTGATTGATATGACCCATACGTCTTTTATCGATACGCTTGTCGAAGGCCAAATTTTGCGGCTGGCTGTCCACACTCCGTCCGCTCAACACAGCTTACTCCAAAAGATCAAGGCGGCCTTAACACAACAGCCTTTATTAACCATTTTGGTCATTAGCGATCAACACACGCCACAGCACGCCATCAACCGTGTCATCCAATTACGTCAATCCTTGCCTTTTTATCATTTACAAACATCACCAGAGGATTGGCAATTAGCCCAACAGCGGCATCAAATCAAAACCGTTTCAGGGAAATCTTTATGCGCATTATGACCACCAAAACGATAGGCTGTATCGCTTTTATCATCGTCTGTTTAATCGGTCTTGGTTTTCTGGCATTGAATAAATTCCATGCATCGTCCAAACCACCGGATCACGTACGCGAATTACGCTTCACGCAAAGTGTCACCAACCCAACGGCCTATCCGAAAAAAGACGAGCAAATGCGGTTAAGTTTGCCATTGTCGCATTTTCATCATCAAAAAATTCTTGATGTTACCATCAAACAACCTTTGCCTTGGCAACACCAAGAAACCTCACAACACCATCATGGCATTATCCAATTACCCACCATACCGCCCTTTGGCCAAATCTCTGCTACAGCTCATGTACGTTTAGGCTTATGGTCGCAATCCCGTTTTGTTACGCAAGATCATGAACCCTGGTTGCAAGCATCTCCCTGGGTGCCCTTCACTGACTCGCGCATTCAACATCTTGCCAGTACTTTAAAACATGCCGATTCGAAAAAAACCATTGATAAAAGTTTTGCTTGGATAACCACGCATATTCAGCAAATCGCTTATAAGAAAAAGCCTATGGGGGCCTTGTATGCACTCACACAAAAACGTGGGGATTGTACTGAAATGAGTTTTTTGATGACCGCCCTACTACGCGCCAACCAGATCCCTTCTCGCATTGTGGAAGGTTATATCGTGACTCAACATCAAGTGATTCATGTCGCGAATAAACATAATTGGGTTGAGGTGTTGCGTGATAAACAATGGCATATTTTAGATCCCACCGAAAAGCGCCGTTATCCTCCCCTAACGGATTATGTGGTTATGAAAATCCTGGAGTAGGTTGAAATAACGGATTATAAGTCATTTTTATATCAGGAACTGGCATTTCTAAATGTTCGTGACTTTTCACAAAACTAGTTAAGCTCTGATTTTTTAATCAGCTTTCCATGTTCATCATAGGTTGAAATATAGAAAGCTGTTTTCGGCACTCTCAGTGTTAAAGGTTCTGTTGTATCGGTTCTCAACAAGTATCGATCAAAGGCAACAGCATCGGTATAGGATTTTCGTTCCACTTCAATTAAACACGGAAAGGATTCTTTACACCATGCTTTGTTAAAAACAAGGGTTTTATGTTCATCGAGATACCAAGATGGCCGTTGATTAACGTATTGAGGAGAAAGATGAAAAACATTGAAATCATATTGATTGGGTTTTTTAGAGTATGCCTGTCGTGATGTTTTATCAACTAACACGAAACCATCATTAATCCCATGCGTTTCTTTATATTTTGCTTTGTTAATGATTCTAGGAAAATCGGTTTGATTAATCGTGAGTGGATTTATTCCGGTTAACTTTTTTAGTTCAAATGCCAGCCAATCTTTATCTTCTTTGATATGTCCATAGCCACAATGGATAAGAATTTTGGCATTCTTGTCGATTGCTAATGATTTTTTAATAATATTTTTTGCTGACTTTATTTCTCTATCGTCTGAACTTGCATCATAACTCATAACCTTAAAACCTAGCTTCATTGCATAATTAATCAGTGCGGCGTACTCGGGCTCGTTAGTATATATACCGCTGTCAGGATTGATATATCCTTTTTCATTCATCTTTTCATTGTCAAGACCTTCTACCGCAAAATAGCGAAACCCTTCTTTATAAAGTGGCAGTAATAATTTTGAGGTGAAGTGACGGTGCAATGGGTCGTGATGCGCTTCGTTAATCATGATGATGTTATTTTGTGGTGCTAATTCTTTTATAAACCTTGTAGCCTTCATGACTGTATGTTCAGCGACGAGTTTATCGATATCAATCGCGTCTTTTCTTCCATCATACAATCCTGCTAAAGCCACCACTGTGTCCAGCTGTTGGTCTATTACATTTTGTTCACTACTATTCAAGACTTTATTTTTATTGATTGATTCGATTTTATTGATAACAGCGCCATAATTTCTCTCATGTGTCGCAAGTACAACATCACGCCAAAGCGAAGACACTTCTTTGGAAACTTCGCAGTGGGTAAGTGGAGAATAAAAGAGTATGGCAACACATAGTGATTTCAGTAAGTTCATATCTATGACTCATTTGGGTTTTAGGTTAAGCCTTTTCAATAATGTATGGCGTTATTCTAAGCGCGAATGTATGATTCTTAGGGTTTCCATACAATAAATTAGCAAGATTGAAATGGCAATACTTATCGGTCTCTTGTGTTTTTTACAATGGTGTCGTTTGATACCGGAGTTAATGCGCCACTATGTTATCGACAAACTGATATCCGTCATCCATAAAGCTGTCTGGCTTGGAAAGTTTAGGATAGAATCGATTGAAAAGCTGCGCTTTAATTTTTATCATTTTTTAACGCATGGTGATGAGAAGCCAGGCTGGAATCTGTGGGAATAAAATCCGCAGAGGTATGTTTTAAGGTGACGTTTTGATGAGAAGCCTCTGATAAGGTTTCTTGTTGAAGAATTTGTGCATAATTGCTATCAAAAATTTTTACCATAATGGAAAAAATTGCATTAACGGCTATCATTTTTTGATTTTCATGGTGTGCTTTATCGTCTTCGTCACAGCTGCGGTGATATTTTTTCATCCAATGGGTTAAGGTTGCAATTCTTTCAGAATCGTCGTGCAACCACTCTAACGTTTCTAAAAAATCCAGCTCTTGCCATTCAATGCTATTGAGTTGTTTACGATGCTGTAAATAGCGGATACGACGCGTTATTCGGGTTTTATAGTTTTTCATTCAAGCTTCTTCCCAAACTGTTGGTTGAAGCTAGTGTCACCTGAGTGTGAGCGTAACACAAGAAGAGGCACCGAAATAATTTCATGATTTTCGTGATCGCTAGAATGCTACGACTTTAGCTTACACGACAATTCATGTTAACTGACGCGACAATCAATATTCACGTAAAAAAACGTGGAAACCGGTACATTATCCAAAGATTCACGGTAAAAAAACACGCGAGCCCATGAAAATAGAGAAAAATAGGATGGCGTCTTATTAACGATTACTCCATGCTTTGATGCTTTAAACATTGAAAACTCCATAAGCATTTAAAAGAAGAATGGCGTTATGAAAAAAATAATATCCCTGCTTAATGCACTCAAAACAGAGAAGGTCACGGTTACCTTTGCACCCGTTAATCCCATGATGATAAAACAAGCACAAAACTTTTTCGGTTTTACTTTTTGTTCAGAGTATCACTGGTTTTTACAAACACTGGGATATTTAAAAGTGGGCAGGACAAAGATTTGCGGCATTGATCGCACATCGATTTTTGCGAGTAATTGTCATTCGTGCATTTGGGAAACGCTGAAATTTCGTCGGTGCTATAGCCTGTCTTCGCAGTTCACCGTGATCGAAAACTGTAATAACCAATGGTATTTTTTGCTCAATCATCATAACGGCAAACTTTATGGCTTTGATGCTCTAGAAACACGACAAGGCTATCTCTATCAAACTGCCTTGGCTGTGGAGCATCATCATTTTTTTGATTACCTCGTGGCGGTTTTAGAAAACGCCCAAAACCCCTCATCCACAGGATAACCACAAAGGATATGTCATGCGCAACTACACCTTTAATCAACAAGCCTTTCTCAAACAGCTGGCGACCACACCCATCACCAGGAGTGTGATTATTGAGCAGTATCAAACTGCCGATAAAATTTATGGGTTTTATTGCAACCGATTGTACATAGATGATTTTATGTTTGCTTATTATTTTGCTTGGAGTATTCATGCCGAATCGCGGGCGGCATTCACCAGACACAGAGAAAGGGATCAATTGACTGCCGAGCCGCACACCAAAATTTTGCACTTACGAAAAAGTCGCGGCATTAACGTGAGTCAGCTGGTTTTAATGTATACATCACTATCGCAAGAAACCACCATCCAATGGGGTGAAGTACAAGACGCCATTAACGCCATCAAGAGATCCTAAGTTGACCTACCCATAGCCCATTCCTATCAATTAACGTCAAAACGCATTAATGATAGAGAGCAATAACGTTATTGTAGGTGGTTTTTGTACCCAAATTAAAGTAATCACGTCGATTGGCGTTATTATACGGCGCGGTTTCGGCATACAGATTGACAACAATGCCATAAATAGCGGTGATGGCCGACTCCATGGGTAGCCGTTCTTCCTGTTGATTATTATTTAAGCCGTTAAGCTGGGTGTGATAGTATCGCACTTTTTTTGACAAGAACTTTAACTTGGCTTGCAATGTGGCATATTTTTGTACTTGCTGCCAAAGCTGTTGGTAAGCTTGATGCGTCGCTTGATTGCGATACTTATTGTGCCAAACGCTTGGCATCGGTTGGTGGTGCAAAGACATGGGTAGGGTCATGGGGGTTACCTCTATCAGAATAATGAATAAAGGTATGCTATAAAAATCCAGGAAAAAATCCTATGATAAACTCACGATTATTTTAGTGATTATCGTTATTGCCGAGAAAAAAGAGGAAATGAATCCTCAAAAAACCCTTTTCGATGGTTTTTTTAGGTTAAAACCGTTAAAAAAAAGGAAATTCGAGGAAAAAAGAGGAAATTAAAGCAATTTGTTGCTTGCATTCATACCTATCATTGTGCATGCATCAGCATGTCCTGCTCTGCTAGCCACCTTGCAGGAATGAACACAAAATCGACACCGGCTAAATAGCCATCACGGCTAACACGTGATAAAAGCGTTAATATATCTTCGCCAAGTTGTGTAACGTTTGGAATCACCCAATCACCAATCTCTAAATCGTTAACAGACATGATGCCTAAAATATCTTCACCAGGTCGCGCAGCATCTAAAACCACGACATCACCAATCTCTAAATCGTTAACAGACATGATGCCTAAAATATCTTCACCAGGTCGCGTAGCATCTAAAACCACGACGTTACCAATCTCTAAATCGTTAGCCGACATGGATGATAAAATATCTTCACTTGGAGCCGTGGAGAAACCTACAACAACCCCTAAACCAAGATCGTTAACAGATATGGATGATAAGATATCTTCGCCAGGATGCGCATCCAACCCACCCACAATGCCAATCATCAAGCCATTTGCCACCTCCGCATCTTCTTCTGCTTCAGTGGCAGTCGCCGGCACCAACCATGCATACCTTGTCCAAGCACTCGCATGGGATGACCCAGCCGATACACCTATCAATAACAAAAAAGCTAACACTCTCATCATTACTCTCCTCGTTATGTGGAAACGGCTCATCACAGGTGCAACCCAAAAACCACTCGATGGATAGCTAGCTTTCTACACGTTCCAAATGCTCCAGGTACACCCGAATGTATAAATGAATAGAACCGCTTTGAAAAAAATACCGTAATGAGCTTCGTAACTTTTGTTCATTCGTACCCATTTTATCGGCTAATACTTTAGCGTAATCTTTATGGTTATCTTCTCGGTTATTGGTGCGATAATTATCACGTATTAGCCGGTTAAACTCTATTATCCTTTTTTCAGATTGTAAAGCGCCGGTCTTTCCGGATTCTATCTCGGCAATTTTTTCGGCCAGGAGTTGGGGATTGTTTAACGTGTTTGATGAATCTAGATGAAAAAATTAACAAAGGGATATTTTGAAAAAACACCCGTAAAACATCAGCATTTTTTCCAATATTTCATAGCTGTTATTCAGTGGTAAACTTTTTACGTTTCTCAATTCACTCCAGCAAAGATGGCAGGTGCTATGGATATTTATTCTCGGTTTAATCACAACAGTATTCTTGATAGGCAAATTGATACCTTAATTGGTCTATCAAAAGGGATTACTGCTAATGGTGCAGTCGATCAAGCAGAAGCAGATTATCTGCAAACCTGGCTTGTTCAAAATAGTCATACAGATAACATTATCATCAAAAATCTATTACACAAAGTCAATGAGATGTTAGCAGATAAAATTCTCGACGCTGAAGAGTCTTTAGAATTATTAGCATTGCTTCATAAAATTACCGGTGATGATTGCGAGCTTGGCGAACTCACTAAAACGTCACATTTGCCACTTAGTACACCGGTACCTGAAATTCACTTTATGGATAAAACGTTTCTTTTTACAGGCACTTTCGCTTTTGGTAATCGTAAATTGTGCCAAGAAAAAGTTATTGCTTTAGGTGGTAAAAACGTACCGAGAGTTACCAAACAATTGGATTATTTAGTGTTAGGTGTTTATTCCACCGATAGTTGGAAACATGAAAATTTTGGCAGAAAAATAGAAAAAGCCATGGAATATAATGATAAAGGCTCGTCTATTGCTATCGTTTCTGAAGAACATTGGCTGAGTTTTATCGATAACTGAATTATCGATAAAACCTTGAGTGGCTAGCAAAAACTTTTGATACAGGATAATGGACAATCTAGGTGCTACTCAATAACCCTGTTACCGCTTAAAAACTAGCTGCTCCAAGGAATCTCTATGCCGCCCAATGATGATTTCTACGGTATGAACACTACCCGACCTATTGGTTTTACTTATTCTTAACGCACCTTTATGCCACTCGGAATCCTTAATGGTTTTTAACGTTGTAACGGTTGTTTTAGCAATGCTCGGTGCAGAAGGATCGGCGGATAAGCGCATTTTACACAGCGTGGTTTTACACTCCAGCTCTTCTATCCATGTTTCTCTCTCAGAAAGTAAGTCATACAGTTCTAACTGGATAGCTTCTTTATATTTAAAACTCCACTCAAAATCTTCTGGCTCTTCCTCAAAAAAGGTTAAATAATATTGTGGCGCTGCTGGTTTCTCGCTTTCTTGATGTTCACGCTCAGAGCCACCGGCTTCTATAGATTGTTCAGGCTCATCATCAGGTACAGAAGGCCCCTCTTTGATTGCCTCAACAGTGGTGGTTTCAGTGGCTCGATTGTCGTCACGAATTGCGTGAGTAGAACTATCCACTGCCTTATACGCAGAGATAATCTCTTCTGGTTCATTAACACGACTTGTGTCTGTAGTCATGGCATTATTGATAACCAAGAAACCCGTAATGACTAACACAACGGCCAAGAGTAAAGAGAATTTTTTCAATCTGATGAATCCTTAACATATGATGGGAATGAAATAACTTGATTGTCATCAAGCCGCACGAAACTTTGCGGGTAGCTAACGCCTTATTGATCGTTTAATTAAACCATTGCATCGATGCGAGGTGCATAATAGCAAAGCGCAATTATTTTTCATACGTCACTCTCATTATTTATCGCAATCAGAGAATATTGCCATTGCGTTCTGTGAAAAAGTTCTACTTTATAAGGATATCCTTGGAGGATTTCGTATGAGGAATTGATTCCACAGCCCGTTGGAAACCTAAAAGTTTTGGCAAAAAATACAACAAGCCATGGAATATAATGATAAGGATGCGACTATCTCTAACGAAATAACTAATCATTTCAGTTGCTTTAATACTGCTATGGCTTTGAATAAATTTGTCATATCTTCGATATCTATAACATATAGATTACCTTGGATACCCTCAAAAACCAATGCTTTTAGTGTTGAACCAATATTGGTATAAGCTAATTAACATCTTAGCGAACATCAATGGGCCAAGAGATCGTTTTCGACTTTGGAAAAGCGTTATTCCATTTCTTCGCTGATTTATGCCAGTTGAATTAGAAGTAATCAATCGTTATTATCAAGCGGGCGAAGCGGTGAGAGAACTTTATAGACAGGGCCAAACTCAACGAATTGACGAAATTGACTCACTAGTTTTAGAAAAAAAGAAATCAGTAATACTATATGACTCAGAGTGTTTGTGGAATAATTTTATCAATGTGTCAACTTGAAGATAAAAGACAGATAAATAATGAATGAAGAACAATAATTTCTTGGATTGTTGAAATGGTTATCTGAATCAGAAAAAGTAGGTAATAATAAATCTAAGCGTAGCGGTAGATGCTTAGCATAGTGCTACAGTGATTTAGCACAAACTTATACACTCACAAGGCTTTAGAAGAACCTACTGGTATAGGTTTATGCCTATTAAGTAAATCCGATAAAAATACGATTTAAGCTGAATTAATTATGCTTTCAGCAAGTTTATCGTTTTTTCTTTTTGATATTTTTTAAACGGAGTTAATTGCATGTCTAATTTAATTGCATCTTTGATAAAGAAATTTAAATACATATTTTTCATTGTAATAGTGTTAACAGCTATAGCATCTTCTATTAATTTATGGATAATCACTACAATAGAAGCATGGGTTAGAAACAACGAACACGATACAGCCTATCCTTTTTATTTGTTTTTTTTAGCCATATCAATTCTTTTTATAAGTCAGTTTTATTCACAGTTTCAATTGAATATAACTGGAGAAAAAATAACGAAAAAAATACGCTCTAAACTCATTCAGCTCGTCCTTGAACAAAATTTTTCTCGACTTTCAGCACTTGGCAAACCTCGGTTATTAACCAGTCTCACAGAAGACATACATAGCATATCTAGCGCATTATCCTTGTTACCATTATTTTTAGTTAATTTAGGCGTTATACTTTTCAGTGCTTTTTACTTATATTCTTTGTCTCCATCATTATTACTAAGTTTTGCCTTAATTGCATCGACAGGTTATTTTTTTTCAATCAGCATTATCCGTCTTGCAATAAAAACAACCATTGATAAACGTGAAAAGCAAGATGATTTGTATACTATTTTTAAAGCATCAATTGATGGATTTCGTGATCTAGACTTAAACCAAAATAGGCGTCAGTTTTTTTTATCAAAATTAGTAAAGCCTTGTTTAGATAATGTAGAAGAAGTAGCGAAAAAAAATCACTTGTATTGGTCATTATACGATAGTTGGTGCAATATACTTTTAATTTTAAGTTTATTTATACTAACTTATTTAGGTTCAAATCATTTTGAATTAAAATCTGACATATTA
>JBCCZV010000065.1:0-20784 GCA_039187085.1 Pseudomonadota bacterium
CTAAAATTACACAAGATGCTCTTGGTTATTTATGGTTTGGCAGTGATGATTTTGGCGTTTTTCGTTATGACGGCTATAGCTTTACCTCTTTCCAACATAAAGCTAATAATGAACAATCGTTATGGGATAATCATGTTAGTAGTTTGCTTGGTGACAGTCGTGGCAGGTTATGGGTAGGCACTCAAAGAGGACTGAGTATCTATCGAAGAGGAAGCGATGACTTTGAGCGCATTCCTAATAATTGGTTACATGGACTTCCAGACTCCTCGATTAATAATATCTTTGAAGATAAACAAAAACGAATTTGGGTAGCGACAGATTACGGCTTGCATCGATTTTCAGAGCAGGGACAAAGGTTTGAGCACTTTCAACCTGATTCATTAGCGCAAGGCGAACGTTTTGTAATTCAATCATTATTAATTGCTAGTAAAAATACCCTATGGGTAGGAGCTGAATCAGGTTTATATTCATTTAATACACAAACTTTACGTTTTAAAACCCTCCCTATCGCGCTTAAACCTAACAATAAAATAACCGTGATTGCTTCATGGGATGATAACCATATTTGGATAGGTACAAAAAAAGGATTATATCGTTATGATATAAAAGTTGGTCATTTAAAATTTTTCGAAAATTTAGATGAATCTAGTTCTGTTGTAGTTAATGATATAGTTTTTGATCTCCAAGGAAATATTTGGATTGCTACTATTGATGGTCTCTACAGATTCCAACAAAAAAATCAATACTGGGAGAAGTTCAAAACAGAACCTCTGGATAAAAATAGTTTAAGTAGTTCCCAAGTTCTTTCTCTGTTTTTCGATCACAACATGTTTTTATGGATTGGAACTAATAATGGGGGAGCAAATCAATGGAATCCCAATACAGAAAAATTTTCTCATTACTTGAGTTTGTCTGATTTAAAACACACACACTTGGGTAATCAAGTGACCGGATTGCAATTTGATAAATTTGATAATTTATGGGTATCTACACAAGAATCTGGATTGTATTTCTTACAGCGTAACAATCTTGTAGAAGGTACTTCAATTGACTGGAAAAGTTACACTGTTGCTGAAAAGCCATCTCAAGGAGAGAACTTTCCTTTAAGTAATCACTTATCGGCTGTTTATGAAGATAAACATGGTAATATTTGGATCGGTTATTTTCACACGAATTTTATTTCTTATTTTAATCCTTATACTAATGTTATTAAACATTTAACGATTCCTTTAATAGAAAATGTTAATTATGAAGATTTTGAAACATTAGTTTTTCATGAGGATCGTGCTGGACAATTATGGGTAGGTACGAAAATTGGTCTATTTAAGGTTATCGATGATAAAAGTTTGCAAAAATTTCCCTTACCTGAAAGCTATAATCAGCTTTCTAAAGAAGTTGGCACTCTTTACACAGACTTTCAAAACAGGTTGTGGGTGGGCGGATTAGCAGGTCTATTACAATTATCTTCTGAAGGTAAAGTTATCAATCATTTTAAACACGAACTTAACAATCCACTCTCTCTGAGCCATAACCATGTGACAGATATTCTTCAAGATGATAGAGGGATGTTGTGGGTAGCCACACGAAATGGTTTAAACTGCTTAAGTTTGAATAAGTCGACAATGGAATTTAAAACTATCAAGATGAGACATTCTTCTAGTAACGATCAAATATTATCCATGATCAAAGGACAAAAAAATACTTTATGGCTTATAACAGCAGCTAACATCGAAAAATTTTTTATTTCACAAGGTACCAGCGAAGTTTTTGATAAAAATGATGGGATTCTTTCTCAGCATTTTTATCCTAAAGCAGTAGATATACGTTTTGATGAGACAATCTTTATTGGTGGCTCAAATGGTATCGATGCTTTTAATCCAAACACATTGAATCGTGGAGTTTATAAACCTAATATTGTTGTCAATCAAGTCATCCTTAATGATAAGAAAGTGATCAATATTTATGGTTCAAGCTATGGTTATCCTCTATTACTCGAGGATAACGATAATCAGTTGTTAGTAGAAATGGCCGTTATTGATTATCACTCATCTCATAATAATCGTTATCGGTACCGAGTGATTGGACTTAATGATACATGGGTAGATTTAGGAAATAATCGCAAAATCAGTTTGATGAACCTAGATGTTGGTCGCTATCAATTGCAAATGGTTGGTGCCAATCGTTATGACCAATGGAGTGAAAATATCGTTAACCTTAACATCCATGTTAAGCAAAGTTTTTGGCAATCAGTATGGATAAAATTGTTTGCTTGGATGACTTTTTTGAGTGTATTAATACTTTTGTTTTATCGACAATATTATCGATTTAACTATCGCTATCATTGGCTTGAAAAAAAATTGGATAACGAGAAAATATCACATAAAAAAATATTTCAAGAAAACCAAGAAAATAAAGTAAAGGTCGTTGAATTACAAAAGCTGCTTGATGAAACACAAGGTGATTTGGTTCTCATCAAAAAAAAGTATAAAGATATGCAAATGCTTGATAAATTAACAGGAGTCAAATCTAAACAATTCATGACAAATACCTTACCTAAAGATTTATCTATCGTTAACCACTTAAATCAAGATAAAGCACAAGCTGCGCCTTCCAAGCAATCTGATAAGGTTATGCAAGGTATCTTCCTGGTTGATATTGATGGTTTTCATTTTGTTAACGAGCACTATGGTTTTGCATGTGGTGATCATCTTTTAAAACAATTTGCTGATGTTTTGCGAACCGCTTGCCGTGGTACGGACATTATTGGTCGATGGGTAGGACAGCAGTTTATAGTTAGTGCTCGCTTTGAGTCAATCGACGAGATGTGTCATTTAGCGGAGCGTATTCGACGTTTGGTAGCGGCGCGCTCTTTTGATATTGGTAATGGTGCAAAAACAGATTTAACGTGTTCGATTGGGTTTGCTGTACACCCTTTTTTCGCGTTATATAATGAAGCTCTCACATGGGAGCAATTAATAGACTTAGCCGATCAAGCATTATATGCTGCCAAAAAAACCAGTCGTAATGCGTGGATTGGCTTGAGAGGTGAAGCCACAGGCCGAGAAAGGCGAATACTTAGCCACCTTGACAAAGATATTGAAGAATTTGTTAATAAAGGTGACATTAAAGTATTTTCATCACTCAGCTCGAATGCGCAAATTGTTTGGGGTATTGCCAATGAAAACAAGGATTTATTGCATGAAAATCATAAATAATAAACAAATGAAATTTTTGTTCTACACCATTATTCCCTTATTGTGTATAGCAAATACGTTCACAGTGCGTGCAGCTGAAAAATTACCCATCATAAATTATGCACAAGCTTTTCATCCAGTCATTGCCAAAAAAGGCATGGTTGCTTCTCAAGAAGCGATAGCCAGTCGAGTAGGCTTGGACATATTAAAAGCGGGAGGGAACGCCGTTGACGCGGCTGTAGCTGTTGGTTTTGCCATGGCTGTGACGCTGCCAAGAGCAGGTAATATTGGCGGTGGCGGTTTTATGATGATACATCTTGCCAAAGAAAAGAAAATTCTTGCTATCGATTATCGCGAAATGGCACCTTTAAAGGCGCATCGCGATATGTTTTTAGATGACTCAGGAAAAGTCGATAAGTCGAAAGCCCGTTTTAGCTATTTAGCCGCTGGCGTGCCGGGTACCGTAGCTGGTATGGATTATGCCTTGAAAAATTTTGGTAACCTTTCTTGGAAGCAAGTTTTAGCACCAGCGATTAAACTAGCAGAACAAGGTTTTCCGGTATCTCATGATTTAGCAAATTCCCTCGTTTCCAGAAAAAAACGCTTCTCTCGTTCGCCTGCTGCTATGAAAATATTTTTTAAGGAAGGCGATAGAAATTATCAAGCTGGGGAAAATTTAGTTCAAAAAGATTTAGCCAATACTTTAAAAAGGCTGGCAAAAAATGGTGCGAGCGAATTTTATCAAGGCGAAACAGCAAAAATGATTGCTAAAGATATGCAACAACATAACGGACTGATCGCTCTTGATGATTTAAAAAATTACGAAGTCAAAGTGCGAGAACCTATTCACGGTAAGTTTAATGGCTATGATGTGTACGCCATGTCACCACCAAGTTCTGGAGGAGTGCATGTAATTCAAATGCTCAATATGCTGAGTCAGTACGATTTAAAAAAGTTTGCCCCTAATTCAGCAAATTACTACCATCTTCTAGTGGAAATTATGAAGCGTGCTTATGCGGATCGAAGCGCACATTTGGGTGACCCTGATTTTTATCAAGTGCCAATTGAAGGCTTGATTGCGCAAGACTATGCTAAAAGTCGTGTCAAAGAGATTTCTTTAGCGCAAGCTACGCCTAGCGAAGACGTTTTGCCAGGTAGACCTAAAAATTATGAAAGCCATGAAACTACCCATTATTCTGTGGTCGACCAATGGGGTAATGCAGTATCTAACACCTACACCCTTAATTTTAGTTATGGTAGTGGGCATGTTGTTGCTGGAACCGGGATTTTATTGAATAACGAGATGGATGACTTTTCATCAAAAAAAGGCGTTGCTAATGCGTATGGGTTGCTAGGTGACAAAGCCAATGAAATTCAAGCTCGCAAACGTCCTTTAAGTTCCATGACACCAACTATTGTTTTGAAAGATAGTAAAACTCATCTGGTATTAGGTAGTCCAGGCGGGAGTACCATTATTAACATCGTTTTACAAAACCTATTAAATGTACTTTTACACGAAATGAATATTGCGACTGCGATTGCAGCGCCTAGAATTCATCATCAGTGGCAGCCTGAAACAGTATTTGTTGAACCATCTATTAGTCCAGATACACGCGACTTACTTATCGAAAAAGGCCATAAAATAAAACAAAGCAGAACCATGGGCAGTGTACATGGTATTCAAATGAATGACGGCTTTATTTATGGCTACTCTGACCCTCGAAGACCTGGTGCATTGACGATTGGTTGGTGATGACATTGAAAAAAAGAGTATGTGAAATATTTTTATATTGAATGCAAATCATTTTCATCAACCCAACTTGTATTCATATCGAGCTGGGTTGATGCTAAAACTAAATATTTTTTGTTTGTTCGACAGCGTTACCAATGTAATTTTGTGGTGTTAATGTTTTAAGCTCTTTTTTAACATCATCTGGCAAGCTTAGGCTATCTATAAAAGCTGATAAATCGGCTGCTGTAATGCGTTTGCCTCGAGTTAGAGTTTTGAGCTTTTCGTAAGGTTTTTCAATACCGTATCGACGCATAACAGTTTGCACAGGTTCTGCTAAAACTTCCCAGTTGTTTTCAAGCTCGCTATTTATGGAATCTACATTAATAGCCAGCTTGGAAAGACCTTTTAAAGTCGCTTGGTAAGCAATAATACTGTGGGCGACACCAACGCCAATAGCACGCAGTGCTGTAGAGTCTGATAAATCACGTTGCCAGCGAGATACAGGCAGCTTCGTTGACAAATGATTAAGTAGCGCATTGGCGATGCCAAGATTACCTTCAGAGTTCTCAAAATCTATAGGGTTGACTTTGTGTGGCATCGTTGAAGAGCCTATCTCACCTTCAACGAGTTTTTGCTTGAAGTGATCATTAGCAATATAACCCCACATATCACGATTGAAATCCAATAATATGATATTAAACCGACTTAGCGTATCAAAGTATTCGGCTACATAATCATGGGGCTCGATTTGTGTGGTATAAGCATTCCAGGCTAACCCCAAATTTTGCACAAAACTTTGAGCAAATGACTGCCAATCTACATCAGGATAGGCCGATAAATGTGCATTGTAATTGCCTACAGCACCATTAATTTTACCCATAATCTCAACATTCATGAGTTGTTTGTGCTGGCGTTCTAGACGAAACACAACATTTGCAAACTCTTTGCCTACTGTTGTTGGAGAAGCAGGTTGTCCATGTGTACGAGAGAGAAGGGGTTGCTCAGCATGTTCGTGAGCTAGCGTTTTCAAGGCCATAATCAATTGAGAGTGGAGAGGCTCTAAGACCTTGGCTCGTGCTTCTTCTAACATTAAAGCATAAGAAAGATTATTAATGTCTTCTGAGGTACATGCAAAATGAATGAACTCACTGATTTGTTTTAGTTCTTCATTGACACTTACTTTTTCTTTTAAAAAATATTCAACAGCTTTTACGTCGTGATTGGTAGTTTTTTCAATATTTTTTACCCTTGTCGCGTCTTCAACACTAAATTGGGTAATAATATTTTCTAGGAGTTGGTTAGATTCAGCGCTCAAAGGTGCAACTTCTTGTATGTTATTATTCTCTGCGAGTGCTTGTAACCAACGAACTTCTGTAATTACACGATTTTTTATGAGTCCATATTCACTAAAAATATGGCGTAACTCATTACATTTATTTGCATATCGGCCGTCTATTGGCGATATTGCCGTCAAGGTGTTGAGTTCCATGGCAGTCCTCTATTTAAGCAGATAAATAAGGGAGCCAATATTATACGTTTTTCACTGAGGAAAAAAGATTTTAATTCGAGCTATTTGTACTGCTGAGACATTTTAGTTATTGAAATTACAATATATAAAGGATAATCGAGCATTAACTAATTAACTTTTCGGCTATTTCGATCTAGAATAACGCCAAGTTTTGGCTGGGCGAAGTGCCCACAATGCGCATGACCTGTTCATGCCTCACTTATGACGTGTAAGTTGACTATGATTTATTCGAGCGAGTTAAATTTTTCAACTCGCTCCATTAGCATCACAATCGTCAAGCTTATTATGTCACTCTACGACCAAAGGGGAACAACGTGTTAGAAGAATATCGCAAGCACATCGCCGAGCGTGAGCAAGAAGGCCTTATTGCTCTTCCACTAAATGCTAAACAAACTGCTGATTTAGTTGAACTTCTAAAAACTCCTCCGCAAGGAGAAGAAGAATTTCTTATTGAGTTGTTAATGCAACGTGTTCCACCAGGTGTGGATGAAGCTGCTTATGTCAAAGCGGCATTTCTCGCTGATATTGCTAATAGCAAGACGACTTCACCCATAGTCAGTCCTGAAAAAGCCATAGAAATTTTAGGCACTATGATTGGTGGCTACAACATTGAACCGTTAGTCAAGTTACTAACTCATGAAAAATTAGGAAGAAAAGCTGCGGAAACTCTCTCCGTTATGACATTAGTCTTTGACGCTTACCATGATGTTATGGAGTTATCGAAAGATAATGAAAACGCTAAGCTGGTCATTGACGCATGGGCTGAAGGAAAGTGGTTTACAAAACGTAAAGCGCTTCCTGAAGAAATCATTGTTACTGTGTACAAAGTACCAGGAGAAACAAATACCGATGACTTATCTCCTGCCACAGAAGCTTGGAGCCGTCCCGATATACCGCTTCATGCGCTTGCCATGTTGCAATCACGTATGGATAATCCGCTTGAAACGCTTGAAGAATTGAAAAAGAAAGGTAACCCCATCGCTTATGTTGGTGATGTCGTGGGTACAGGTTCTTCAAGAAAATCCGCGATTAACTCCTTATTATGGTACATTGGTGACGACATTCCGTTTGTTCCTAATAAGAAAACGGCCGGTGTTATTCTCGGTGGTAAGATTGCGCCAATTTTCTTTAACACAGCCGAAGATTCGGGCGCTTTGCCTATTGAAGTGGATGTAACGGCGATTAACACGGGTGATGTCATCAAAGTTCGCCCGTTTGATGGTAAGGTGCTTTCTGATTCCGGTGAAGAGCTTGCTTCGTTCTCAATGAGACCCAATACATTGCCCGATGAAGTTCGTGCTGGTGGTCGTATTCCACTTATCGTAGGTCGCTCATTAACAGATAAAACACGCGAAGCTTTGGGGCTAGAGCCATCTAGCTTATTCCTTAGACCTGTTGCACCGAAAGATACAGGAAAAGGTTATACACTCGCGCAAAAGATGGTGGGTCGTGCTTGTGGTGTTGAGGGTGTACGCCCAGGAACCTACTGTGAGCCAAGAATGACAACTGTTGGCTCACAGGATACCACGGGACCCATGACCCGAGATGAGCTTAAAGAACTAGCGTGTTTGGGTTTCTCTGCGGACTTAGTCATGCAAAGTTTTTGTCACACTGCAGCTTATCCAAAACCGGTTGATATCCAGACACAGCATTCATTACCAGACTTTATCCGTTCTCGAGGTGGCGTTTCATTGCGTCCAGGTGATGGCATTATTCATTCTTGGTTAAACCGCATGTTAACACCTGATACGGTGGGAACAGGTGGTGATTCACACACGCGTTTTCCTCTGGGAATTAGTTTTCCTGCGGGCTCCGGCTTAGTCGCTTTTGCTGCAGCTATGGGTGTTATGCCACTCGATATGCCTGAATCTGTTTTGGTGCGTTTCAAAGGTGAAATGCAACCTGGTATTACTTTAAGAGATCTTGTTCATGCGATCCCTTACTACGCCATTAAACAAGGCTTGCTAACGGTAGAAAAGCAAGGTAAGAAGAACATCTTCTCAGGCCGAGTTCTAGAGATTGAAGGACTTTCTGATCTAAAAATTGAGCAGGCTTTTGAATTAGCTGACGCCTCTGCCGAACGCTCTGCGAATGGTTGTACTATAGCGCTTAACAAAGAGCCGATTATTGAATACCTCCAATCGAACATCACACTACTTAAATGGATGATTGCTGAAGGTTATGGTGATGCTAAAACGATCGAAAGACGTATTAAGGCTATGGAAGATTGGTTGGCTAATCCCGAGCTACTAAAAGCCGATGAAGACGCAGAATATGCAGCTGTTATCGAGATTGATTTGAATGAGATTAAAGAACCTATTTTATGTGCGCCTAACGATCCAGATAATGCTAAAACTTTATCTGATGTTGCTGAGGAGCAAATCGATGAAGTCTTTATTGGTTCTTGTATGACAAATATTGGTCACTATCGAGCAGCTGGCTACCTATTAGATCAAATGGGTGAAACGGTTCCTACGCGTTTATGGATAGCTCCTCCAACAAAAATGGATGAAAAACAATTAATGGAAGAGGGTTTTTATAACATCTATGGAAAAACAGGTGTAAGAACCGAAATGCCTGGTTGTTCATTGTGTATGGGTAACCAAGCACGAGTTGGTGACAATACAACAGTCTTATCAACGTCAACTCGAAATTTCCCCAATCGCTTGGGTAAAGGTGCCAATGTTTACTTATGCTCTGCTGAGCTTGCAGCTATTGGCGCGGTTAAAGGCAAAATTCCTACGCGCGACGAGTATATGTCAGTTATGAATGAAGTGGGCTCGAAAGCCAGTGACATTTATCGCTATATGAACTTCAACGAGATGGAAGAGTACCAAACGATTGCAGATACTGTAGCTTTTGACTCTTAACTCTGAATACAATTTTAGACTTTAAAGAGACACGAATGGCAAATTTTTTCTGCCATTCGTGTTGAATTTTCTATCTGTCTGATTCACTTTTTGTAAAGCTATCGTTTAATTAATGCTTACAGCTCGTAACAGCTGCTCTGGCTTTGATGGTTGTTTAATGTTATTAGATACGTGAATCCACGTAATATTATCCGTATATTCCGGCAAAGCGATAGTAACCGCTTGCCAGTCCTGATTAAAAGTTAACGTTTCTACTAACTGATCGTTTATTAATAACAAAAATTCATCATCTTTAGAACCACCGGTTTTCCACTCGAAAGACAGTTTGCCTGTATCCTGCCTTGTGCTCACTTGCATGATGGTTGTATTTTCTCCGGGAGTGGATTTATCCAAAGCTTTAAACCATGTTAATTTTGCATCGAAGTTTGAAAGAGCACTAAGTTGAGGATGATGACCCAGTCCGATACCTTTCAAAATTATTTTAGGATGACTGTCGGTATCTTTATCTTTCTCGTTAGAGAATGTTATAAAAGCAAGATCAACGCCTTCAATTGACGGGTTATATTGGATATCTATCCAGCAGTCTCTTTCATCTGTAAGATTCGAGTCTTCCTCTTTATTGCACTCAATATTCTTAATGACAAAAGGACCCTTAGCATTTTGCTGAAGGTTTACGCTAGTTTTTTCTGGATGTTTATGTTGATCAATAAAATTTACACTGAACGACTTTGGGTGATGCACATTTGAAATTATTTGATGTCGCTTTTCGAAAAGAGCTATATGCGCTGTGGTGGTTTTAACCCAATCTTTGTGTTTAGGGAGTTCTTGATAAAGGGTTTTAATTTGCTTTTCATCAACTTTAATTTCGACGGACGATTGTGTTGATGATGAAAGATCGGGGACGAGCTCAAAAATAGCATAAGACTCATTCATAGCCAGGTGAGCATCATCGGAAAAATAACTTTTCGAAGGTAAATAGTTTTGAGTTTTACGGATAGGTAAATTTGAGAAGCGCCCTTTGGGAGTTTTCTGTTGATTAGTTTGTATGTACAAACTATCAATGTCAGCTTTTTGTAAGCAGCTTGCTTTGAAAAAAGCCCATTTCTCAGTAAGCATTAAGGTATGACATAATGCTTTTGTGACTACCTTATCGTTGTAAAGGCTAAGAGAAATGACTCTTTGTTGATGCTTAACTAACCAATCCCCTGTGGCTTTATCGACGCTAACAATGGGGGTTTTCTTCGTATCGAAAAATAAATCGAGCGCGGAAGCATTTTCAATGGAGTAATTTGGATTTCTCACAATGATAATACCTTGAGCATTAGCTTGCATGCATTGAGCAACATCTTGTCTTAGTCGTTCGAGTGGTGTTTCATCCAGCAAACAAAACTCTTGTGCTTCTAAACCACAGGAAAACTTTCCATGCGCATTACAGTGTTTGGGTGTACCGGTGATTTGTTGCCCATCAACTTGTGTAAGGGCTTGAGCAAGAAATTGTTTTCCTTCAGAATGTATCGATGTTCCGGATTGCAGAGATTGCTGAATAAGTGTTCCTAGATAAATATCTTGTCTTCCCTGTGCGTAAGCATTCCCAAAGACAAATAAACACGCCACACGTATCAGTGTATAAATCATGCCCGAAATGGATGCTTTATGTACAAAAATTGCTTTCTTTTTCAACAATTTTCCCCGTAATCGATTTTTCATAAACATTTAACAACATCGGATTATAGTCTTTGAAGAGATTTCGTTTGTGATTGGTTAAGCGAATTTAAATATTACGGAGTCAATTACAAAAAAGTGACCAAAAATCATCCGAATTTGGTGTTCTCAACAAAAATGATTGGTCAATCGAATACTTCAATCCGTACAAACGAACTAAAGTCATGTGAATCGAGTATGAATGACACAATACGCCGCCAAAAAATTTCAAATGCGTCAATTGAAAGAGTTTTCATGCATGATTACTTACAATAAGGCTTCTCAGAAAATGACCAAAATATCTTCTACTTTGTTATACTTAGCACTTTGCTTAATCTTAATTTAATAAAAAAGTAGAGCTTTTAATTACTGTTGTCCAAGGAGAAATATTCATGAACTTGTCTAAAGTTGCGTTAACCTTACTCATCATGTTGCCCGGTTTTGCGACACTATCTGCTGGTGATATTGCTAAAGGAAAAGCTAAGTCGGCTGTTTGTGCCGCTTGCCATGGCGCTGATGGTAAGGCTGTCATTAAAACTTATCCGAGCCTTGCTGGTCAAAATAAAGAATACTTAATTTCTTCTATAAAAGCCTATCGAGATGGTCAACGTAACAATCCACTAATGTCACCTATGTCCAAAGGCTTGACAGACGAGGATATTGCTAATCTGGCTGCTTACTATTCTTCTTTGAAGTAAGCACGTAGCTATTGTGAGCTCGAAGTAACGAAAAAGTTTGATTGAGTACTTAAATTATTACTCTTTTGCACGAACGTGACCGAAAGTTGCGTTCAGTGTCTCATGTTTTTGTTCAAACCAAGAGAGTTTTTCTCGTAAAGACACGACACTTCCAACAATAAATAAAGCGGGAGACTCAATGTTTGACGCTTTCACTTTGCATTCTATATCGCCCAAATTACCACATACAGTTTCTTGCGTTGAATAGGTTGCCTTTGAAATAACAGCAATAGGGTGCTGAGGTTCTAAGCCATGCTCTATTAACTTATGGATAATTTTGCTAAGTTGGCATAAACCCATGTAAATCACCAGTGTGTGGTTTGGGCGTGTTATTGCTTCCCAGTTTAAATCTACTTCTCCATGTTTGGAGTGGCCCGTGACAAAGCTTATGGCTTGGGCATGTTCTCTGTGTGTCAGAGGAATCCCTGCATAGCTAGCCGCTCCAGCTGCGGCAGTAATACCAGGTACTACCTGAAAAGGTATTTTGTTAGCTGATAATTGTATGATTTCTTCACCGCCTCGACCAAATATAAAAGGGTCGCCGCCTTTAAGCCGAACCACTACGTTTCCTTCCGAAGCAAGTTCCACGAGCTTGGCATTGATTTCGGCTTGAGGGAGTTCGTGCTGATGGGCTTTTTTTCCGACATAGATCATATCAGCATCCCGACGGACAAGTTCAAGAATTTCTTTCGACACAAGGCGGTCATACAAAACCACATCAGCTTGTTGCATCAAGCGTAACGCTTTAAACGTTAGAAGTTCTGGATCCCCGGGACCTGCTCCAATAAGATAAACGCAACCTGTTGAATGGTGCCCATCAAGCGAAGTGAGAAAACGTTGTTCGGCTCGTTCCGTGAAGCCTGACATCACATCTTCAGCGATGGGTCCTGAAAGGTGTTTATCCCAGAATTTCCGACGTTCGCCGATAGAGTGAATTTTTTTAGCAACATGGCTTCGCATTTTTCCAGCGAAACTTGCTAGCTTACCGAGATTGGCTGGGATTATTGACTCCAGCTGTGTTCGTATATGTCGCAGCAAAACCGGTGCTTTACCTCCGCTTGATAGTGCAATCGTGATGGGAGAGCGATCTACGATAGAAGGCACAATAAATCGACAAGCTTTAGGCATATCAACAACATTGACGAGAATATCCCTCTGTTCACAAGCTTCTGCAATTTGCTGATTGACTGATACATCGTTAGTTGCCGCAATCACCACAAATGCATTTTCTATATAATGCAGGCGATACTTGTCTTGCACAAAGTGGATAGATGTACTTTCTACTTGTGCCCAATCCTGCAAAATACTTGAAATTTCCGGAGCGACAACCGTTATTTTGGCTTTGGTTTTTGCGATGAGTTTGGCTTTACGCATGGCCGTGTCACCACCACCTATAATAACGCAATGTTTGTTATCAAGTTTGACAAAGAAGGGGAAATAATCCACGTTAAAACCTCATCGCTATATTTCTGAGTATTCCGATGGTCACTATCACAGTACAACGGCCGTTAATCAACGCGATTTTTAAAAACTGTTCTTTTATCTTAACCACAGCAGAATATTCTGCTGCTTTAGCTATTCTGAGTCACCGAAACCAACCGACTCTTCTATGACTTGGTAGAGTCGATGGTATGTCTATTCAGCGGCACATTCATTTTGCCTTTAGTCAAAGAGTAACAAGTTATGTTTTTTGAGGTGTATTTTCGTAACTTTTTATGTCAAAGTGCTCATAAAGGTAACATTTTACCTTTATGTAACAATATGCGTATTCCAGCTTGTTTTAAGCGTCATTGTTCAAATCTTCACAAGTATACGTTCAAAAAAACAGCACTCATTTAAATTGGAAGCAATAAGTGATTGATTATTGCACAAGCTAGAATCTGTTTTCATTCGATTTCCACTATAAAAGTTCAATGGGTTCTGTCAAGATTGAGATGAGCATCTAGACGAGTGTATTATTGACTAAAACAAGAAGGCTGGCAGCAGTTCGAAATACTTGCAACCTATTGAATCGTAAAATAACCCTATAAATACGATGTATTGAAAAAATTTAAATAATCCTCATAATATTCATCAATATGATATAACACGTGAGTTATGAGTTGCACTTTTAGGTTTTGTGGATTTTGCAATAAGGTTAATTGATATTTCTGTGCTGTTAGCTCTTGCTTTGCCAGTAAATTTTTTGGAATAGCGCTAGAATAGAAAAGACAGGTTGCGTAATGCTCTGTAGTCAAATAGTGTTATTCCAACAAATGAGGTGTTATGTCGATCTGCAACAGCATTTGCAGTTTATGCATAATGTAAAATTGCAATCATTCGTTTTATTTCAAGGTTTTTGGTTAACATAGGTCATAGAGGGTAATTAACGATGGAATATAATTCAGCTGTTTCGGCCGCGCCCCAGGGGCGTCAGATTGAAATTAACAAGGTGTTGCGTAATACCTATGCGCTTCTAGCCATGACATTTGTTTGGAGCGCAGTGATTTGTGGATTTGCTATGATGGCGGATGCACCTCGCATTCCTTGGTGGGGAATGCTAATCGGTTTTTATGGTTTGCTTTTTGCCGTTGAAAAAACAAAAGATTCTGCCATGGGTCTATTTTTCGTTTTTGCACTAACAGGCTTTATGGGCTTCACGCTAGGTCCTGTCATTAGCATGTTTGCTGGTGCAGGTGCTATGGACATTGTGCTATTTGCTTTAGCGGGCACTGGCTTAACTTTCTTCGGCCTGTCAGCTTATGTACTTGTCACAAAGAAAGACATGAGTTTCTTAAGCGGTGCTATTACTGCTTTGTTCATCGTTTTAATCATTGGTATGATTGCAAATATTTTCTTAAATATTCCTGCATTGTCTTTGGCTATGTCGGCATTGTTCATTGTGTTTTCATCAATGGCCATTCTTTACCAAACCAGTGCAATCATCCACGGTGGTGAAACTAACTATATCAGTGCTACAGTGACACTATTTGTTTCGCTATATAACATTTTTGTTAGCTTGCTTAGCATTCTTATGTCGTTCTCAAGTGACGATTAATTCGCTACTTACTGAAGCTAAAAAAGGGCGCTAAGCGCCCTTTTTTGATCGCTAGCTTTTGTCATTTTTCTAAATAGCTTATATTATTTGCCTATTTTATCGAGGTTTAATACTGGGGGGGTAGCATGAAAGATTCTAGCTTTACATTGTTAGTTACAGGTTCACCCTTTACTGGTCAAGCCCATTACTCGGCAATGAACTTTTGCGAAGCTATTTATCAAAAACAGTGTCGCATCAATTGTGTTTTTTTCTATCAAGATGCTGTCTTGGTCGCCTCCTGTTTAAATGACTTTGATGGTAAAGTACGTTTGCAAAACTCTTGGGCATCTCTTGCGAAAAAATATCAGTTTAATCTCGATGTTTGTGTTGCTGCCGCAGTAAAAAGAGGTGTATACGATCAAGAAGAAATGCAGCGAGATGATAAATTAACTTACAATCTCGCAGAAGGCTTTCAGCTTAGCGGGCTGGGGGTCTTAGTTGAATCTATGTCAAAAACAACCCGAACTGTTGAGTTTAAATAGTCATGCAGATGAATCAGACAACATTAGGCTTTATCATTAAGTCCCCGCCTATTGGTTCTTCTCGTGGCCGAGAAGCTTTGGATATTATTTTTATGGCAGCCACTTTTGATTACCCTGTTGATGTATTCTTTATTGGAGAAGGCGTCTATCACTTGATTGATGGTGATGCTCCAGGAATTCTAACTATCCAAAACCCCGCAAAAAACTTTTCTACTTTACCTTTATATGATGTTGAAAACTTATTTGTGGAAGCCGAATTTTTTACTCATCGAGCATTTGCAAAAGAAGCGTTAAGTGTTCCTGTTACTTTGTTGAACCAAACTGACTTAAAAGCTCGACTGTCGCAATGCACATGGAAGATGGTGTTGTAAAATGCCTACATTATTTACTGTTAATCAGTCCCCTCAAAATTTTGATGACCGCTTGCTGAAGATTATGACGGAAAAAGACGCCATAGTGTTGATTGAAAATGGTGTACTACACAGTTGTCAAGATGAGTTTTTCAAGCTGTTCACTCATGCAAAGATAACCAGTAACAACCCTAAAATTTATGTGATTGATAGCGATTTAAGTCTTCGAGGCTTGCAACGCAGCATCTATCCAGAAATTAAGCACATTAGTTACGCGGATTTTGTTGAGTTGTGCTTACAATTTGACAATGTAACAGCTTGGTAAAACAGCTTATTAGGAGCCTTCGAACATTGTCATTATCATTTGAAACAGATAAGCATGGCTATATGATCAACGCTGCTGAGTGGACTGAAGAAATAGCGGAGCAGATTGCGGCTAGTGAGCAATTAGAACTAACGCAGGATCACTGGCAAGTGATACATTATGTTCGTCACTTTTTTGAACAATATAATACCTCTCCAGCTATTCGTCCCTTAGTAAAATATTTGAAAATTCACTTAGGCGAAGAAAAAGGTAATAGTATATATTTACATACTTTGTTTCCAGAAGGGCCAGCCAAGCAGGCCACCAAAATTGCAGGGTTGCCAAAACCGGCCAGGTGCACATAACCAAAATGTTGTCGATGGCTATTGATGTTATAGTTAACAAATCCAACTGAGGGCAATGCATTGATTAAAGTACTCATCGTTGACGACCATGAATTGGTTAGAATGGGCATTCGCAGGCTTCTTGCCGACGAGTCTGGACTCTCGGTTATTGGAGAAGCAGCTGATGGCGAACAAGCCATACAACTTTGTAAAGAGCTTAAGCCGGATGTAGTACTTATGGATGCCAATATGCCTGGTATTAATGGTTTAGAGGCCACTAAACGGCTGCTACGACAAGATCCGGACGTCAAGGTTATTGCGGTAACGGTACATGGACAAGAGCCTTTTCCATCACGTTTTATTCAAGCTGGAGCACATGGTTATTTAACGAAAGGTGCTGATGTCAATGAGATGGTTAAAGCTATTCAACAGGTCAAAGCCGGTCAGCGTTACATTACCCCTGAAGTTGCTCAGGCCTTAGCGCTGCAAAGTTTAGGGGGGGAAGATAATCCTTTTAAAGCATTATCTGAGCGTGAAATGCAAGTACTTTTAATGATTACCTCAGGCTTAAAAGTACAAGAAATTTCAGATAAATTGTTTTTGAGCCCCAAAACCGTTAATACCTATCGATATCGATTATTTGAAAAGCTCAAAGTGAATTCTGATGTTGAACTCACACACTTAGCTATTCGCCATAACTTATTAGACTCTGAAATACTGTAAGAGCCTACCTAACGACGTACAATGATAACGCTTGATTATCATTCGTCTTTAAGGGTTTTCCATGTCTTCATTACCACAAAAATTTGATTCCGCTGAGTTCTTACGCACTTTAACTACCCAGCCAGGTGTTTATCGTATGCTAGATCAAAGTGGTGATGTTATCTATGTGGGAAAAGCAAAAAATTTAAAAAAGCGTGTATCGAGTTACTTCAAAAAAGAGCTTGACTCCCCAAAAACTCAGGTCTTAGTCAAACAAATCTGTGAGATTGAAGTAACAGTGACTCACACAGAAACCGAAGCATTAATTCTTGAACACAATACTATTAAATCACTAAGGCCAAGATACAACGTATTGTTGCGTGATGATAAATCTTTTCCTTATGTATATATATCTGATGATACTTTTCCACGAGTGAGTTTACATCGTGGTTCTCGTCAGAGAAAAGGTTATTATTTTGGTCCTTATCCAAATTCTTATGCGGCTCGTGAGAGTGTCAATCTTATCCAAAAATTATTTTTATTAAGACAATGCGAAAACTCTTATTTCAGAAACCGCTCCCGTCCCTGCTTGCAATATCAAATTAAGCGTTGCACTGCACCCTGTACCGATCTTATTAGTGAACAAGAGTATGGGGAAGATGTTCAAAACGCTGTCATGTTCTATCAAGGCAAAAACACTGAGCTCATTAATTTGCTCGTCAAAAAAATGGAAGAAGCTGCTGAAACTTTAGGCTTTGAAAGGGCTGCAAAGTACCGAGATCAAATTGCTAATATGCGTCTGGTAGTTGAAAGTCAAAGCGCGGAAGGGGCCAATATACACGCAGATTTTGTAGTTATTGTACGTGAACAAGCACTAATCTGTGTGAGTGTACTTTCTGTGAGATCTGGCAAAGTACAGGGTAATAAAACTTATTTTCCCAAAGTGCGTGAATATGATGATGACACAGAAATTATGTATGCGTTTATCACTCAGTTCTATTTAGGTGGACGCGAAATTCCTTCCGAAGTGATTATGAATACTGATCTCGCAGAACAATTAGAGGTTTTGGCGGATTTGCTCACAACTCAAAGGGAAAGAAATGTTCGTGTCGCTCATCAAGTACGTAGTGATAGAAACCGTTGGTTAACTCTAGCCGAAACCAACGCGATCAACGCGATTAATGCGCGATCTCAGAGTCAAGAGCAACAATCTGCGCGTTGGATGGAACTCAAACAGGTACTGGCTCGTGATGAGATGCCAACACGTATTGAATGTTTTGATATTAGTCATACTTTGGGAGAGGCCACCATGGCATCCTGTGTCGTTTTTAATCAAGCAGGTCCACTGAAATCAGCTTATCGCAAATATCATATTAAAGATATTGAGCCAGGAGATGATTACGCTGCGATGGAGCAAGTGTTAACACGACGATTTAGTAAACAAGTTGGTACTGAAACACTACCAGATATTTTAGTGATTGATGGTGGTCCTGGGCAATTATCACGAGCTATTTCGGTTATTGATCGACTGGGTCTATCATCAATTTATGTCATATCTGTAGTTAAAGGTGAAGGTAGGAACCCAGATTATGATCGCATTCTTACTATGGATGCCAATGAACCTTTGACATTGTCTACTCGTTCACCTGCTAAACACCTGTTACAAGCTATTCGCGATGAAGCTCACCGCTTTGCTATTTCGGGACATAGAAAAGCCAGAGATAAAACACGCTCAAAGTCTGCTTTAGATGCTATCCCTGGGATTGGCCCTAAAAAGCGAAAGTATTTACTTACTCAGTTTGGAGGCTTAGAGAGTATTAAGTCTGCTTCATTAGAAGACTTAAAAAAAGTCAAAGGAATCAACGCAAAACTGGCAGAAGATCTCTATCACTATCTTCACCACAATGGTAATTAATTGAAGATATTAAGAAATTATTGAATATCAGTAGGGATAAAGTTACTTTGCTAGCACGAATTACACTATAATCTGTTCGTTATCTTCATTCCCGACTCCGTCACTATGAGTAAAATAAAATAGTAGTTATGTCAGCTTATAATCTTCCCAACACGCTTACGTTTATCCGCATACTTCTTGTGCCCGTTTTAGTTATCGTTTACTACCTTCCTGTTGATTGGAGTTATCTCGCCGCAGGTGTGATTTTTGCTGTTGCAGGTTTCACGGATTGGCTGGATGGGTTTGTCGCGAGGAAGTATAATATGGGATCGTCTCTAGGGGCTTTTCTCGATCCTGTAGCAGATAAAATTATGGTAGCGGTTTCATTGACAATTTTAGTCCAAGCCTATGCAGATTTATGGATTGCTATACCTGCTATGGTGATAATTTCTCGAGAAATTATCATTTCTGCGCTAAGAGAGTGGATGGCAGAATTGGGAAAACGTGGAGACGTGGCTGTCAGTTATATTGGAAAAGTAAAAACGGTGTCTCAAATGACAGCAATTTTACTTTTATTGGTGCTTGAGCCAGATTATGGGATTGATTTAGTCATCGTTGCTTATACTATGTTATATATGTCGGTAGCTATTACACTGTATTCAATGTTAATTTATTTAAAAGCAGCTTGGCCACACTTGACATCTTCTTCAGATCAAGGATAATGCGCGTCCACGTTATGTAATGATGAACGTGCGAAGTAATTGAAATAGGTTACTTTTTAAAAACTAAGGCTTGACATTATTTATTTCTAAGGTAGAATCTTCGTCTCTTTTGCAAGACACGCTTTAGAAAATCAGAGTTAAGTATAACTCTAAGTTAATAAAGCCCTGAGTTTGTAGAAAAAAATGGTTTAATGCGGGAATAGCTCAGCTGGTAGAGCACAACCTTGCCAAGGTTGGGGTCGCGAGTTCGAATCTCGTTTCCCGCTCCAATTTTTGATTGTATTCAATCAAAAATTGAAGCTTTAAAGTTTGGTAACTTAGCTTCAGAAAATAGCCGTTTTTGGCTGGGTGGCAGAGTGGTTATGCAGCGGACTGCAACTCCGTGGACGCCGGTTCGATTCCGACCCCAGCCTCCATAATATGCCCGGGTGGCGAAATTGGTAGACGCAAGGGACTTAAAATCCCTCGGAGGTAACTCCGTGACGGTTCGAGTCCGTCCCCGGGCACCATATTACCAGAAAAGCGAGATTAAACATCTCGCTTTTTTTGTGCCTGTAATTTAATAAAATCAATGGATTATGGTGCTTTGGTTTTATTCTTCTCTAAAACCTTTTCTCTCTTTTAAAAATTTCGAAACTGTTTATGCTTATTGTGCTTTGATGGATAAAAAGTGCTCTACCGAAAAAATAGTGTCAGCGAAGTTATTCTGTCAAACTGTGCCTCGAAGCATTTTGCAGAGTAAGGTGATTGTCAATAACTTTACATTACCTGCTTCAATAAGATGGCAATGAAGTAGATTGCCTTATTCAATAATGTAGTTGTTATTTTTGTACATCAAACACTGAGTGCTAAAGCTTAAGTTGCTTATTATCGCCAAACAGGTCCGTCGACTAAAAAATGCACTGTTTTCTCATTTTCTAGCCCTTTCATAAAATATAATTCTTATTTGACAATTTATTCTTAAAATCAAATGTTCTTCTCTATCAAATACGGAATATCAAAAATATCGTCAGTACAAAAATATTTAAAATCTTAAAATTTACTAAAGGAAAGCAATAAAAAAATGACAATCTTATTCTCTTTGCTACAGGAATGATAAAAAAACACATAGTGAAAATAAATCAATATAAAAAATTGCAGTATTACTC
>JBCCZV010000066.1:0-20749 GCA_039187085.1 Pseudomonadota bacterium
GTTCAACTTCCTAATGGTCAGACCTTTGACAATGGCAACTATGCGTCAAACTTATTTTTTCTTAACAATTATTATCATTTTAGAGCATTTCAAAAATGGCAACCTTATGTCGGTGCTGGTCTAGTTTGGAGCCAAGAAGTTGACATTGACTATGAGGAAAATGGCTTTGAAACTTCATTTTCAGGTGATAGTAAAACAGGCTGGCAACTCTTTGTGGGAACGGATTATAAGATTTCATCTCAGTGGAGCTTGCTTGCAGAAATACGCTATACCTCACTTAACTCTTTAACATTGGTATCGGAAAATAATACTGATGAAGTATTTTCGAATATTGATTATGAACCATTAAGTTTGCAGGCGGGCTTGAAATATCAATTTTAGCAATGAGACAAAAGTCTTTTCAAAAAAAATGATTATTTCTGTATAGCTTTTGTCTTAAGGATAAATTCACGGCAAGAAATGTATGATTAGATGCATTTCTTGTTTGCAATCACCTTTTTTTATTGATTATAATCCAAACCGATAAAATCTATGGAACAATCAATCAAGGAATACTCATCGTTATGGAAAAAGATCAATTTAGCTTTAAAGCCGGAATTAAGTTGGTTTATGAATACAAAGGACGTTCTATAACATTATGGTTTAGTGCTTTTAGTGGTCTTGAGCAAGTTTTTATTGACGGTCAATTAATCGTAAGCAAACGGAGTTTTCTACCTACTTCATCTAATGAGTTTGAAGTAGATGGTGAACTATTTAAGTACAACTTTAATAGTTCACTTTTTAAAGGCAGCTACGCTTGCACCTTATACAAAAACCACTTGCCTTTTAAAAGAAAAAAAATAGTTTTTCCTAAAAAAAGTTCTAGTATTAAAAAGCAGTTTTTCAATACTATTTTTCATTTTTTTATCGGTTTTTTGTTGGCAATCATATTATTGAAATTACAAATGCCCTATTGGAGTGTTTTTCTTTTTATCTTAATCATCTCTTTCATAATTTCTTATTCTCTAAAATCAGAAGCAGAAAAACCTCAAATTATTGAAGAAAGTTTTTAACCTATTCCCGCGGAAAATAGCACTAAAAACTCAGAAATTTGTTATTCCACAACAACGCTAGAATTCGGGTAGTGCTCCTTAACATCATGGGAATTTGATCTCAGGCAGTTTGCTAATTGACCATAACAAAGGCTCCAAAGAGCGGCATCAGCACCAACGAGCAATGGTGTCATTAGGGTCGCTATGCCAATATGGAGTATTTTTTTTCCTTGATTTCGATGAACATACACAACGCCCCCCTGGGTGTCTACGTCAATGTATGAACTTTCTTCTGATTCGAGTTGATACGCATAGAATTCTTCTTCTGTAAGTTCAGATAAAACTTGGATATGATTTTCATCATTTAGTGTTTTCTGCCAATAGTTAGTCGCTAAGCAGCCGCTTAATGTTAAAAGCATCAAAAGGATACTCATTATTTTCATAGACTAAATTCCTTATTTTTTAAAACCATTTATCTTTAGTTGATAATTAGTAATTATTCACTTTAAAATTTTTGTAAAAAAAACACTATGCGGGTCTTGTCGATATTCACCAAAAGGCCCACATTCAACAAAGCCAAATTTTTTATATAGTTCTATAGCAGGCTTAAAAGCTTGATGGGTTCCTGTTTCCAAACTTATTCTTTCATAGTTTCTATGACTCGCTTCTTGCAAGATCACGTTTAATAATTGAGATGCCAAGCCTAAACGCAAAAAGGTATCTTTTGTTTTCATGGATTTTATTTCACCGCTAGAGGACGATAGAACTTTTAATGCACCACAAGCAGCAAACTCACCATTTACCCAAGCAGACCAAAATGCCATACTCGTATCTCTTAATTGTTTAGAGTCTAAGGCATGAATACTTTCAGACGGAGAGTATTGATACATTTCATTAAGATGCTGTTTTAGTAAAGCTTCAATATTACCGTCTGACAAATCATCAACATTGATTTCCACATGCATATTAGTTTCTCCGTATTATTATTTCAGACGTGCTGTCACTTCAATTTCTAATTTCATGTCTGGATCATACAAACCTGCTACAAACATTGTTGCTGCAGGTTTTATGCTGCCCAAATATTTATTTAGCACAGGCCAGCATGGTTCGAAATCTTTCCTTTCAGGAAAAATGTAATGCACTCTTACGATTTTTTCTAAACTACTACCTGCATCTTTAAGTGCTTTTTCAATATTTTTAAAGCATTGCTCTGCTTGTTCTACAGGATCACTTGATATTGTCATATTTTGATAATTGTATCCTGTTGTTCCAGATACAAATACATAATCTCCATCGACTATTGCTCTTGAATAGCCAATTTTATTTTCAAACTCAGAGCCACTTGATATTTGCTTGATTGTCATCATTATCTCGTTTCATTATTTTTTACCATTAAAAAATGATTCCGCCACTGTCCGTTAATTTTTAAATAATTTCTAGCAAAACCTTCTTTTTCAAAACCCAAACGCTTCAACAGTTTTCCAGAACGGTTATTATGCGGCATATAATTTGCCATAATTCGGTGTAACTTCAAATATTGAAAAGCGTGGTTTATCGTCGATTGACACAAATAGTACGCTTGATTTTTACCCTGTTGTTCCAGTGCAATTCCATACCCCATATAACAGGCTTTAAATGGACCATAGCTAATTTGGGTTAACGAGCAATGTCCAGCAATGCATAGTTGTTGTTCGTGGTATGCAATAAAGTGTACAGCTCTGCCTTCTTCTTGTTCTGTTAACCATTGTTCGAAAATAGTATTCCAGTTTTCATTCGAATAATAATTAAGCGAACGAGCAGGTTGCCAAACTTTAAAATGTTGATAGTTTGATTGAAAGTAAAAACGCAATAATTCTTTGTCACTTGAATGAATTAATCGATGTTGTGTTTCAGAGGAAGAATTCATACCTGTTAATATAGGAACCCGTGTAATTAAAGATAATACACAGGTATAGTACAAACAAAGCGCTTGTAAAAAAACCTTTTGTTTGTCATTTTTGATATAACAACATAATTGCTAAAAAATTAAAAACTTCCTCGATTATGAGCACGCATAAAATCTAATTCTGGACCTTTAGGTACGATCAAGGTTGGATTAATTGTTTCATGAGAACCATAATAGTGCGCTTTAACCTGCTCAAAATTGATGGTATTTGCAATTCCTGGTTGTTGATACAAATCTCTTAAATAGTTAGATAAAGCAGGATAATCTTCAATACGTTTGATATTACATTTGAAATGGCCAACATAAACAGCATCAAATCGGATTAAAGTGGTGAAAAGCCGCCAATCGGCTTCCGTGATTTGTGAACCCAATAAATAACGCTGTTTACTTAAGCGCTCCTCTAAGTGATCAAGTTCATTGAAAAGTTCTGTTACAGCTTCTTCATAAGCCATTTGGGTTGTGGCAAAGCCTGCTTTATACACGCCATTATTCACTTTGTGGTAAATTTGCTCATTCAAAGCATCGATAAGCTCTCTCTTATCTTTTGGATAATAATCGCCAGGCTTTGCACCGAGTTGCTCGAAAGCGCTATTTAACATGCGAATGATTTCTGAAGACTCATTACTGACAATCGTCTGCTTTTTTTTATCCCATAAAATCGGTACCGTAACACGTCCTGTATAGCTAGAGTTAGCTAAACAATAAATTTCGTACAAACGTGATTTTTGATTAATCGTATCAGGAATAACGCCTACACCTGGTGCAAATGTCCAGCCTTCTTCTCTCATGATCGTATTCACTACAGAGATGGAAATCATATTTTGTAAACCCTTGAGCTCACGAAATATCAAGGTTCTGTGTGCCCATGGACAAGCGGCTGCCACGTATAAATGATAGCGTCCTGCTTCGGCGATAAAGCCTGCTTCACCTGTGGGTCCAGCACTGCCATCAGGGGTTATCCAATTTCGAAATGCTGAATCTTTACGAATAAACTTACCGCCCGTTGATTGAGTTTCATACCAATCTGTATGCCATTGACCATCCACTAATAATCCCATTCGCTTTTCCTCTTCTGATTGAAAGAGCCATTAAAAATTACAACTTGCCATTTTGAAAATCTTGATATGCTTGGAGTATTTCCTTCCGAGTATTCATGACAAAAGGACCACTTCTTACCACCGGCTCATTAATAGGCTGACCAGCGATTAACAAGAAGCGAGCCCCCTCTTCACCACTCAATATATTAAGATTTTCACCTCTGGTTAAAACACCTAACGATTTTTGTTGCAGCATTTCTGTTGGCTCTCGCTCCTTGTGGCCTTCTGAAAGTACATCTAAACTACCGCCTATAACATATAAAAAACCGTTATGTTCGCCGGGTAACTCCTGTTGCCAATGGGTATGAGGAGGTAATTGGAGATCCATAAAAATAGGTAATATAGTGTTATTTTTAATCGGCCCTTTTGTTCCCATTGATGTTTCACCTGCAATCACTTTAATCAAAGTACCATTTTCACGTTGTTCAAGTGGTGTGGTTGCTGGTGAATATTCTTGATAAGCCGGTTGATTCATTTTTTGAGCGGCAGGTAAATTGACCCAAAGCTGAAAGCCTCTTAGAAGCCCTTTTTCCTGTTCCGGCATTTCTGAATGAATAATGCCTTTGGCTGCAGTCATCCATTGAACACCACCCGCTTCTATGACGCCTTCATGCCCAGCATTGTCTTTATGACGCATACGACCATTGAGCAAATAGGTAGCCGTTTCAAACCCTCGGTGTGGATGCGCAGGAAAGCCACCAATATAATCTTTCACATCATCACTTTCGAAACAATCGAGCAACAAAAAAGGATCCAGCATGTTTAAATCAGGGGAACCTATTATCCGAGTTAATTTAACATCGGCACCATCCGACGTTTCAACACCATGAAAAACTCTCCATAGACCTCGATTTAAAAACATGGTTTGACGACTCTCCTGAATATGTCTCATTTCTCGCTTCCTAGTATCAATCATTTAATGCTGGAGATCCTTGCGCTTAAGTACGCAAAGATCTGAAAATAACAGTCCATTTCTTTATTGATTTCGACGATTATCCAATGAAAAGGCACCTGCCCCGTGTGCCACAATCATTAAAAAACCACCTGCAATAGCCACATTTTTCATGAAACTGATCATTTGCATTTGGTCTGAAAAATTGGCATGAAAAAGTATTGCGGATAATAAACTAAACCCAGCCATGACTAACGCTGTTAAACGCGCCTGAAAACCTAACGCAATGAGCGCTCCACCAACAATTTCAAGAACTATCACCAAAGGAAGCAAAACACCAGGTACACCCATAGCTTCCATATAGCCTTGGGTACCCTCATATGCAGAAATTTTAGAAAAACCAGACATAATAAAGATAAAAGCTAAAAATACGCGACCAACAGGTGCACTAAAGGTTTGTAAAGCATTCATACGTGTTCTCCAGTCGTTTTATTTAAAAGATGATCGCAGTTTATGCGTTGACAGAAAAAGAATAAACAGACAAGATATGAACTCATTGTTCTAATTTGGAGAACATTAATGGGACAATTAGAAGATATGCAAATGTTTGTTCGAATCGTAGAAGCAGGCGGAATCAGTAAAACGGCAGAACACTTGAATATTGCCAAATCAGCAGTAAGCCGACGATTAACAGACTTAGAAAAAAGACTTGATACTCAATTGCTTAGACGAACCACGCGCACATCCAGCCTTACCGAAGCAGGGAATCAATATTATAAACGGGCAAGGAATATCTTGGACGAAGTTGCTGAGCTTAACGAGCAAACTCGTGGCGTAAAGACACATATTGAAGGTACATTAAAAATTACAACGCCCCTGAGTTTTGGACTCATGCATTTGAGTCCTTTATTAGATGAGTTTGCCAACCAATATCCCGACGTAGATTTTCAGATTAATTTTACCGACAGCCATATTGATTTGGTAGAAGAGGGTTTTGAAATGGCGATTCGTATTGGACATCTACAAAACTCAAGTCATCAAGCTCGGCGTATCACTGAGATTAAACACATGTTATGTGCAAGCGAAAGTTATTTGAATAAGTTTGGCACGCCACAATCACCTAAGGATTTAAAGCATCACTCTTTTTTACTCTATGGGTTGTTCTCTAGTCATCAGCTCAAACTCACAGATAAAACGGGGAAGGCTTACTCAGTTCCCATAACAGCAAAGATTTCAGCCAACAATGGCGATTTCTTAAAAAATATGGCGGTTCAAGGACATGGTATGACTTATTTGCCCACATTTATCACTTACAAAGAATTGGCTAACCGGCAACTTATTCCTATTTTGACGGAATACCAGTTACCGGTTATGCATGCTTACGCGGTTTATCCGAAAAATCGTTTTTTACCGCAGCGTTGTCGTTTCTTAATTGACTTTATTGTGGAAAAGCTGGGTGACTCGCCATATTGGGATAATCATTGAGCTTCAGGTTGCAGGTCCTCTTTGCAGAGTTCTTTAATATCAGCCAGAAATGAGTAAATTCTCTATTCTTCCAATAGCTGCTCTACTCGGGAAATTTGCACAAGTATCTTCTTCGTTAGCTAAATCAATTGAAAGTGTTTTTCCTGACATTTGTGCAGCTAAAGCTAATGCTACATTATGTTTACCAACTTGATCGTTAGCGATATTTATCCATATGGATTCTTCTTTGCCTTCAAGCCACCCATTTAAATAAACATCATTAGATTGATTACCATTCGTAACAATAGTGAAACTCAGAATTTTACATCTAACACCGGCATTACAAACGCTGGAGATTAAACCTAACAACAAAAACAATAAAACATATTTCCTCATAGTCGTTTTCCTAGTATTTATATTTCTGTAAATAAAAAGTCTATCAATAGAGTATTTTCTTGTCTATTGATAATTTTTTGCAATAAATGCATTCTTAACGTTCAAAGTCATTTAATTGTGCACTTGTAATATTTTTTCTTTTCAAAACTTTTCCTTGAAGATCATAACGAGTGGCAGAACACACGACTTCCTTTCCTTGTGTTTCACATTCACGTGCTTCATGATAATTTAATTGAGGTGCATCGTTTTTAACTGAATAGATTTTTTTTGTATAACTAGCAGCATGATTTCTTGTAAAGCTTGATATCGCTTTCTTTTCAGCATCAAACTGAGCCGATACAATATCAGAAATTTTTGGTGAAAAAACAAATTTTTGTGCCTCGGGTTGGTAGAGATAAAATAAATAAGGCGTATTAGGTCCAGCGGTACGAAATTGTGGTGTTCGAAAATCCAAATAACCATCAAAATTAGCGTCGATAAAATCAATATATCCATCACTAAACTCTGCATTTATTGCTATTGTTTGAACTTTTTTATTGAGTTCATGAAAATGAATATCAATAGATTCCACTATATTTTTTGGTTTTTTTATGTTAAGTAAAAATGTCATTACCGGTAAGGATTCGTGAATTTTTCGCTTAATAATGTGATTACTCATCAATTCTTCAATTAAATGTTTTCCTCCAAGTTTTTCAACTCTCGCAGCGATAATTTTTTCACAATTTTTTTCACCTAAAACACATGATTGATTACGAAACTTTAACCAATCTCTTTGCTGTTTTTTCAATGCTTGCTTTGCGTCGTTCTGAAGATTATTTAACATCACTCGAAAAGACTGAGCTAGCGCAACATCTAATGCACTAAGTGTTGATGAAGAGCAAATTAATGTCTCAACAACATGATTGGCTTTTTTACAATCAAAACTTGGTTGAACACCTTGTGATGTAGCAACTGGAGTATCCGTTTGAGTTTTATTAGCTTTCGAAGTAATAACCTCAGGTTCAGTCGCCTGGGTACAACTCATTAATGTTGTGAAAGTAAACGCTAAGATAATAAAAAAAATCGTTTTTTTCATGCCGTGATTCTTATTTTTTAGAGCGAAAAATTGTCAAGACAAGGTGAAGCAAGACTGCTTCACCTTTTATCAAAATGAAGTGTTATTCTGGACGCATATGAGGAAATAATAATACATCACGAATGGCTGGTGAGTCAGTAAGTAGCATGACTAGGCGATCAATACCAATCCCTTCACCCGCGGTAGGTGGCATCCCATACTCCAAAGCCCGAATGTAATCCGCATCAAAATGCATCGCTTCATCGTCACCACTGTCTTTCTGTTTAACCTGTTCATGAAAACGTTCTGCTTGATCTTCAGGATCATTTAACTCAGAAAAGCCGTTAGCTACTTCACGCCCACCCACAAAAAATTCGAATCTATCAGTAACGAAAGGATCATTATCGTTACGCCGTGATAAAGGTGAAATTTCCGTCGGATACGCTGTGATAAAAGTCGGCTGAATCAAGTTGGCTTCAACTGTTTCGTCAAAAATTTCCATGTGAATTTTTCCCAAACCATCACTGTCTTTAATCGCTATGCCCATGTCTTTAGCGACTTTCGCTGCAGACTCTCTATCATTGAGTAAGGCCATATCCAATTTAGGATTGTAGTGTTCAATGGATTCAAGTACTGTCATGCGCGTAAAAGGCTTGGCAAAATCATAATCATGACCTTGACTTGAGAAAGAGGTGCTCTCCAATACATGGGTCACCACATGTTTTAGTAACGACTCGGTGATTTCCATCAACATGTTGAAATCTGCGTAGGCCCAATAAAATTCTAACATGGTGAATTCAGGGTTATGCCGCGTTGATAAGCCTTCATTTCGGAAGTTGCGATTAATCTCAAAAACTTTTTCGAAACCACCAACTACTAGCCGTTTCAAATAAAGTTCAGGCGCTACTCTTAAAAATAACGACATGTCTAGCGCATTATGATGTGTTACAAAAGGCTTAGCTGTTGCGCCCCCAGGAATTGGGTGCATCATCGGTGTTTCCACTTCCAGAAAGTTTTGTTGCGTTAAAAATTGACGAATTGCCTCAATCACTTTAGAGCGCGTAATAAAAGTAGAGCGCGCTTCCTCATTGACAATTAAATCCACATAACGCTGACGATAACGTGTTTCTTGATCGGACAATCCAGCCCATTTATCTGGCAATGGCCGTAAAGACTTAGTAAGTAATTCAATGGATTCAACTTTAATAGAGAGTTCACCTGTTTTGGTTTTAAACAGCTCACCTTTGACGCCAACTATGTCGCCAATATCCCACTTTTTAAAGGCATCGAAAGTCTCATCACCCACAGTATCTTTACGTACATAAAGCTGAATTCGGCCAGACATATCTTGTACGGTTACGAAACTGGCTTTACCCATCATACGACGTGTCATGATACGGCCACCGATTGCTACAGTCTGAGCCAGTTCTTCAAAGGCTTCTTTTTCTTTATCACCAAACTTATCAAGTAGCTCTTGGGCTAATGCATCTCGACGAAAGCCATTAGGAAACGCTTGACCTTTTTCTTTTAAGGCATGCAACTTCTCTCGACGTTGCGCGATTTGTTGGTTTTCATCTAAATTTATAATGTCTTTTTCACTCATAAGTCTTTATCTCTCATTCGCATTCGTTATACCGCACTCAGTTACAAACCACTTTTCAAACTAGCATGAATGAACATGTCAATATCACCATCAAGAACAGCCTGGCAATTACTGGTTTCTACCGATGTCCGTAAATCTTTAATTCTGGAGGCATCTAGCACGTAAGATCGTATTTGACTCCCCCAACCAATATCTGATTTCGTCTCTTCAACTGCCTGTTGCTCTGCTCGTTGTTTTTGCAGCTCTAGCTCATACAATTTAGCTTTGAGCATTTTCATTGCTTCAGCTTTATTTTTGTGTTGTGAACGATCATTTTGACATTGTACGACCACGTTCGTTGGTAAATGTGTAATTCTTACTGCTGAGTCTGTGCGATTAACATGCTGTCCACCTGCACCGCTTGCACGGTAGGTATCAATACGTAAATCGGCGGGATTAATATCGATTTCAATATCATCATTAACTTCGGGATACACAAACACCGCAGCAAAAGACGTGTGTCTACGGTTTCCTGAGTCGAATGGCGATTTACGTACCAGGCGGTGTACACCCGTTTCTGTGCGTAGCCAACCATAAGCATACTCACCTTCAAACTTTAAGGTTGCGCTTTTTAGCCCTGCAACTTCACCAGGAGACTCTTCAGTCACTTGAACTCTAAAACCTTTACGCTCTCCCCATCGCAAAAACATTCTCATTAACATTTCTGCCCAGTCTTGTGCTTCAGTGCCACCTGAACCTGATTGGATATCCAGATAGGCTGCACAGCCATCCATGTCGCCCGAAAACATACGACGAAACTCTAAATCCTCAAGCAATTGACCAAGTTGCGATAAATCACTCTCGATTTCTTCTAAGGTTTCGGCATCTTGTTCATCTACAGCAATGTCAAGTAACTCGACATTGTCGCTTAAACTGCTTTCAAGTTTTTTAATGGTGTTGACAACCACTTCTAAATTGCCACGTTCTTTACCAAGATTTTGCGCCCTTTCAGGGTCATCCCAAACATCGGGCTGTTCAAGTTCTCTTTCAACTTCTACAAGTCGTTCACACTTGGTATCAAAGTCAAAGGTACCCCCTCAAGAGCCGAACTCGCTCTTGGAAATCTTGAATTTTTTCTCTCACTAGATTTACTTCTAACATACGACTTACTCATTGTTTTATTACATAAAAAGCACAGAATAGTGCTTACCAATTTATGATTCAATATATTCAATCAATAACTGAACAGTACGACGCCCCATAAACTCATTAACATCTAATCGATAAGCCAATCGCACTTTATCTAAAGCTTGATTCAATATGTCTTGAGGTGCATTAAAAAGGATAGCATCAAAAACCTGTTGTCCTTTTTTTTTGACGACTTGGAGTTTTAAATGTTTACCTTGCAGAACTCGCCGATCCACAACATTAAAATAATCATCAAATGTCGGTTCGGGAAAGGATTGTCCCCAAGGCCCAGCACACTTTAATAAATGGGCAAAGTCAACATTCATAACATGCTCATCAAGCTCGCCATCACTCATTACACAAGCATGAATTTTTTGCTGATTTAATCGCGCACTCACCATTTCATTAAAAGCTAAAGCAAATGCCTTAAAATGCTGTTTTTGTATTGTGAGACCAGCAGCCATAGCGTGGCCGCCAAACACATCTATCAGTTCTGGATGTTTTAAGTAAATAGCTTCAAGTGCATCACGCAGATGAAACCCTTCGATACTTCGTCCCGAACCTTTCAAGCGCTCCTCGTCTATTTCCGCAAAAATAATCGTAGGCACGTGAAAACGTTCTTTAATTCTTGATGCTAAAATACCAACAACACCTTGATGCCAATCGGGTTGATAAAGTGCGATGCCATAGACGTCTTCGATAGATATTTCCATCGACAGCTGCGCTAAATGTTTATCGGCTTCGCTTTTCATTTGGTTTTCTATCGTTTTACGTTCGGTATTAATGTCATCTAGAATTTCCGCCAAAGACTCAGCCGTTTTCCAGGATTCTGTCAATAAACATTCTATACCAATTTGAATGTCATCAAGACGTCCTGCCGCATTAATTCTTGGACCTAACGCAAAACCTAAGTCACTAGCAGCTAAGGCAGGCTGGTTTCTTTTACTAATATCGATTAACGCTTTGATGCCAGGTCTACATGCATTAGCGCGTATACGTCTCAAGCCATTTTCCACCAAAATTCGATTATTTTTATCGAGCGGAACTACATCTGCAATGGTACCTAAAGCGACTAAGTCTAAGAATTTCGCCATATTTACATCTGTGCTTCCTGGTCTAGCAAACCATTGGCGCGCTCGCAACTCAGCTCTCACTGCAATCATTACATAAAAAATGACTCCGACGCCTGCTAATGCTTTACTGGGAAATTCATCACCCAGTTGGTTAGGATTAACAATGGCAACAGCGTCAGGTAAAGTTTCAGCAGGTAAATGATGATCGGTAATCACCACATCAATACCTAAAGCATTAGCTTCTTTTACACCATCGACACTGGCAATTCCATTATCAACCGTAATCAGTAAATGTGGCTGTTGAGCTGCGGCAACACGCACGATTTCTGGCGAAAGACCGTATCCAAATTCAAAGCGGTTAGGTACGATGAAATCGATATTGGATGCACCCATAGCTTTAAGAGCAAGAAGACCTAAAGCACAAGAAGTCGCCCCATCAGCATCATAATCGCCGACAAAGAGAATCTTTTGTTCCTGTTCGATAGCTTCAACGATTCTTCGAGCAGCTAAGTGAATATCTTTTAACTTGGTATAATCCGCCAGTTCTGTTAATCCATAGTTAAGGTCCTCTGGATTAGAAATCTGGCGATGTGCAAAGATCTCCCACAGTTTTGGATGTAAGTTTTTGGGTGTCGGCAAATAGTTTGCCTCATGACGTTTGATAGTTTTATGATTCATAATAGGGTGAAATCTAATCACTCAAGAATTGTGAAGCCGATTGAGTCCGCTTAAAAAAATAATACTTTTGATAAGGCAATATTTGGTAGTAATGCTTTTCACTCGTCCAAACATTCACTTGTGTAATCGATCCACGCAAAGATAAACCATCATCGATGACAGCCTCCATTAATTGCAGCAACTGTTTTTCCCACTGGGGAAAGTCAGCATGTGCGAGAGGCTGCAATAGTGAGTAGTCGGCCATTAACAGGTTTTGTATAGACGAATCATCTTTGATGCGAGGAAAATCCTGTAAAGAATAATAAGGCAGACCAATATGTCGCGCATATTGTTGGATTGACGTATTGTCACATAAAATCGCATCCCATGCTTTTACGGTGGCTGTTTGTTCTGGAATTTGTTCCCCGGCTCCCCATAACCACAGCCCATTAATATCTGCTTGACCATTGGCGCGTCTCTGTTGACAAACCGAATGTTGAAACAAAAGCATTTGTAACTCAGAAAGCAAGCCTTGCCATTGAGTTGAGTTTACATGCGCTTGTTTATCCAACATGTCTTTTAAAATAAGCTCATAGTAATGTTGGTTATGTACCGCGATAGGTGTTTCACTATGTAGCAACCAAAGGCCAGGAGCAGCAATGAAGATTTTGATTCCATCCTCTTGCAAAAGCTCTCGAATAGTATTAACCAGGTTTTCCTCATCCTGCTCACTGAAATCCCAATGAGCTTGCCCAGATAATCGCAAAGTCGTTCTTTCAATTAAAAAGCTGATAGGTGACAAATAAGCCCAATGTTGAGTTCCTAGATCATTCGTCAAACCCAAGCTTTCAGCATGCAGCCTAGCCCAGGGAAAGCGCTTATCGCTAAACCCTAACCACGGTAAAGAGAGACGTGAAGCTTTTTGATTGTCGGTTATTTTTTTAGCTCTCGATAAAGCACGGAATAATGCTTTTGGTGATATTTTGTGGATAAAATGTTGAGATACATCGGTGCCAAAACTTCTAAATATCCCAGGAATGACTAATCCTAATTTCATTACTCTCACACGTATGATAATTTTATTGGGTCGTTATAAATTTACATTGGTGAAATTAAACACTTTAATGTGTGGAAGGAATTTAACACCTTTCCAATCATCTATGCTTACTTACCATTAAGTAATGATATAACGCGAATATTCAGGAATCTAGCAACCATCAGTTTTTCGTAAAAAAAGTCAGGTTCCCGTTCAAAGAAGAGTCATTTTCAAATCACTCTAAAATGACTTTGGAGAATAACACCATTATTTTGATAATTATAGAAGGCTAGCATGCAGTTCCAGCAAGATCCCAATCATCTCAATGTCCATGTAAAGAGCTATCAAGCAGGAAAAATAATCATCAATGATCAGGAATACACAGAAAACATAGCCTTTAGCTCAGAACAAATTCTAACCGACATCCCATTACCAAAAGACTGGAGTAACTTGTCGCCAGAGACAATCAAACAACTTTGCGATACAACTCCTGAAGTCATCATCATTGGGACAGGGAGTGCATTCCAGATTCTACCAACGAAATTGCTTGTAGAGGCTGCAAAATACCATTTAACACTGGATGTTATGGACTCAGCCGCTGCTTGTCGAACATTTACCGTATTGGCAGCAGAAGGAAGAAAAGTCGTTACCTGTATATTTCTTTAACCAGAGAAATAAGGAAAATTAACAAGTTGTAGTAGGGTGTGCGTATTATTAGTAGATAGAGAATTATAATAAACTGATAAAAAAGAACACTCAAAATAGAGTGTTCTTTTTTTTGATTAATTAACTTTGCTGACTTTGTTGGCGTCTATGCTTTCAAGGCGGGTCAATAATTGTTGGGGAGGCAAATAACCAGCAATAATGTCACCGCCTTCTGTTACAATGGCAGGTGTTCCACGAAGATTGAATTTTCTCACAAGAGGCATATGCTTATCTTGAATAGTATTTTCGCATGTTTTGAAATCGAATTTTCTATTAAGTTTTGCATTATCCATAGCAGCAGTTCGGTTATCTGAGCACCAGACTGCCATTAGCTTATTGTATGAATCTGAGGGTATACCCGCTCTTGGAAAAGCAAGATATTGCACCGTAACACCGAGATTGTTTAGTTCTTTAACCTCTTTGTGAAGCTTACGGCAATAGCCACAATCAACATCAGTAAAAACAGTCACTTTGTGCTTTTCATTCTCTGCTTTGAAAACAACAAAATCGTTATTTTTCAAAGATTTAATATCCGCAGCGCGCATAGGAGCTTTTTCTGCTTCAATTTTAGCAAGAGTTTCTTGCGTTAAGTTTTTGATACCATTTTCAATGCTGATGAGATTACCGAACAACATGTGTTTGCCATCAACAGAAGCGTAATAAACTTCACCTTGCGAAACTACCTGGTAAAATCCTTCAATCGGACCATCCTCGATTCTTTCTACAGAAGCACGCGGGAAAGCAGCAGAAATTTTTGCCTTAACTTGCTCTTTTGTCAAAGCCGTTGGGTTTGAATCTTGTGCATTAACCGCAAAACAAGTACTTGCGAATGTTAAAGCAAGCACCAACAAACTTTTCATATTGTTCACCACGAACCTCCAAGTTTTTTTAGTAAAATTATTTATTCAAATCTATAGGAATTTTTTATGCCAGCTCTCAGATTTCTTTTGAGCTTCAACAAAAAAAGAGACTAAACTCTTGGTCATTATCAATGACTCAAAGTTCCTTGGTTAAACTGCGAAATTGTGAACTACTTAAGGTATTGTTTTTGATTCAGCAAGCCCTATTGCAAGTTCACGTTTTATATCTTTTTTCAGTAATCGCATCAATCGTTATTTTGGCATACTAGCATTAAAAAAAAAGCGCCTTGAAGGCGCTTTTCCAGCAATTAATTAAGCTTTTCTTTAATTCTTGCTGCTTTACCACTTAAGTTGCGTAAGTAGTAAAGCTTAGCTTGTCTGACATCACCTCGTCTTTTGACCGTAATGCCAGAGATGAGTGGACTGTAAGTTTGGAAAACGCGTTCAACCCCTTCCCCATAAGAAATTTTTCTTACTGTAAAAGATGAGTTTAAGCCACGGTTTCTTTTGGCAATAACAACGCCTTCAAAAGCCTGTAATCTTTCACGTTCACCTTCTTTCACTTTAACTTGGACAACAACAGTATCTCCCGGAGCGAACTCAGGAATCTCTTTATTCATTTGCTCGGCTTCGAGCTGATCAATAATCTTAGACATAATTTAAACTCCTACAATCAAAAGCAATAAGTTTTCGTTCGATGCCTATCAATCAGTTATAAACTCTCGTCTTACTTAACGAGCGCGATATTCATCGATAAATTCATTCAGCAACCTCTTCTCTTCTTCATTAAGAGTGCGTTGCTTCAAAATGTCTGGTCGGCGCAACCAGGTCCTACCTAAAGATTCTTTTTTTCTCCAACGCAAAATATTTGCATGGTTACCACTTAAAAGCACTTGCGGTACACTTTGACCATCGAGTACTTCTGGTCGCGTGTAATGCGGATGATCAAGCAAACCATCTGAAAAAGAATCTTGTTGTGCAGATTCATTATTACCCAAAACCCCAGGTATCAGTCGGGTTATGGTATCTATAACTACCAAAGCCGCAAATTCACCACCGCTGAGCACTATGTCACCAACTGACCACTCTTCGTCAATTTCTGATACTAGAAGCCTTTCATCAACGCCTTCATAGCGTCCTGCGACAAATATCAAAGGTTGTTTCTTTTCCACACAAGATATAGCCGCCTTTTGATTGAACACTTTACCTTGTGGTGATAAGTAAATGACTTTTGGCTGTTCTAGCTCTGTATCAAGTGCGGCTTTTCTTGCAGCTCGAATTGATGCTTGCAAAGGCTTAACCTTCATAAGCATGCCTGGGCCTCCACCGTAAGGCCTATCATCCACGGTTCGATGTTTATCTTTCGTGAAGTCCCTAGGATTCCAACAATGAAAATCCATCAAACCCAATTGGTGCGCGCGCCGAGTAACACCATAATCGGTTAGAGCTGCAAACATTTCTGGAAACAAAGATATGGCGCCAAACCACATACTTAAAAATCGGGTTCCCAATCAACAGTTACAATACCTTTGATGGTATCCACATTGAGAATGTAGATATCTACCACAAAAGGAATAAGGCGCTCTTTCTTACCCCAAGGGTCATTAGATGCCGCTTTAACGACTAGCACATCGTTGGCTCCCGTTTCTAGAAAACCAGAAACTTGTCCTAGGTATTTATCCTGCTGATTATATACTTGCAGATCTAACAGATCCCGCCAGTAATACTCGCCTTTTTCTAACTCACCTAACTGATCTTGCGTCACGTAAACTTTGGAACCAACCCAAGTTAAGGCCTCAGTTCGGTCATTAGCTTCTGCAATTTTAGCGATCAGTGTTTTACCGCTTGGCTTAGCATCCAGAATCTCAATATCAAGAGCATCCTGAGACACGCTCCCTTTTGGCTTTACAACTTTCCAAGGTGAGTATGAAAAAATGTTTTCTTTTGGTTCACAGTAAGAATGAATTTTCAGCCATCCTTTGATGCCGTGAACAGAAGAAACATGCCCAACCAAGACATATTCCTGTTGTTTATCACTCAGATCTTGCACAATCACAGTGTCTGAGTTAGCGCTTTCTTCGTCAAAACTCACAAAAAACTGAACTCTTCGTTAATGTTAAAGGCTATTGCTTGAAGCTCTAGCCTCTGCAATAGAGTATTTTAAGCTGACTGCTTTGAATCTTTAACGATTTTGGCTACACGATCACTCATTTGTGCGCCCAAACCTAGCCAATGCTCAATTCTTTCAAAGTTTAAACGAACTTTTTCTTGTGAACCGGCTGCAACAGGGTTAAAAAATCCAACACGCTCAATGAATCGACCATCACGTCGAGAACGGCTGTCTGTTACAACTACTTGATAGAAAGGACGCTTTTTTGCGCCGCCACGAGCTAAACGAATGGTTACCATAAGTTACCAAATCCTCAATAGACAAAATTAATGCTCAAAAGCCGATCTATGATAGAGCTAAAATATACCTCATCAACAAACAGCTTTATTACTGTGAATCTATCTCGTCGTCTTAAATTTTTGGCCTGACACACAATAGAACCTGTCAAGCTTATATTTACTCTCTAACATCATCTTTGCGATGGAGCTTTAAGACAACTCAAGGCATCTGAGCATTATCTGCGAGATTCAGAACTATGCTGACAAATACCCAAAAGCGAGATTTTAAAATTTAAAGAGCGCAGATTATAGAGAGTTTCTTGACAAGATTAAACTATTATTTTTTAAAAGATAGGAATTAACCACTTGCATAAGACAGTTAGAACGCATCTATTTTGTTCAGTATAAAAGCCGATTACAGCACATAAAAACATAGCTGCTTGTATTTTATACAAGAATATACGAACTTGGTGCTCAAAACTTTGAGCACCTTGAATCGATATAAATTTCGAAGTTTGTCATACGATTTCAAAATGATAATGAATACTAATGAGATTAGTTTATCATCGCATTGGCGGGAAGCCACCGCCGGGAGGCATCATACCTTTCATGCCTCGCATCATTTTCTTCATACCACTTTTTCCGCTCACTTTTTTCATCATTTTTTGCATTTGCGTAAATTGTTTCAACAAGCGATTAACATCTTGAATCTGCGTGCCAGAACCAGCTGCAATACGTTTTTTTCTTGAACCCTTAATTAAATTAGGAAACGCTCGCTCTTTTGGTGTCATACTGCTGATGATAGCCTCCATTCTCGCAGTAACTTTGTCATCCATTTGGTTTTTAACAGCATCAGGTACTTGTCCCATACCCGGTAATTTATCCATCAAAGAAGCCAGACCACCCATATTGCGCATCTGAGTCAATTGGTCGCGAAAATCTTCTAAATCAAAACCTTTTCCCTTAACGACCTTAGCTGCTATTTTTTCTGCTTTTTTCCTATCAACTTTTCGCTCAATATCCTCGATCATGGTGAGCATATCACCCATGCCCAAAATACGCGAAGCAAGACGGTCTGGATGGAAAGGCTCAAGGGCATCGGTTTTTTCACCAATACCCATAAATTTTATAGGCTTTTGGGTGATATTACGGATAGACAAGGCTGCGCCACCACGGGCATCACCATCCGCTTTTGTTAAAACAACCCCTGTTAGTGGAAGCGCTTCGTTGAATGCTTTTGCTGTATTAGCTGCATCCTGCCCCGTCATACTATCTACCACAAACAGAGTTTCAATCGGTTCAACTGCCGCATGCAATGCCTTGATTTCTTTCATCATTTCGTCATCGACAGCCAAACGGCCAGCCGTGTCCAAAATCAAAACATCAGCCACCTGACTTTTTGCTGCTTCAATGGCGGATTTGGCTATAGCGACGGGTTCATCCTGCTCCGAACTTGGGAAAAAATCTGCTTTAACTTCCTCAGCAAGCGTTTCCAACTGCTTGATAGCCGCGGGACGATAAACATCTGCACTAGCCACCAAGACTTTTTTCTTTTCTCTTTCGATTAAATATCGTGCTAGTTTAGCCACACTAGTGGTTTTACCCGCACCTTGTAAACCCGCCATTAATATGATGGCCGGTGGCTGGGTAGCTAAGTTGAGGGAGTCGTTAGCAACCCCCATCATCGTTACTAGCTCGCTGTGGACGATTTTAACAAAAGCCTGGCCTGGGCTTAAGCTCGATTGAACTTCTTGGCCAATCGCGCGCGTTTTAACTTGTTCAATAAAGTCTTTAACGACGGAGAGCGCGACATCCGCTTCCAACAAAGCCATTCGGACTTCTCGAAGGGTTTCTTTGACATTTTCTTCGGTAATTTTTCCTTTACCAGTTATTTTTTTTAACGTTTGGTTTAAACGATCGCTAAGATTTTCAAACATTGATTTTCCTCACCCTCGTCCAAAAACAATAACGGGGAATTTTTGCTAAAGATAGATTACTTAATAGGATACACTAAGCGCTTTTTGATGAAAACTCAGAGTCTACGTGGTTAATGGATTATATTGATTAATATCGACCTTTTGGCAGACTTCATACCTTTAGTTGCCTTTTTGTGCAGTGAAGGTTATCTTGTGGGCGTAATAAGATAAAATATGCCTCGAATATTTTGCAAAACCCCATCTAACTTATTGTTTTTCCATGATGAGTGCGTAATTTACCCTCAGGCTTCATGTAATGTATGGTAACGATATAAAAGATTATGTTTGCTTCAATACTTAGCGCATTTAGTTATGTCCTGTTGAGCTATTTACTGTATTCATCAGTTTTTAAATCGCGTTCTTACCCTAAAATGGCGATTTATGGCTCTGCGGGTATTGGTTTACTCTTTCATGCCCTGTCACTCTACCACTTGTTTTTTACTCCGACCGGACAGAATTTTGCGCTTTTTAACGTTGTGGCCTTGGTTAGTTTTATCTGTATTGTTCTACTGACCGTTTCACATATTAAAAATGATGCTTCGGCCCTGCTATTCATCGTGGTTCCTATAGGCGTTATTTCACTATTTAGTGCTCAGTTGGTTAGTTCAAATCAGCCAATTCATTCACACATTTTAGGTTGGCCACTAGTCCATATTATAACGGCAGTTACTGCTTACAGCTTATTTAGTTTAGCAGCTCTTCAAGCTGTATTAATGAATGTTTTGGATAACCGTTTACGCAAAAACCCAAGCCACATCAGCCCTTTATTACCACCTGTACAAACAATGGATAATTTTTTATTTCAGCTAATCAGCACAGGTTTTATACTATTAACCGTCGCCTTAACCAGTGCTTCTATTTATTCGATTGAGCTGATAAAGTCCCAACCTTTGCATAAACTTGTTTTAAGTATTGGTTCTTGGTTAGTATTTTTAGCGTTACTAGTAGGCAGGCACCGCTTTGGTTGGCGCGGAAAAACGGCTGTACGCTGGACACTTTGGGGAGTTTCTTTATTAGTGCTTGGTTATCTTGGCAGTAAACTTGCTCTCGAATTTCTCATAAAAAACTATTAACACCCTTTCAAAATAAACTCACACTCAATGCTCATATTTTATACTACTTCATCCTTTCAACACTATATATTTTCACACTGCTTCTCAGAACACACTTTGAGGTCATGTAAACATGGATGACACATCCACTAACTTGCTATTGCTTTTTTTATTGATTCTTATCGTGCTCTCTGGTTTTTTCTCTGGCTCGGAAACCGGCATGATGACGATCAATCGTTATCGTCTCAAGCATATGGCACAAAATGGCAATCGATACGCTAAACGTGTAATGCGACTTCTTGATAGAATTGACCGATTAATTGGTCTAATTTTGATCGGTAATAACTTTGTCA
>JBCCZV010000067.1:0-20632 GCA_039187085.1 Pseudomonadota bacterium
AACGTCCAGTGCCAGACATTATCTTGCCAATGCCAAGTCTCTTTATGAGCATGGATATCTTGATAAGTCACCTTACCCACCACTAATGGCGCACCCTTTTTCGCGGCAGCAAGGCTTTCTTCCTTGGCCTTGGCGAGGTCAAAAGAGGGTAATACTAAAGAGGATTGAGCAGGTAAGGTTGCCAGACGTTGTATGTCGAAAGTTTGAGCCAATGTTAATTCAATAGTCACTAAAGAAATCAGTAAACAGCTGATGAATACTCTTAGACCTCGTTTCATTAATTGTTTTCCATGTAATAGAGGATGATTCAATAAAGTGGTGTTTTTGAAAATATTTCTATATAAAAAAATTTTTTGATTGATTTTTTATATATTCAATCTCTAATCAAAAATCACTTTGTTCCTTATTTTGAATACCACTACAATTTCAGATTATCTAGAAAACTACCGATGAAGTTTACAAACTGTGAACCTATACCTAAAAATGGATTAGATAGGTGTCACAATTTAAAGAAATTTTTCTTATAAAAATACGGTATTTAAGCTGATTAAAATCTGTCCTTGATAGCCCAATTTTCCATTTGAATGGCAGAGAAATTTTGGTGTCAATACTAAGGTTGCTTAAATTATAGCTATTACAGAAAGAAGTATTAGGTAAAAAGTTTATAAAATTAAAAAAACACGATTGATTTTTTAGTTACCATAGTTCCAGTTCACCTGATTCAACGCCACTATCAATAGCACTTTCTGAAACAGCAAACTTTTCGGGTGACCAATGGAGATTAAAAATAAATTTTTGTAGGATCGTAATGGGATAAAGTTGAGCAGCATCGTTAGTCAAATGATAACGAAAACTGAGTTGCGGATTCATTGTGCCAAATGAAATATAGTGACGAGCATGATTAATTAATGTTGGCACTTGAACGTTTTCTTCAGGTTGAGATGAAACATAAGATTGCATGAAACGCGATTTTAATCCTCCCCAAATCAAATTGGTTATTTCATTAAGAACTTGGTTTACATCGCGAAAATCAGCTTGCTCAAGATGTATTGCTGTATAATTTTTCTCGATAGCGCGCGATATAGCTTCTTCTTCCGCTTGAACCATCATATAGCCACGTCCCCAATCGCTTTCAAGAGCAATAAGGCTGAAAAGTTCTCCGTAGACAAACTGGTCTCGAACAACAGTAGGTGTTTCCATTCTGACGTTGAACTCTTTAAAGACGCTGGAAATCGCGGTTTGTGTAATATCCTGGACACCCTCGATAAAAGCTTCAGGGTAATGGGCGTTAAAGATGTGATTATCGAGTAAGGCTTTCAACTCGCTTAAATTATCGAGATGAAAAAAACCACTCGCTAATTCTTTATGTTTTTCTGTGAGTTGTTTTTCTGAATCTTGGTCTATACGCATAAAAATAGGTAGTTCCGAACGTATTTCATGAACACGCTCTGCGATTTCGATACCGTTGACATTGTTTTCAAGCATCGTATTGCTAATGATAATAGCGCCTAAGTCTATGTTCTCTTTTAGTGTTTTAATGACTTCCCAGGTTTTGGCTCGTAACCCAATAATATTGTGTTCTTGAAGAAATGATTTGATTTGCGCAACGGCTGCTTCGTCATCGTCGTGCACTATTACCTTACTATTAATCATTGTGCCATGCATCCTCTTCATATTGGGGGCCACAAAACTTGTCTATTACAGTCGATTCAACACATTTCACAAAAGTCTTATACTCTCTTCACTATAGACGTATGCAGAAGTATTCGCCCCCTTTCTATTGCTATGTTAACAAAGCTATTTTGCTTTCTCAGAAATACCCAGTGAATAGCGCTTGACAAGCTAAAAAGATTTGCTAGGCTCGTCTGTTGCGCAGTGTCAATTAATGGGAAATTGAATAATTTTATGCCAAAGATAACTCTTCCAGACGGTAGCGAACGAAAGTTTGAAAATCCGGTTTCAGTTCATGAAGTTGCAGCCGATATTGGTCCAGGTCTTGCCAAAGCGGCGTTAGCAGGAAAAATTGATGAGCAACTTGTCGACACCTCCTTCATTATTAAAGATGATTGTGATTTAGCAATCATCACGGATAGAGATGCTGAGGGTTTGGATGTCATTCGTCACTCTAGTGCCCATCTTCTTGCCCAAGCTGTAAAAATATTGTTTCCTTCCGTTCAAGTGACTATTGGTCCGGTTATAGAAGATGGTTTCTACTATGATTTTGCTTTTGATGGCTCCTTTTCATCAGAAGATCTCGTCGCTATTGAGAAAAAAATGAATGAACTTGCAAAACAAGACATTCCGGTTTCTCGTGAGACGATGATGAGAGACGACGCTGTCAACTTTTTCCGAGAAATGGGTGAAGAGTATAAAGCTGAAATCATTGCTTCGATTCCTCAAGGCGAAGAAATTTCTCTCTACAGACAAGGGGATTTTATTGACCTATGTCGTGGCCCTCATGTCCCTTCAACTGGAAAAATTAAAGCATTCAAATTAATGAAAGTCGCTGGCGCTTACTGGCGTGGTGATTCCAACAATCCAATGCTTCAACGTATTTACGGCACAGCTTGGAATAACAAGAAAGATTTAAAACAGTATTTACATCGGCTGGAAGAGGCCGAACGTCGGGATCATCGTAAAATTGGTAAGCAATTAGACTTTTTCCATTTCCAAGAAGAAGCTCCAGGCATGGTTTTCTGGCATCAGCATGGCTGGACTATTTTTAAAGCTATTGAAAGCTATATGCGCGAAACTCTGGATAAGAATGGCTATCAAGAAGTTAAAGCGCCTCAAGTGATTGATAAAAGGCTTTGGGAGCGTTCTGGACACTGGGATAAATTCAAAGACATGATGTTTACCACGGAGTCAGAGCATAAAGAATATGCTATTAAACCTATGAATTGCCCTGGGCACATACAAATATTTAATCAAGGCTTAAAGAGTTACAGAGATTTACCGCTCAAAATGGCTGAGTTTGGTTCATGCCATCGTAATGAGCCATCTGGTGGCTTGCACGGCCTGATGCGGGTTCGAAGCTTTACACAAGATGATGCTCACGTTTTTTGTACAGAAGACCAAATTCAAGAAGAGGTCGTAAACTGCATTAACATGATCTATGCAACTTACAGCGACTTCGGCTTCAAAGAAATTATGGTTAAACTTTCAACAAGGCCTGAAAAACGGGTTGGTGCTGACGAACTCTGGGATAAAGCTGAAAAAGGATTAGAAGATGCGCTCAATTCTGAAAACATTGATTGGGAGCTTCAACCGGGCGAAGGTGCTTTCTACGGCCCTAAAATAGAGTTTGTACTCAAGGACTGTCTGGGTAGACACTGGCAATGTGGCACGGTACAAGTTGATTTCTCAATGCCTGGGCGTTTAGGTGCATCATATAAAGATGAAAATAGCGAGCGTCAAGTACCAGTCATGTTGCATAGAGCCATTTTAGGTTCATTAGAGCGCTTTATTGGGATTCTTATTGAAGAATATGCGGGTAAGCTCCCAACTTGGTTATGCCCTGTACAAGCTGTGGTACTAAATATTACTGATTCTCAGTCAGAATATGTTGGAAAAATCGTTGACTCACTCAAAAACCATGGTATTCGAGCTGTTTCAGACTTGAGAAATGAGAAAATAGGCTTTAAAATCCGCGAGCAAACCCTTAAGCGAGTACCATACTTGCTGGTGGTAGGTGATCGAGAGCGGGAAAATGGCGAAGTAGCTGTACGAACGCGTGCAGGTAAAGAACTAGGGACCATGCCAATCTCGACATTGATTGATGTTATAAAAAATAATATCAATGAAAAAATTACTGTAGAACAGGAGGATTAACCGATTAAACAGGTCAAAAGAAAAGGTAGCACAAAAGCAAACCGAACCAATCATGAAATTGATGCGAAAGAAGTTCGCCTCATTGGTGAAGATGGTAGTCAAGTAGGTATCGTATCGGCGAAAGAAGCCATAAGAATAGCCGAGGAGGCTGAGCTTGACTTGGTAGAAATATCGCCAGATGCTACACCCCCAGTTTGTCGGGTGATGGATTACGGTAAATTCCTGTTTGAACAAAAAAAACAGCGAGCTGCAGCCAAGAAAAAGCAGGTTCAGGCGCATGTTAAAGAAGTCAAGTTCCGGCCAGGAACTGATGTTGGAGATTATCAGGTCAAACTACGCAACCTGATACGTTTCCTTAACGATGGTGACAAAGCCAAAATAACCGTAAGGTTTCGAGGCCGTGAAATGGCACATCAAGAGCTAGGTTTAGAGCTTTTGAAGCGCGTTGAAGCGGATTTGGAGGAGTGCGGAGTTGTTGAGTTCTTCCCTAAGTTGGAAGGGCGTCAAATGACGATGGTTGTTGCCCCCAAGAAGAAAAAATAGCCTTGTTGTTTTTTCTACTGTTGTAAACTGCACTGGCTAGGGCTCAGAAACTGTTAATTGTGACTCATTCACCCAATTAACGGCCTAGCAAGGCACAATGAATGCGGAGTAACTTATGCCTAAGTTAAAAACTAACAAAGGTGCTGCCAAGCGCTTTAAGAAAACTGCTTCAGGTGGTTTCAAAAGAAAACAATCTCATTTGCGTCATATTTTGACCAAAAAATCTACGAAGAGAAAAAGACATCTTCGTAAGATGGACAGAGTTGCTGAAGCCGATGTTGCATCAGTACGTCAAATGATGCCACACGCGTAAATTGAGAGAGGAATGAAACTATGCCAAGAGTAAAAAGAGGCGTTCAGGCGCGTGCGCGTCATAAAAAGATTTTAAAAGCAGCAAAAGGTTATTACGGCGCTCGCAGCCGCGTTTTCCGTGTTGCTAAGCAAGCTGTTATCAAAGCAGGCCAATATGCTTACAGAGACCGTCGTCAGCGCAAACGCCAATTTCGTCGTCTCTGGATTGCCCGTATCAATGCTGCATCACGTGAGTGTGGTTTGTCTTATAGCCGTTTTATTAATGGCCTTAAGAAATCTTCTATCGAGATTGACCGTCGTGTTCTTGCCGATATTGCTGTATTCGATAAAGCGGCATTTGCTGCTCTAGCCGAAAAAGCGAAAGTGGGTCTTGCGCAATAAGCGTTAAACTCACTAAGCCAAATTGGTTAAGATTTAATGGGGGGGATGTTTAACATTCCCCCCATTTTTTTGATAATCAATTTTTTTATGGTTTTAATACTTTTATTTATGTTGGTTTATTGGAAGAATAGGCTTTAATCTTTAACGAATAAAATGCTGCTTGCAGCTCTTTAATCCTGAAAACTTGGGTGCGATTTCATGCAGGAACTCAACAAAATCCTCTCGGATGCCGAGAGTCAAATTAATGCAGCTAACACTGCACAAGACCTCGAACAAATCAAAGTTGATTACCTTGGTAAAAAAGGTGTATTAACTGACATGCTAAAAAACTTGGGTAAACTACCTAAAGAAGAGCGTCCTGCCGCAGGCGCTGAAATCAATAAAGCAAAAGCCGCTATCCAAAAACAACTTAATGTAAAATTACAAGCATTCAATGATGCCGCTTTACAAGAAAAATTAGCCAGTGAAGCACTTGATGTCACATTGCCTGGACGTCGAGAAGAAAGAGGAGGTATTCATCCTGTTACTCGAACATTAGAGCGCATAGAAGCTTTCTTCGCTCAAATTGGCTTCACTGTAGAATCGGGTCCTGAAATCGAAGACGATTATTATAATTTTGAAGCGTTGAATATACCGTCACATCATCCTGCTAGAGCTATGCATGATACTTTCTATTTTGACGCCAATACACTGCTAAGAACACATACTTCGCCGGTGCAAGTTCGCACAATGAAACGTGATAATCCTCCGCTAAGAATCATTGCCCCAGGACGGGTTTATCGATGTGATTCTGACATGACGCACACGCCAATGTTTCATCAAGTTGAAGGTTTACTCGTTGATGAAACGACAAATTTTATTGAGCTAAAAGGTTTATTGGTCGACTTTTTAACAAACTTTTTTGAGGCGGACTTGCAAGTTAAATTCCGTCCGAGTTATTTCCCTTTCACAGAGCCTTCCGCAGAAGTTGATATAGAGTGCGCATTATGGTCAGGTGATAGTGGTGAAAAAAGTTGGTTAGAAGTACTTGGATGCGGCATGGTGCATCCGAAGGTATTAGAGGCTGTCGGTTATGATAGCGAGAAATATTCAGGGTTTGCATTTGGTATGGGAGTAGAGCGGTTGGCTATGTTACGTTACGGTGTAACCGACTTACGCATGTTTTTTGAAAATGATTTGCAATTCCTTCGACAATTCAACTAAAGAAGTGGTTAATGGTGAGACATGAAAATAAGTGAAGCTTGGTTGAGAGAATGGGCTAACCCTGACGTAAATACACAACAGCTTGTCGAGCAACTCACTATGGCTGGGTTGGAAGTTGATGGGGTTGAGTCAGTCGCTGGTGAATTTTCTGGGGTTGTTGTCGGCGAGGTTGTATCTGCCGAGCAACATCCTGATGCTGATAAATTACGTGTGTGCAAAGTGGAAGTAGGGGATGGCGAACCACTACAAATTATTTGTGGGGCTCCTAATGCACGTCAAGGCATTAAGGTAGCTTGCGCTAAAATTGGTGCCGTATTACCAGGTAACTTTAAAATAAAAAAAGCAAAATTACGAGGTGTAGAATCTTTTGGGATGTTGTGCTCGTCTTCCGAGTTACAAATTTCAGATGAAAATAATGGAATTATTGAATTACCCATTAACTCTCCTGTGGGCATATCATTTAGAGAGTTTCTGCGTCTAGATGATGTGGCTATCGATATTGATCTCACACCTAATCGCGGTGATTGTTTAGGTGTTATTGGTGTTGCACGTGAAATAGGTGTTATCAATCGCACTCCTGTGAAAGCACTTGAAAAGGTTACAATCGATACAGAAATTAATGATATTAAATCGATTAAAGTGCAAGCGGAAGCGGCTTGTCCGCGTTACATGGGACGTATAATAAAGGGTATCAACCCTAAGTCTGAAACACCTTTATGGATGCTAGAGAAATTACGCCGTAGTGGGATTCGGGCAATACATCCAGTGGTTGATATCACGAATTATGTTTTGTTGGAATATGGACATCCCATGCATAGCTTTGATTTAGAGCAAATAGAGGGTGCTCTACAAATTAGATTGGCTAAAGAAAAAGAAAAATTCACTTTATTAGATGGCCAAGAAGTTACTTTAAACTCTGATACTTTAATGATAGCGGATGATAAAAAAGCTTTGGCAATGGCAGGTATTATGGGTGGAGAGAATTCTGGTGTTACCATAAATACACAAGATATCTTTTTAGAAAGTGCTTTTTTCGCGCCACTTGCGATTGCAGGGCGAGCACGCTCTTACGGTTTGCATACTGATGCCTCGCACCGCTATGAAAGAGGTGTTGATCCGCAGATGCAACGTACTGCTATAGAACGCGCTTCGCAATTGATATTGGATATCACGGGCGGCAAAGCAGGTCCTCTTGTTGAAGTGGTAAGTAATGAACATGTGCCAGCTATGGTCGAAATTTCGTTGCGGAGAAGTCGTATTAAGCGTCTTATCGGTATCGATTTTGAAGACAAAGATGTGGTAGATATTCTACAGCGTTTAGGTATGCAAGTGCATGCGAATGAACTAGGTTGGACGGTGGGAGTTCCATCTTATCGTTTTGATATTAGCCTTGAAGAAGATCTTATAGAAGAACTTGTGCGTATTTATGGTTACAATAATTTACCTGTGAAAACTCCGCATGCTGATATGTTACTTAAACCAAAAGTAGAAACCCGTCTCTCTAAAAAAGGCTTAAGTGAAATTCTTGTTAATCTTGGATACCAAGAAGCCATAACTTACAGTTTTGTTGAGCAAGCTTTCCAGGAAAGAATTAATCCAGGGATTGAAGCTATTCCATTGCTTAATCCCATTTCTAATGATCTGGGTGTAATGCGTACTTCGCTGCTTCCTGGTTTAATCAAAGCGGCCAGTTACAATTTGAACAGACAACAATCTAGAGTCCGTCTTTTTGAAACGGGCCTGAGATTTCTCAAAGTCGATAACAAAATTGTACAAACGCCCATGATTTCAGGAGTGGTAACTGGGCAAAATAATCCTGAACACTGGAATATGCAAACCAATAAAGTCGATTATTTTGATGTTAAAGGGCACGTGGAAAGTTTGATTGCCTTGACGGGTAAAGAGTCGTCATTTCAATTTGTTAAAAGTACGCGTACGGTTTGCCACCCTGGACAGTGTGCGGAGATCATCTTTGATGATGAAGTGGTTGGCTTCGTTGGTATGATCAACCCTCAACTGGTAAAACCTCTTGGAGTGAATGACAGCTTAGGTCTTTTCGAATTGGAATTAGGAGCCCTTTTGGATGGTGTTTTGCCTGAATATTCTGACTTTTCAAAATTTCCATACAATCGTAGGGATATCGCCGTAGTTGTTGGCGAGGACGTCTCAGCGATGGATTTAGTGAATTGTGTCGGTACAATAGGTGACCAAAGAGTCAAGGATGTGAGAGTTTTTGACGTTTATACGGGACCTGGCGTGGAAAAAGGCTTAAAAAGTGTTGCCTTAGGCTTGACGATACGCGATCCATCGCACACTCTTAAAGAGACAGAAATTTCACAAATTGTTGACAAGGTTGTGGTTTCTCTTAAAGAGAAGCTAGGCGCAACCTTGAGGGAATAGTTATGGCATTAACGAAAGCTGAAATCGCTGAAAAGTTGTTTGAAGAGCTGGGGTTGAACAAACGCGAAGCAAAAGACATGGTCGAAATCTTCTTTGAGGAGATACGAGGCGCTTTGCAACAAGGTGAACAAGTGAAGCTTTCAGGCTTCGGTAACTTTGATTTAAGGGACAAAAATCAACGTCCTGGAAGAAACCCGAAAACTGGTGAGGAAATTCCGATAAGCGCGCGTCGTGTGGTAACATTCAGGCCAGGGCAGAAATTGAAGGCTAGAGTAGAGGCATATGCTGGAAACGAGCAACAACAATGATTTACCAGCAATACCTGGAAAGCGTTATTTTACTATTGGAGAAGTTAGCGATTTATGCGATGTAAAGCCGCATGTCTTGCGCTATTGGGAACAAGAATTTCCGCAATTACGTCCTGTAAAGCGTCGAGGCAATCGGCGCTATTACTTGCGTGAAGATGTGTTGGTGGTTCGCAAGATTCGTGAACTTCTTTATGAGCATGGTTACACTATCGGCGGTGCTCGCCAACAATTTGATACACTGTTACCTAAGGCATTGCAAGGTCGTCAGCAGCGAGAATCTCAAGTCATTCACTCCAAGCAGTTTTCAAAAGAAGTTGCTAAATTCATTGATACTACATCTCTAGAACCGAGCGAAATCTTGGAAAAATCTTCTGTAGATTTTGCGGGACTCATTGAAGAGCTGGAAGAAGTGGCCTTGATACTCAAGGCTAGTAAAACTGACGTGTTTTAATTGGGTGATTTTAACACCTATTCGTAATCTTTATTGGTCAACAATAAAACGCTTCCAAAGCCTAAAACTAACTGGGTTTCACTAAAATATTATTCCCCAAAAGAGTATATTTATCCTATGTGAAGTATGTATCAGTAATAATGTTTCGTTTTCTCATCAGTCAACGATTAATGCTAAGACATTGTTCATAAAAAAGTATTTTTTTATGAAACTTCGTTCGATAAAAAAGTACTAAACGAAACGATCTGCGCTAACCTCCGCACTTACTTAAAGTCAAAATTAAAGTAATGGCGCGAATATTCCTAAATTTACCCAAAGATCGGTTAATGGCCGAGCTAAAATCATAGTATATGAGGATGTTTTTTCATGAAATTTATCATAAAACTTAGCATAGTTTGTTTATGCTATGTGTTACTTATGGCGTGTAGCAAGCAGAATACGATTCAGCTTGAAAAAGAAGAAATCAACGAAGCCGTTTCACCCGTAAGCAATCAGATACAAAAAAGCCCCAATGACTCCAGAGCATATCGCTATATTACTTTGAGCAATGACATGAGCGTAGTATTAGTATCTGATGAAGACTTAAAAAAGTCAGCGGCGGCTCTGGCTATTGGGGTGGGTTCTAATCAAGAGACGGATGACTTTTTAGGCATGGCGCATTATTTAGAGCATATGTTGTTTCTGGGGACGGATAAATACCCAACGGTAGGTGACTACTCTAAGTTCATAGCAGAAAACGGTGGTTCGAGTAATGCTTACACATGGTATGACAGGACTGGCTACTACTTCAATGTAAAAAACGAAGCTTTTGAAGAAGCTTTGGACAGATTTTCTGGTTTTTTTATTAATCCTAAACTCTATCCAGAGTATGCTTTGAAAGAACGTAAGGCGGTACAAGCTGAGTTAAATTTACGAGGCGCTACAGATGAATATATTGAGTCGGCGTTACTAGGCAAGAGTGTCAATCCTCTACATCCACGTTCTCGATTTATGGTGGGTAGCATGGAAACTTTAACCGATAAACCCAATAAAAGTTTACATGATGCCTTACTAGATTTTTACGCTGCAAATTATTCTGCCAATTTAATGAAATTGGTGTTGGTTGGTAACCAATCTTTAGATGAGCTAGAAAAGCTCGCAAAAAAATATTTTGTACCCATTAAAAATAAAAATTTACCAGAAAATAGTATAGAAATTCCTGCTATTACGGATGTAAATACTCAAAAAAATATTTATTATGCATCAAAAAAGGATCATAAAAAACTGTATATTGAATTTCCAATTCCATATCAAGACAAGGATTTTCGAACAAAACCTTATCGAATTATTCGTAATGTCGTAGCGTCAGAAATGCCTGGTACACTTGCTCATTCGCTTAGGCAAATGGGACTTGTGGACTCATTAACAGCTAGTGCGCAACCGACAGCTTTTACAAACTCGGGAATTTTTCGGATTAGTATCAATCTGACAGAACAGGGTTATAAGAAAAAAGATGCGATTATTGCATTGAGTTTACAATATCTATCATTGATTCGAGATAAAGGTATTCCGGAATTTGTTTATGAAGAACTGAAAAACAGCTTAAGTAATGATTTTAAATTTTTACCAAATGCTGATGAAGTAAGTACGGCATCGAGTTTGGCTTCTAGTCTATTATTTTATCCAGTTAATCATATTATCGATGCGCCCTTTGTTTTAGAGAGTTTTGATAAAAAAGGTGTTCAAAGAGCTTTATCCCACTTAACAGCCGAGAATATGCGCTTATGGCATATTAGTCCGAATGAAAAAGTGGATAAAAAATTTACTTTTTATCCTGGCGATTATCGCATAGAAAAGTTTGCTAAAGCGCAACAAGCAGCATGGATGAATCATGAAATTTTATCGTCAATACAATTAGCATTACCGACGCCTAATCGCTATTTGGCTGAGGATTTTTCTTTACTCAAAGCAGTTAACATCCAACCTAAAAAAGTCTTGTCTGAAGAAAATGTGACTTTATGGCATGTGCAAAGTGAAAAATTTAGAGAACCTAAGTCTATCATACGGTTCCAATTAGACTCTGAATTGCCTTATCGTTCAGTGGTACATAATGTTTTGCATGATTTATTGCGGATTGGTTTCCAGCAAAAAGAAACAACTTTAATTGATGAAGCATCCGCTGCTCGTATTCAAACGAGTTTAACACCTGCTAATGGTTTGGGTATTCAAGTTTCCGGCTTAAGTGACAAACAACCTGAGTATTTAGAAGTACTCTCTGAAAGACTTGTCGCCTTTGCTATTTCAGAAGAAGAATTTGAACGTGCTAAAACTATATATGTTCAAGCTCTAAAAAATCAAAGCAAAAGCTTCTTATATACTCAAGCTGTGACGCGTTTAAGGCAAGTGATAACAAACCCATCATGGACAGAAGATCAAAAACTCAAGGCAGTCAGAACGCTTACATATTTTGATCTCAATAAATATGTCAAAGATTTTATGAGTTCGGTGAGTGTTCATGGCTTTGTCTATGGAAATATTTCAGAGGAAACGAGTATTAACATAGCTAAATCAATAGCTAGTTTGTTTCAGAGCAAAGGGAATCAACGTTTTTTGCAAGCGAGTCTTAAAGTCGAGGCAGGTAAAACGCTAGGATGGAATGAGGTTTCAGAACAAGCGGATGTTGTCATGATCGATGCTTATTTTTCACCTCGTGAAAGAATAAAAGCTTTAGCTGCTGCCACTTTATTGAGGCCAATTGCTCATCCTAGCTTTTATCGTCAATTGAGGACGGAAGAGCAGTTAGGCTACGCGGTAGCTTTTGTTGTGATGCCTACACCAGATAATGCTGGAGTAGCTATGCTCTTACAAACACCCGTAAAAGCCCCGCAAGATGCTCTGAATAGGTTTATTGAATTTAGAGAAGCATTTCAAGTGGAAATGGATAATTTATCGGATGAAACCTTCTCAAAGATTAAAGCTTCTGTTTTGAAAAGTTATACGCAAGAGCCTAAAAATTATGGTGAGGAAGCGCAACGATTTATTGCGGATTGGCTGGATGAAAATGAAAGTTTTGATAGTAGAAAACGGCTAGTTGCTGCAATCGAAAAAATGACGAAAAAAGAAGTGCAAGACTTTTATCGCGAACTGCTTTTAGAAGATAAAGCAACTAGGTTGGTCATTCAGTTTAAAGGAGCACAATACAACAAAGATAATTTTGCTCAACCAGAGAACGTAAAATTGATTCTTGATACATCAAAAGTACAATAAACAGTGAATTTGAATGGCTGTGATTATTTTGCAGCCATTCACTCACACCGTAACCGTTCGATTTCCTAATCATACAGTCGTTCTAAAAAAGTATAAAAAAACAACATTCCTGGCAAGACGAAAGTTTGATAGACTTGGGCTGCCTGGTCTCATTAGTACTTACAAATTAGATTAATCTATCATCTTTCAAATGATTTACAGGGTGAATAATGCGAGCTTTAAGTATTAAAAACTTACGCAAAACCTATAAAAATGGTGTTGAGGCATTAAAAGGAATTGATCTTGAAGTGGAACAAGGCGATTTTTTTGCCTTACTTGGACCTAATGGTGCGGGTAAATCCACCACCATTGGCATTATCAGCTCTTTGGTTAATAAAAGCTCTGGTTCTGTTTCTGTATTTGGAAACTGTTTAGATAAACAACTTTCAAAAGCAAAAAAACAAATTGGTTTAGTACCTCAAGAGTTTAACTTCAGTCAATTTGAAACCGTTTCTCAAATTGTAGTGAATCAAGCGGGGTTTTACGGTTTAGCGCGTCGACAAGCTGTAGCGCGTTCTCAAGAGGTTCTGGAGCAGCTTTCATTATGGGATAAGCGAGATACACGTTCACGGGAGCTTTCGGGAGGAATGAAGCGACGTTTGATGATCGCTAGAGCATTGATGCATCAACCACGATTACTCATTTTAGATGAACCCACGGCTGGGGTTGATATTGAAATCCGTCGTGAAATGTGGGCATTTTTAAAAGCACTTAATGAATCAGGAACCACTATTGTTCTAACAACACATTACTTAGAAGAAGCAGAAAGTTTATGTCGGAACATTGCCATTATTAATCATGGGGCCATCGTAGAAAATACCTCGGTAAAAAATCTTTTATCTACACTCGATGTTGAAACTTTTATTTTAGATATTGATCCTTATGAAAAAACCTTACCTTTAATCGAAGGTTATGAAGCGTGTAAAATTGATGATACGACTATCGAAGTTGATGTGCATAGAGGCCAAGCACTTAATGGCTTTTTTGAAGCTTTGACGGCAATGAATATTCAAGTTACCAGTATGCGAAATAAGTCGAATCGATTAGAAGAGTTATTTATACGTTTGGTGGAAGAAAAAAACAAGAGGCATAAGTGATTATGGATAATTGGATTGCATTTCAAAGTATTATCGTCAAAGAAGTCACGCGTTTTTTACGAATATGGCCTCAAACCATATTACCTCCAGCTATTACCATGACTTTATACTTTGTGATTTTTGGACAATTGATAGGCAGTAGAATTGGAGATATGGACGGTTTTGACTATATGTCTTACATCGTTCCTGGCATTATCATGATGTCTGTAATAACCAACTCTTATTCGAATGTTGTCTCTTCTTTTTTCAGTGCTAAATTTCAACGCAGCATTGAAGAACTTTTAGTATCACCAACACATAGCCTAACTATTTTATTGGGATACCTTGCTGGGGGGATCATTCGCGGTTTATTAACCGGTTTTATCGTCACGCTGGTGAGTTTATTTTTCGTCGATCTTCAAGTAAAAAATTGGGGTATCGTGATTTTAGTTGTCTTTTTGACTTCAACATTATTCTCTCTAGGTGGTTTTATTAATGCAGTGTTTGCTAAGAAATTTGATGATATTTCTATTGTGCCTACCTTCATTTTGACACCTTTAACTTATCTAGGTGGCGTATTTTATTCTATAAAGTTATTACCAGAAACTTGGCAGTCCATATCTTTATTTAATCCTATTTTATATATGGTCAATGCTTTTCGCTATGGGTTTTTAGGCGTTTCTGATATCCATATTGGTTATGCTTTTGCCATCGTCAGCTTTTTTATCGGTAGTTTATTTGCTATTAGCTTATTCTTGTTACATCGAGGTATTGGTCTTAGAGGTTAACTATGAAAAAAATAATATTTTGTTTACTTGGCTTTTTATTTTTTGGGAGTTTGCACTCGGTTAGTGCTAATAAGTCCATTACTTTAGAAACTATCATGTCGCATCCAGATTGGATAGGTCGAGCGCCTGTCAATGGTCATTGGAGTTATGATAATCAAGCTATTTTATTCTGGCAAAAACGTGAAGGTAGCCAACTCCAAGATTTATTTCTCTTTGATGTAACGAAAAATACGACTAACAAAATCCCTCTGAACGATTGGCATCTTTATGGTGTAAAAGGTGCTGTCAAGGATAGTGCTAATCAATTTCAAGCCTATATTTTCGATACTAATATTTTTCTTCGAAACTTAAAAAATGGCAAGATTCGTCAATTAACAAAGACGGAAAAACGTAAATCACAGTTACTTTTTGGAACCGATAATCAGCTTTACTTTCGGCAGGAGCAATCCATTTTTTCTATTGATTTAAAATCTGGATTAATTACATTAGAAGTGAGTGTTGTCTTAGCGGAATCACCCGATAAAGAAGAGAAATCTACCTTTCTAACGGCACAACAAAGTCGCTTGTTTGATTATATTGAACTTCAAAAAACAAATCGTAAAGCTTCGAAGGATCAAGAAAATCGTATTGCTAACACAACAGAATACGGTATTAGAAGCCCTTTTTATCTGGGAAAAGGTAAAGCATTATCGCATCTTAGTTTATCTCCCAATGGCCAATGGGCAATTGCTTCAACCTATAAAGAAAACAATCAGCAAAAACGCGATACTATGCCTAAGTTTGTTACGCAAGATGGTTATGTCGAAAATGTTGATTTGCGCCATAAAGTTGGAGAAGGTGATACTGTAGAACACGAAATTTGGTTATTGGATATTAAGAATCAAAAAGGTTTTTCTTTAGATAAAAGTGAATTACCCGATTACTCAAAAGATCCATTGAAAAAAATTCGTCGAGCTTCTAAAAGCACTGTTAAATTTAAACGTCAATCAGCTATATATGATTGGTTTGGTTTTGTCCCAATTCGCTGGTCTCGAAATGGTGAAAATGTTGCCTTTATGTTGTTCTCTATGGACAATAAAGATCGTTGGTTAGTCGGTGTCGATTTCAAGGATAAAACCCTAAAAACTTATGATCATTTACATGACAAAGCTTGGGTTAATGATTTTGCATTCAATGATTTTGGTTGGCTTCCCGATAATAGATTGTATTATTTATCAGAAAAAAGTGGGTACAGTCATTTATATTTAGTCAATGAGTCGGGTCGTAAGCGGCAATTGACGAAAGGTGACTTTGAAATTAGCCAAGTGTTTGTGGGCGAGAGGACACAGTCATTTTATTTTATCGCTAACCAAGAGCATCCAGGTATTTACGAAGTTTATCGTACTGATTTTGATGGTAAAAACTTCAAGCGATTAACGACAGCTGGTGGTGTTAATGGAAAGTTTTCTCTATCTTCAGACGAGTCACAATTGTTGTTATCACATTCAGAGTTGTTACGACATAATGAGCTCTTTTTGCAGACGGTTGTTGCTCCGAAAACACGAAAACAGATTACGCAAACGGTTTCTGATAAATTTAAAAGTATACCTTGGACACAACCGGATATTATTACTATTGAATCTCCACATTCAAAACTTCCTATTTACGGAAGGCTTTACAAGCCCAAGGGCAAAGACTTGAAGAAAGCCGTTATGTTTGTACATGGAGCAGGTTATCTACAAAATGTGCATTACGGCTGGTCGGGTTATTTTCGTGAGTTTATGTTTCATTCCTTACTAACGAAAGCGGGTTATACCGTGCTCGATTTAGATTATCGGGCTTCTAAGGGATATGGACGTGACTGGCGAACTGCTATTTATCGTCAAATGGGTACGCCTGAACTAGAAGATTATGTTGTTGGTGCTAATTGGTTGATGGATCAATTTGGGATTGATCCTAAAAAAATTGGTATTTACGGAGGCTCCTATGGTGGATTTATGACGTTCATGGCTATGTTCAAAGAACCTGATGTGTTTGCTGCTGGAGCGTCTCTGCGACCGGTTACTGATTGGGCACATTATAATCAAGGTTACACATCAAATATACTAAATACGCCAGAAGTGGATCCCGAAGCTTTTAATAAAAGCTCACCAATAGAGTTTGCACAAGGTCTGCAGGGTCCATTATTAATTTGCCATGGTATGGTCGATGACAACGTGGTGTTCCAAGATAGTGTACGGCTTGTACAGCGCCTGATTGAATTAAAAAAAGAAGACTTTGAATTAGCAGTATATCCTGTAGAGCCACATGGCTTTGTTCAACCCACCAGTTGGTTAGATGAGTATCGAAGAATTTTTAAACTATTTGAACAAAACCTTTAATATCTTATCGTTATTAATAAAGAAAATTCAAAGCATTATTGTCAGTTTTTTCTGTTAGAATTCTGAACTCAAAGAAGAGGTGTTTATTGATGACACTTCATCCTGTGATGGAGTGTCAATCAATAATGCTGAGACAGCTTCTGGTGGTAAAGCTTCGCTTAAATGAAAACCTTGTACATCGTCACAGCCATAGTTTTTCAAGCACTGAAATACTGGCTCTGTTTCTACACCTTCGGCAGTAACGCTTACATTTAATTCGTGTGCCATAGCAATGATCGATTTGACCTGATTTTGCGCTGCGGTGTTTTCTGCAAGTTGCTGAGTGATTACATTTTCTATTTTGATTATATTAAATGGCAATATAAACAGTGAATATAATGATGTGCTGCCAATACCAAAATCATCCCAAGCTAACTGAATACCTAAATCCTTTAGAGCCTGAAGTTGTTGTTTTATCGATGATGAGAGGTTTCGGAAACTCGGCTCTTTAATTTCTATTTCCAAAAAAACGCCAGACAAGCCATGTTGAGCTAAGAGTTTTTCAATATGGTGTACTAAATGTGTATCTTGCAATTGTTTACTTGATAAATTAATGGAAACAGTGAGCTCAGTAAAGCCAGCATCATGCCATTCTCGTAGTTGAACTATTGAATGCTCGATAGACCATTCGCCTATTTCTATAATAATTCCTGATTTCTCTGCAACGTCTATGAAATGTAAAGGGGCAATTTCCCCAGAAACAGGGTTTACCCAACGCATAAGGGCTTCAACACCAATGATTTTTTTATCACTTGTTCGATATTTAGGTTGATAATAAAGTGTAATTTCATTATTTACAAAGGCTTGACGTAATTCTGCTTCAACGGTTACTTGGTAAGTTGTGAGACGTTCCAGAGAAGAAGAATAAAACAAGTAATTGTTGCTTGGGATTTTTTTTGAGTGATTACTGGCTTCTTGTGCAAAATCTATCAAAACATTAACATCGTCACTATCATTGGGAAAAACGCTAATACCAATATTCATGAATTTATCCAGCTCAAAGTTACCTCTCTGGTCCTTCAAGGCTAAAACGGCGCTAATAATACTTTCTGATAATTCACTTATTTCGTTATGAGAGCCAATATCCTCGGCTAATAAAAGATATTCAAAGTCTGAGACAGGATAAATGCTGTGATGAGATTGTAAATGCTTTAAAAGAAAATTGATTATGTCAGATTGCGTTGATTGCTTTTGGCAATGCAAAAACTTTCTAATGGTCTCAGAAAACTCTATGGATAAAATAGCTAGTTTTCGTTGTTGTTCATAGTAACGATCTAAAGCATGAATGACCCTGTCCCGCCACAATTCAAACTCATTAACAACATTAGGTGCATCAGAAGAATACAGGCGACGGGAACGTATCGAAAAATTTTGTGTAAGCGCTAATAAAAAATCATCAATACTGGACGATGATTTTTTATTATCAGCGAGGAAGGTCTCAATCAGACTTTTTAACTCAGGGTTTATCATACAATTTACAACCCGACAAATGAACATTATTGACTTATTTCTACAATAAAGCGTAGTTCAAATGGACTGACAATCAGTAAATTTCTGCTTAATTAATAAAAGGCTGAGATATTTAATGAAATTGGCTAAAAAACAAGCGTGACTTTGAGTATTTGTAACGAGTTATGTCTGATATATAACTTATTGAAATAACATGATTAACCTAATTTCGAGCCTTGAATAATTTATGTCATAATGCACGCTGAAAAATTTATATTGACTACAAAGGTTTACGCAACTAACTACGTAATCCATTAAGGGGTATCTTATGAAGTTTCCATTAAAAACAATAAGTCGTTTGACATTTTGTTTAACACTGGCGATGGGACAGGCTCCCAGCTTGTATGCTGAAAGTGTTCAAGAATTAAGTTCGCCAGATTATGGACCATCAATTTCTTTATCCAGTGGCATTGAATTGGAAAATATGGAAAAGAAATTTCGTCCTCAAGACGATTTTTATCGTTTTGTTAACGGAAAGTGGCTTGAAAATACAGAAATACCAGCGGATAAAACCAATTTTGGTTCTTTTTCCCAACTGGCTGAAGATGCTGAAAAAAATATAAAAGCCATCATCGAAGATGCAGCTCAAAGTAAAACACCTGCAAAACTTGATGAAAATCAACAACGAATACGTGCTTTATACTTGAGTTTTATGGATGAAAAAGCCATTGAAAAACTTGGATTGAAGCCATTAACGGATGATTTTGCGCAAATTGATAAGATGAACTCTATCAAGGACTTGCCGGCATATTTTGCAAAAGCTGCTGTTTACGGTGGTGGCCAGCCTTTTGGCTTTTATGTTTATCAAGATGCCAAAAACTCAACAGAATATACAGTATACTTCGGGCAGTCAGGTCTTGGTCTACCCGATAGAGACTTTTATACTAAAGAGGATGAGCGTTCCAAAAATCTGCAATCAGCTTACCAAGTTCACATTAGCAAAATGTTGAGCTTAGCGGGCTTCAAAGATACTGAAAAATTAGCAAAAAATATTTATGCATTAGAAAAGCGTTTAGCCGAAGTTCAATGGACTCGAGTACAGTCACGCGATGCCAGTAAGCGATATAACCGCTATGAAAAAGCAGAATTAAATAAATTGATGCCAAGTTTTAACTGGGACGTTTATTTACAAAATGCCCAATTAGACAAGCAAGGATATTTTATCGTGAGCCAACCGAGTTACTTCAAGGCTTTAGATAAAATTATTACAAGCACAGACATCAGCATTTGGAAAAGTTATGCAAAATGGCATTTATTACAAAATTACGCGCCTTATCTAAACCAATCTATTGTGAATGAAAACTTTGAATTTCAAGGAAAAACCCTAAGTGGGGCTGAAGAAATTCGTCCACGATGGAAGCGAGGTGTTGCTGTAGTAAACCAGGTCTTAGGTGAGTCAGTGGGGCAAGTTTATGTAAAGCGTCATTTTAATCCACAAGCTAAAGCTAAAATGGAAGTTCTTGTCGAGAATTTAATAAAAGCCTCTGAGCAGAGCATAAAAGAACTGGATTGGATGACTGAAGAAACAAAAGTTAAAGCTCTAGAAAAACTCAATAAATTTACACCTAAAATCGGTTATCCGAACCGCTGGAAAGACTACTCTGCATTATCGCTTAAACAAAAAGATTTGATCGGAAATATCAAACAATCTTATCAATATGAATCACAACGAGCTATCAGCAAGTTAGGCAAACCTATTGATCGTGAAGAGTGGTTTATGACACCACAAACTGTTAATGCTTATTACAACCCGGTCATGAATGAAATCGTGTTTCCTGCAGCGATTTTACAACCACCTTTCTTTGATTTAAATGCTGATGACGCTGTTAATTATGGGGCTATTGGTGCGGTGATTGGGCATGAAATTGGTCATGGTTTTGATGATCAGGGTTCAAAATATGATGGTGATGGTAATTTAAACAACTGGTGGACAGAAAAAGATTTAAAAGAATTTAAAAGTCGTACTGGTCAACTGGTAGCACAATATAATCAGTATCAAGTACTTGATGGACAAAGTATTAATGGTGAATTCACTTTAGGAGAAAATATTGGTGATTTGGGTGGGCTTTCTATTGCTTACAAAGCCTACTTGCTATCTTTAGAAGGCAAGAAACCGAAAGTTATTGATAATTTTACAGGTAAGCAA
>JBCCZV010000068.1:0-20591 GCA_039187085.1 Pseudomonadota bacterium
CGTCTAAGGAGGTAGATTTAACAATAGATTCTGAATTCAAATTTCTCAAGTCTCGCAGATTTTTCATGTGTCAAGGACATGCCTCAAGGTGTGCTCCGTTTTCCGGCAGTGGTCCCGGACCTCCTGTTTTCTTGTTTTTACCACTCTTGGTATAGTCAGTAGGTTTTTAGACGTCTTTTGAAGTTTATAATCAAGTGTCACTTGATGATCATAGGTTGGTTTATCAGATGTTTGATATTTCCACTGACTCAAAGCTCGTCGAGAAGACTTAACAAATAATGGTTCAATTGTGGATGTGGTTCTGATGTTGCGTATATTTCCTTGTTTATCGATATCAAACTTTAGGCTAACGAAACCTTCAATACCTTGCTCAGCTGCTTTGCGAGGATATTTAGGTGGGACACGAGTTATAGGCTCTCTCTTTTCTTTCTTATCTTGGTTAGAGGTTTGAATAAGAGGATACAATTTTTCCACTAACGCGTAATGACCATATTGACTATTCAACTCTTGAAAGCGTATCTGTGCATCATTAATTCTTGATTGTGCTTTTTTTGAATAATCAAAATTGCTTTTTCGGTCGTTTTCTCAACATCAGGGTTATTTTTCGCCAATTGACTCCATGCATAAGCCTCTATGATATTTTTTTTAACATGTTGACCATGATAATACATGACTGCGAGATTAAATTGAGATTGCGAATGGCCAATCTTTGCCAGTGCTATAAAGTCGTTGTACGCTTGTTCAAACTCGCCTTTCTCGTAATATTGCATCGCTGTTTCGAAACTTGCTGACGATATCATTGGCAAAAACAGGTAGAGTACGACAACAAATTTGATAAAAATTTTCATTATAAATCTCCCTAAAAAATTTTCTATTTAGAAGCAAAGTTGCTTCTATTATGCCCATTTTTGAAAGCGGATATTTTATTTTAAAAAATGCAAAAAAACTACTTCAAATATAAAGCTTTCATGATATCTGAGAAAATTTCAGGAGATGATAATGAAGATTGACTAGTATCTAAAATGATTCCTTGAATCTCAAATTGTTTTAGTGCTGTGACCAGAGGTAACAAATGTTTCTGATCGTGCACGCAATGACTAGGTGCGATGAAAAGGGGGAGATGAGACTTATTGCGCGCTTCCTGCAAAAGCTCAAAATCAATAACAGGGCGTTCTGATTGTTGGTAAGTTCTACTGCCAGTTTCACAAAGAATCACTTGCTGGTTGCCTACTTGCATAATTTGATCGGCTGTGGCCAACCACTCATTGACAGAGCAAAAAGGGTTTCTTTCTAAAATGATAGGAATGGTTAGGTGGCCAACGGCGGCGGCTAAAGAGACATCTGTCATTCGTTGAGCAGGAATTTTTACCGCATCTGCCAAGTGGGTAATGGCATGAACATCTTCGATATCTTCAACAGTAACAATCAATGCGAGCCCCCATTGGTTTTTTAAATCTTCCATTTCCGATAAATATTGAGAGGGAACCTCAAACACTTGTACGCCTAGATTGATTAATTTTTCGATAAATAATTGAGTTGTTTGGAAAGAGGTAGGCTGAGAAAGTTGAACGAAAGTTGTTAAGCTGTTACCTCCAATATTCATATTTTTTATGGAGAATTGGCTATCTTCAGTTTTATGTTGTCTGGTACTTAGCAAAAAGGTTTTATCGACGGATACTTCTTGAGTCGCTTGATTGATAGGCGTGGTGATTTTTGTCTGTTTTGGAATCGATACCAATAAGTTTTCTGGTGAAACTTGTGTTGGATCATCAATACTAGAGGGGTAGCTTCCCAAGACGCGTACAAACCGAGTAAGACGCGATAGTTGATTAATCGCTTCTGTAATTTGCGGTTGGTTTTGATTACCTTCTATATCCACATAAAAAAGTTCTTCCCATGGGTTTTCGGGGATTGGACGAGATTCTAATTTAGTGATATTGATTTGATGATCGCGAAAAACCAGTAAAGTTTCAGCTAATGCACCCGGTACTTGATGCGTCGAAAGTACAATTGAGGTTTTGCAAGGAAGAGAGGGCGCAACGATTTCAGCTTCTTTGCCAACAATAACGAAACGAGTACTATTGGTTCGTGTATTGGCGACTTTATCTTTTAAAAGTATTAAATCATACAATTCACTCGATTGCTTACTCGCCAGAGCGCCTGCTATGCGATCATGATTTTCCTTTACGCGTTTAGCGGCATTCGCTGATGAACTCGCATAGATTATCTCACAATTTTTGAGAGAGTGAATAAAATTCGTGCATTGAGAATAAACTTCTGGATGCGTGTAAAGAACTTCTAGTTTCTCCGGTGTTGTTTCTTGATTCGTCAGCAAACAATGATTAATAGGATATTTTTCTTCACCAACAATATGTAACTTGGCCTTGAGTAATAAGTCATACACGTCGGTAATACCACCGGAAGTGGTATTTTCAATAGGCAAAATACCATACCGGCAGTCTTCAGACATGACGCTTTCAATGATAGTTTGAAAATCGCGGTAGCCCTGAAATTCAATCTGTTCACTATCAGCAACAAAATGTTTTTGTGCAGCAAGGTAGCTGTAAGAGCCTGGCACACCCAAATAACCACATGTTATGGATTTATTCAGATTATCATTAATTATCTGTTGAAGAATGCGTTGTTGAATAGCAATTGAGTCATCAATAATGGCATGAAAAATTTTGGTGATGTAATGAGCATCTAAGCCGTGCTTGATACCTTGTTGGATCAATTCAGTGAGTAATTCTTCCTCACGTTGGCTATCGCGAATAGGCGCTTTTTTTTGGCTCTTAAATTCAGCCACAGAACGTGCAAGGCTTCGACGCTTGGTCAGTAAACTAAGGAGTTTAGCATCGACATCATTAATCTGACCTCGTAAGGTTTGAATCGAAGAAGAGTTTTGGCGGTTATCATTGTCACTCATTGAAAATCTCTGCAGCATAAATAATAAAGGAGCCCATTAATGGGTTCCCTTATTAATACCAACAGAAAAGCTGATGTCAATCTTTTTGCCGAACTTTCATACTTTCATTGTGAAGTGTTAATCCTTCAAGATCGGCTAATTGACTACCGATTTCTTGTAAAAATTGATTGCCCTTCGAATTAATCGATTGATAGCTCAAAACTTTCAGAAAGTCACCAACATATAATCCACCTTTTTGGCGGGCAAAGCCTAAGGTTGGCAATGTATGGTTAGGGCCGGAACAATAATCCCCGTAAGCTACAGCGCTGTAACGACCGACAAATAAAGCACCATATTGTGAAAGAGCGTCATCTTGAATGGCATGACTCATGACTGATAAATGCTCAGGTGCCATATTATTAGAAAAAGCAGTGGCATCTTCTGCATTTTTCGCTAGCACACATTGACAATTACCTTTAGAGAGCATGGCCGAACCGACCGAGTCTTCAGCAAGTGCATTATGTAAGCGCTTAAGCCACTCTTCATCCCAGCTAACGCATACAGATAGCGCAAGAGGGTCATGTTCACTTTGTGCTAAAAGATCGAGTTTTACCCAGTCAAGAGGTGCATCTTTATCGGCGATTACCAAGAGTTCACTGGGGCCAGCTAGGGTGTCAATTTTTACGTGCTGCTGCAATTGCCCCTTGGCTGAATTTACGTAAGCATTACCTGGACCTACGATCATATCAACCTTTTTTGCCCATTGAGAACCTAAAGCTAGTGCTGCAATTGCTTGAGTACCACCGATTTTAATGCACTCCGTGGCTCCTGCCAAACTAGCTGCGGCTAATAAGGCAGGATGGTTTGACGGTGAAACGGCAACGCGGCGTTGACAACCGGCTACTTTAGCAGGAATCAAAGTCATCAATGCTGTAGAAACCAGTGGAAAACGACCTCCGGGTATGTAGGCGGCCATAGATTCAATAGGGACGATGGTTTGTCCATATTCACCGTATTCATCTTGCATACGATGATTAGTAAAAGGTTGTTTTTGAAATTCAGCAAAGCGCTGAATACGTTGGGCTGCAGTTTCCAAAGCGGATAGAGCTTGTCTATCCAAACCATAATCTTTGTAATCTTTGAGAGTAATAACTTCCGGAGTAAACTGATCAAATTTTTGGCTAAAATTTTCTATGGCTTGATCACCGTCGTTACGAATTGTTTGAATCATTTCTGCAACTTGTTGATCAATCGTTGTTGTTTGTTCAGCCCCCGGCCTTGTCCATTCATGGGCTTTAATCAAACCTTGCGGAATGTTAGCCATTATGACGGCTCCTTAGCTCATTAATGATGTCTTGTAAGCCAACGCCTTTCGCTTTAGCATTCACTAGAGTGAAGTATAAAAGATCAGCGGCTTCCCAACGCACGTCTTCAAAGGTTTCCGCTTCAATGAGTTCTTCGCACTCTTCGCGAAGCTTAGCATGTTGTAAAGAGGCATCTGCAAATAACGTGGCGGTGTATGAACCTGGCTTTGCATTATCTTTACGATCATCAAGCACTTTATCGAGCTCAGTTAAGTCAAAAGGTGTTTCATTGCGAGGAAAACAACTGGCACGATTTAAATGACAAGCGTTACCTGTTTGCTCCACCTGAAAAACTAATGTATCGGCATCACAGTCAAAATCAATGCATTTTAAGGCTTGTGTGTGTCCACTGGTTTCACCTTTTTTCCATAAAGCTTGTCGGGAGCGACTATAGAAAATACCACGTCTTTCTTTTATTGCAGCAGTAATAGATTCTTGATTGCTATAAGCCAACATTAAAATGTCTTTGCTATAAATATCTTGAACAACTGTCGGGATCAAGGGGTGTTTTTTAAAATCTAAGCAAGCTAATAAGCTATCATTTAAATTGATAGCACCAGAATACAAAGCCATACCAATTTGCATATTAGCGCCTAAGCGACTCAGGTAGCTAACGTCATCTAAATTCGTTACTCCGCCGGCAATAGTTACAGGTATTGGCGATAATTTAAGAACTTGCTCAATACGCTCTTTGTCAAGACCTTGCATCATCCCTTCTTTTTCCACTTGCGTGTAAAGAAATTCTGAGCAATTTTCGGAAAGTGGGGCAATTAGCTCTTTAATGGTGAGCTCAGAGTCTTCTTGCCAGCCGTGAGTGGTCCATTGATCGCCACGGGCATCGATAGAAAATATTAATGCATTTTTATGAATTTTCTTTACCCAATCTTCACGACATGCTGTGCCTAAAATTAATTTGGTAGCCCCAGCTTTGATGTAATATTTAGCAGTATCGATGTCGCGAATGCCTCCACCAACACGACATGGATGGCGCTTGAGCATTTCTGTAATCAAGGCACGATTGTCGCCTTTACCTGTCGCTGCATTCAAATCAATAATGGCAACTTCACCAAAAAGGCTAAATTTTTCGAGAAGCTCGAACACATTTTCTTGTTCCAGAATAGGCTCTTTACCTTGCTTCCATTGAACGGCTTTGCCATCAAATAAATCAATACTCGGAATAATCATGCGTTTTCCTCAAATCATTTCATCAAAACACACCGTCATGCTTATGCTGTTCGGAATGTTACTTATTGTCTAAATGCGTACTAGAATACCACGTTCATGTAATTTCTTTTTCACTTCATCGACACGATACGCACCTGAATGGAACATAGTAGCGGCTAATACGGCGTCGGCCCCATCTCGAAAAGCTTCGTATAGATGCAGCTCGTGGCTGGCTCCACCAGAAGCTATCACTTGAATAGAAAGCTCCTTGGCTAATTTCCCAGTAATAACTGTATCAAAACCGGTTTCCGTACCGTCTTTATGCATACAAGTTAATAGAATTTCTCCAGCGCCACGATCGGCTACTTCACGAGCCCAAGTTTCAGCTTGTTTATCAGTGGCTTTTTTTCCGCCATGTGTAAAAACAGGGTATGTCTGATTAACGGCTTTAATGTCAATGGCTACCACAATACATTGTGAGCCAAACTGCATAGCGCCCTCAGAAATTAACTCAGGGTTAACTACTGCACTTGTGTTGAGTGCGACTTTATCCGCTCCTGCATCTAAAAAAGCATACATATCATCTAAAGAACGTAAACCTCCACCCAATGTAAAGGGAATAGATAAACAGTTGGCAACACTTTTAACCGTATTTAAAGCAGTTTTGCGATTATCTGCTGATGCTGTAATATCCAAGAAAACAATTTCATCAGCACCTTCATCTTCATAACGTTTAGCCAGTTCGACAGGGTCGCCCATATCTCGCATATTTTCAAAATTGATGCCTTTGACAACGCGTCCGTTATCCACATCAAGGCAGGGAATAATTCGTTTTGTTAAACCAGACATTTATCCAATACCTCCATACCATATGCGGATGACTTTTCGGGATGAAATTGAATTCCTATTGTTTGCTCAGACTGAACAGCTGCGACAAAATTTTGACCATATTCTGTAAACCCAACAGCATTTGATGAAGCGGAAATTACATAAGAGTTCACATAGTAGCCAATGCCTGAGGGAAAAGGAGCGATGTTGTTGCAATTCACGGAAGCCCAACCGACCATAGGTTGTTTGGGGCTATGCAGCTTAGTCACGTGTCCGGAAAGCCAGCCCATGCCTTTCGCTTCTGAATCTTCCTCACTGGACTCAAAAAGAATTTGAAAACCCACACAAATGCCAATTAAAGGTTTATTTTGTTCTCGCCATTGATGTAAAGCGACATCGAATTTTTGTTCCTCAAGTGCCCGCATGACAGAGCCAAATCGCCCTTGACCGGGAATAAGTAATTGATCGCATTCTTCGAGCATTTGCGGTGTTTCCAAAAAAACTGGCTCTCGATTTAAGCGCTTAACAGCAGCCATAAGCGAAGTGATATTGCCCGCTTTTGTATTTACAATACCAATACGTTTCATCAAAGTTTTCCTTTCGTGGTGCAAGTATCTTCACGTGGTGTTAACGCTTCTTTTAACGCGTAAGCTAGAGCTTTAAAGCTGCCTTCGATCAAATGATGGTTATTTTCAAAATATTCTACTTTGATATGTAGCGTCATTTTAGCAGCCATCGCTAAAGACAGAAAAAAGTGTGGCCACATTTCTGTGCTGACACCGCCTGTAAATTCTCGTGAAAAGGCGAAATTTGTGCGGCAAATAGGTCGGCCTGAAACGTCAACGGCACACATGATTAAGGTTTCATCCATGGGTAGCAATCGTTGTCCATAGCGTTGCATGGAAGGGCGGCCTCGCCAACTTTCTTGTAATGCTTCACCAAGCGTTAAAGCAACATCTTCAACGGTATGGTGATCATCAACTTGCAAGTCACCTGCCACTTGCAGATCTAAATCCCACCGGGCATGAACCGCCAATTGTTCTAACATGTGGTCAAAGAAAGGGATCCCCGTATTAATATTGACATTTTGGTTTCCATCAATATTCAGAGAAAGCTTTATTTGAGTCTCTTTCGTATTTCTCGCAATCTCAATACTCATGCTGAATGCGTCCTAGGATTTTTGTAAAGTTAAATGGTTTAAAAATGTGTAGGTAGTAGTTCATTTAGCTCATTGATAGAGTCAAAAACTAAGGTAGCTCCAGCATCTAAAAGTGCTGCTTTTTTGGAGCCGATACCGATACCGATACCGATAGCGCCTGCGGTATGTGCTGCTTGAATATCATCAACATTATCTCCAAGCATCCATATGGTGTGTGCAGAAAATTTTTGTTTCATTTGCAGTATGCCTTCAGGATCAGGTTTACCATTTTTAACATCGTCTAAGGAAGCGATGGGTATTTCTTGCAAACCTAAAAATCGTCGACCTAATTCTGCTTCATAGCGAGGTCTTCCCGTCACAATGGCAACCGGTGAGGAGTTAAAGCGCTCTTTCAATGTATTTTGCAGTAAAGGTTTCTCGTTAGCGATCAACCCTGGGGCCTCATCACGACCTAGATAAATTTCTTGAAAAGTATCAGTAACTTGTTCTAAAGAAATCTCATATCCCATATCATCAAGTAATGCTTTGGTCAAAACCCAATCGTTGTTATATCCACCTTGACAGCGTTTATCGAAAAGTGCTTGATGTGCTAAAGTCTGATTTGTTAACTGTTTAATAGTTTGTAAGACTGCAGCATCGTAGCTTTCTTCTGTATCGATTAGTACACCATCCATATCCAAACAAATTAGGTTAGGTAAAAAAGCCAAGCACAAAGTACTTTCAAGCCAGGTAGTATCTTTGGTAATGGTGATTCTTACACAGTTAACTAGGTTAGGAAGTTCAAAGATTTTAATGGCTATATTGCGCTGTTTACAAAGCGCTAGTAAAAACGCTTTTTTAATGCTTGTAGTTTCAAAAAATACAAAATTACCACCAGTCTCTACGGGTTTAAACCCAGCTTGTCGTAATAAATTAAGGATCTTATCTCTATTTGCTTTGACGGCTGTACAATATGTCTCGACCTCTTCGAGAGCCTCTGAGCTTAGGGCTGCTTCGGCTACATGCAAACTAATACTATTGACATTGAATGGTAAACAGCGCTTTTGCAAAGCATTCAATAAATCAGCATTGCTTGCTAATACATAACCCACTCTAAGGCCAGCTAAACCATAAGCTTTTGAAAAAGTTCTTAATATTAATAAGTTATCAAATTTATTTAAAAACTTTATTCCATCATCATTAGCAAATTCCGCGTACGCTTCGTCTATAACACAGGTGATGTTTTTTTGTTCACAAGCTGCGATGAGTGATTCTAATTCATTAACAGGAATGCATTCGCCTGTTGGATTGTTGGGTCTAACAAGAATGAACCAACCTCCTTGCTGTTCACTGATGGCTTGATGCATAAGATCGATATTTAAAGTAAAGTCTGGGTTAGGTTCAACCACTTTGCATTGACATTGCCATTCATTGATACCAATTTCATACATGCTAAAGGTGGGAGTCGGTAAAATAATCGTTTCATTAGCTTTTATTAAGCTTATCAAGAGCTGTATAGCTTCGTCTGCCCCATTGGTTACTAAAACTTGATCAGCAGATAAACTAAAGTGATCGGCAATTTTATTTTCAAGAGATGAGCGATCAGGGTAACGCCATAAATCGTGGGTTGCTAATTGCGAAAGAGTATTGGCTGCCCATAAAGGGAATTGATCGCTACGTTCGTTAAAATCCAATTTTTGCATGATTATTTGCCTTAGTTGTTGTCCTGTCTCTAAAATAGAAGGAGCTTGCTTACGATCTTTTTTGCGTCGAATTCTCAAAAATTGCTGATCACGCAACCTTGCATATTTTCTTGTCAAGCATTTTCTACGAAAGCCTTGCCTTGTTGATAGTAGGGCATTTTTCCTTAAAGAACTTCGCATAGTGATTAACAAATATCAGTCATTTTGGCATTCGTGAGCACACGATTGCCAAAGATTAAATAAAACTTAAACAACTTTTGATATAGGGGTTTCAAGAATATCAGCGGCGCCAGCAGTGATTAGCTTCGGAATTAGCTCGCGAACTTCTTCTTGTTTGATAGCTGCTTTAACAGAGTAACCATTACTTTTGTAAAGTTTAGATACAGTAGGGGAGTGCATTGCTGGTAATAGAGAAACGATAGTGTCTACTCGGTCTTCTGCACAGTTCATTTCCAATAAGACACGTTGACGACCTTGCATAACACTACGAATAAGCAACAATAAATTTTCAATAATAGGCTTTTTATTGGGATCTTCCAGCGCTTTAGGGTTTGCTATTATGCAAGTTGAGCTTGTCATAATGGTATCGATAATTTTCAAGCGGTTTGCAATTAGTGTTGAGCCTGTTGAAGTATTATCAACCACTAAGTCGGCATCTTCTGGCGGGAAGACTTCCGTAGCACCATAAGAATGCACAAAAGTATAGTTCACACCCAAGTCGTCTAGGTAAGCTTTACATAGGTTGTCGTATTCTGAAACGGCAATAATTTTGCGCTTTTTGACGGCTTCCCAATCCCAGTCATCGGGAATGGCCGCAATAATTTTAACTGGATCGAACCCTAAATCTTCCAAAACCTCGACTTCAGAATTTTGTTCTTTTACCCAATCTAAACCGGCAAAACCAATGTCATGCTGACCAAGTGATACAAGCGGCGGAATGTTTTGGCTTTTTAGGAGTTTAACCTCAAGAGACTCATCATTAACACTTGGTCGATAATTGCGTGCGGAGCCAGTCAATCGTACTCCAGATTCAAGCAGTAACTGAGCAACTTTTTCGTAGATACGTCCTTTAGGGATAACAAGTTTTAATTTCATCGATTGGCTCCAAATTCGTAATTGCCATTTTCTAGGGAATCATTATCCGCTGGTTAACGATTAATTTTGGAGCATCTCAAGAAGGGAATAAAAAACCCCGTTGCTCCAGGGACCAACGGGGTTTTGTTACTAAAATTCGAAAAACAAAATCACCAAAGGCCCTAAAGGGTATGGTAATGATGATGATGTAAAGAAATTTGAGTAGTTTGCGTTTTCATGCTCGCAATTATGTCTAAGCTGGGTTGGTGAGTCAATGTTTAAATTAACAAAATCTTTAAAAACAATTGCTTATCTGTATATACAAGGATAAAAATTGGGTCTGTTTCCAAATACTCTGATATAAAAATGCTCTGAGTGATAAAAAACATGACTGAAAAAATACAATAAAAAGATAGGGATAGACGTTTATGTTCTACCAGCTTATACTTTTTTCGTTGGAACAAAATCAAACACTAGGATGATAGTATGAGCACTGGCTTTAAGGTTTTTGTAACTGGTCTATACTTTTCGATATTGTTTTTCATTCAGCCTTTACAAGCATTCGACATTGAAAAGGCGAAAGAAACCTACAAAAATGCAAGCTTTCTGGTAAGTCATGTCTCAGAACAGCAGTATGAAAGTGCTCCATCTATTAATATAAAATTTTCGATTCCTTTGCAACCCCAGCAAAACTTTCAACAATATTTAACGATTTTTAGTCCGAGCGTTGACACCACTGGCGGTTGGATATTAAGCAATGATGGTAAACAACTGACATATCCGTTTGTTGAGCCAAATACCCGCTATGAAATCACGATTAAACCTGGAATAAAATCGGTGACGGGCAAGAGCATCGAGAAACGTTCAAATTTTACTTTAAGTACAAAAAAAATATTGCCATCGGTAACTTTTGCCCATACAGGTGTGTTAATGAACCCATTAAAAAAAGGGTTTTTGCCAGTGACAACGGTGAATGTGTCAGAAGTAGATTTAGATATTCATCGAATTAAAGAAGATGAAGTAGAAAGTTTTTTTTCCACAAATCCCCATCCAGGGCGTTACTCACATCGTCAATTAGAAAGGTTGGAATCTGTTGCCAACTTTCTGCACACAGGACGTTATTCGCTAGAAGCGGAGCCCAATCAACGCAAAACGATTAATTTAAATCTCAGCAATATTGAGGAAGTAAAGCAACCAGGTATTTATTTGGCTGTTTTACGTGTGCCAGGACAATATCGTTACCAATATGATTTTACCTATTTTTCTGTATCGGATATTGGATTACAAGTTCGTAAATACCAAAAAAAGATGGTGGTGTTGGCACATTCAGTGCGCACGGGTAAGCCGCTATCTAAGGTTAATGTCACCCTTTTCTCCGGACGGAATACTAATAATGAAACTGTTTCAGCCAAAACTGATCTTCGTGGTTTTGCCGAGTTTGAGATAACGTCATCCAAGACACCTCATTTTATTCTTGGAAAAAAAGAGACGGCACTAAGTTTTGTAAGAGTTGACCGCAATGCTTTAGATTTGTCCGGTTTTGATAATCCCAATACCTTACACAGTAATTTGCAAATTATGGCCTATGGGCCTCGCGATCTTTATCGTCCTGGCGAGATAGTGAAGATTAATGCTTTATTAAGGGATTATGACGGTAAACAGACGCGCGATTTACCTCTCAGGGCTATTTTGTACCAAGCAGATGGACAAAAAGTAAAAACATATAACGCACAAACTACTATAGAAGGCTTTTACCAATTTGAATATCAATTGCCTGAAAACGCTAAAACCGGTCAATGGTCGCTAAAACTGGATATTAGCGGTGGCTTATTTAAGCAAGACTACTTTTTTCGCGTTGAAGAATTTTTGCCTGAACGTTTAGAATTAACAGTAATCAACCAACAGAAAAAACAACCCTATCAATTCTCTGGTGGTAAAACATTATTAGTGCCTATTGAAAGTCGCTATTTATACGGCTCTCCAGCCAATGGCAATAAAGTTGATGGCCTGGCATTCGTTAAACTCAATCGACATCCCTTTGAACATTTGAAAACTTATTTTTTTGGTAATGAAAAAGAAAACTTAAAAAGACAAAAACAAAGTTTAGATGCTATTACATTAAATGATGAAGGTCGCGGTGAATTAACGATTTATAATGATTTTTCTGAACTAAAATCTCCCTTACTCTACAAGGTTACAGCCAGTGTTTATGAAAGTGGTGGTAGGCCAGTAACTCGCTCTGCTCTAGGTAGTTTAATTCAAACTGATGTATTAATCGGTATTGAGCCGCAATTTGAACGTGAACCGAATTCTAATCAAAACATTGCATTTAAGCTGCTTGCGACAGATGCAACGGGCGAAGTGATTCAACGAAAAAATGTAATCGTCAATTTGATACACGAAGATCGAAATTGGTATTGGGAATATAGTAATAGTCGAGGTTGGTACTGGCAATTTAGCGAAGAACCTTATATTGCGTATTCTCAAACTGTGGAATTAACAGAGCAACCCACGTTAATTGATATTCCTTTACGATGGGGAAAATATCGACTAGAGGTTGTTGACACTAGCACGGATATACGCTCAACTTATTCATTTCAAACTGATAATTATTGGTGGCGAAATACAGAAAACCAAAGTAAAAAAAAGCCTGATGCTGTGCATCTGGCATTTTCTCAAGATCTTTACCATCCTGGCGACATCACAGAATTGACGATTATGCCACCTCATGGTGGCGAGGCGTTGCTAACACTTGAAAGCAGTGAGGGTGTACTCTTTCAAAAGCAACTGACCGTAGCTGCGCAAGGGACTAAAATTGAGATACCGACTAAGTCGGTCTGGAATAGACATGATATCTACGCCAGTGTTTTGGTATTAAAACCGGGAGATATGCAAAAAACCGTGAGTCCTAAAAGAGCTTTTGGTTTTACGCATTTACCTATGCAACGACGCAATGCTACTTTCGATATTACTATCAATGTACCAGAACAAGTACAACCCAATCGCGATATTACAGCAAATATTCAATTAAAAACAGCAAACGGCCTGATTCCAAATAAAACCTACATTACCGTCGCGCTAGTCGATGTCGGTGTGCTTAATATTACGCAATTCAAAACACCACAGCCTCAAGATTTCTTTTTTGGAGCGCGTCACTATCAAGTTGATATATTTGATGTGTATGGGAACATTTTAGAAAATATGGGGTATGAAAGTGCAAAGCAGCGTTTTGGTGGAGGTTTTTCAGAATCTGAAGGAGAGTTGAATCGTGGAGGAGATGCCCCTAAGTCTGAAGTTAAAATTGTATCATTACTCTCAGATCCTATTCCTGTCAACAGTGATGGCCGTGCTGTGGTTGGTTTTACTTTACCTACATTCAATGGACGGTTACGCTGGATGGTATTGGCTTTTTCTCCTGAACAATTTGGTGCAGCTCAAGCCGAGACAACTGTAGCGGATAAAATAATCACACAAATGGCTATGCCGCGCTTTCTTGCATTAAATGATCAATCTGATATGGCATTTGATTTAAGAAACATGACAGATCAACAACAGTCTTTGTCAGTTAAAATCGAAACTTTTGAAGCGCTCGAAGCAACAACCTTAGAAAAAAACATTGTTTTAGAACCACAACAAAAAGTTACCTTAAAAGGATTATTAACTGCCAAGTTTCTAGGGCAAGGACTTATAAAAGCTGACATTCGAAATCAATTTTCACGAGATAACCCATTGAATCAATCAGATGATAAAAGTGTGTCGATTCAGCGTGAATGGCGTTTAGGTGTGCGAGCAGCATACCCAAGAATGGTGCGATCTGAAAGTAGTCCAATTAAAGCAGGAGAACAGTGGTCACCATCATTGGCCATCGATGATTTAGAAACGAATACGATTAATGGAATGTTATCTATTTCTAATAAAGCCCCCATCAATTATCAAGGGCATTTTAATTCTTTGTTAAATTACCCTTATGGCTGTATAGAGCAAGCCACAAGTTCAGGTTATCCCTGGGTAATGGTGAATTCTAGTATGGCTGAGAAAATGAAATTGACTCAATCCATCGAAAGTCGTTTTAAAAAGCCATACTCCGAAACATTTCGAAAACAACAGATTGAAAATGCTATAAAAAAACTAGTTCCTCGACAAAAAAGCCATGGTGGTTTTGGTCTTTGGCGTCATGATAGCGATGAAGAATATTGGTTAACAGTCTATGCAGCTGACTTCATAACCGATGCAGCTAAAGAAGGTGCCGATGTACCTTTGGATATGAAAAACAAGGTTATATCACGATTAAAGCGTTATCTTAAAGGTAAAGGACTGTTAAGCAATGTGATTAGGCGTGGTAATCAACCCGATGAATATATTTTTGCTTCTCGTGCATATGCAGCTTATGTTCTTGCGAAAGAAAACAGGGCAACATTAAGTGATTTACGCCGACTCTATGAAGGCGCTAAAGGTAAATACACTTTTTCTGGTTTGCCTTGGATGCATTTATCAGTCGCTTTAAAACTTTCTAGAGATAACCGTTTAGCGAAAGAAGCTCAAAGCTTAGCTATGCAACAAACACAAAGAAATACCCGCATGTATTTGAGTGATTATGGTAGCCCCCTGCGTGATTTAGCTTTAATGACTTTTTTAGCACAAGAAACGGGTTATCCAACGGCAGATCTTTATTCGCAATTGTCTGAGGCTTTGAAAAACCGTAAGTGGTTAAGTACTCAAGAAAAAAATGCCTTATTTAAAGTAGCTTATGGTCAAATAAGACGAGAAGTTGGAGATGAATGGCAAGCAGAGCTTGTTCTAGACTCTCAAAATCAAAGCTTACAGAAAAAAGACGTGTTCAATACGCTTTTCAAAGCGCAGCAATACCAGTCTCTCAAAACCATACGAGCTTTTGATAATGATCTTTTTGTTAAGCTAGAAGTGGTTGGTTACCCTAAAACCTTACCAATGCCTCAATCTAACACAGTAAATATACGTCGTAATTATTATGATTTACAAGGGGAACCTCTTTCAATCTCTGAATTAAAACAAGGTGATTTAGTGTTAGTGAGGTTGATTGCTAGCGCTGAAGAATTCACTCCAGATGGACTGATTGTTGATTTATTACCTGCAGGTTTTGAGCTGGAAAATCAAAATTTAGCGGATACATCTATAGCGATTAATGATATTTTCATTGAAGGTAAATCAATAAAAAAATGGTATAACTCATCGCGTGTGTTACACCAAGAATATCGTGATGATCGCTTTGTCGCTGCTGTTGAATTATCAGCTCGTTATCAAGTGCAGCTATTTTATCTGGTAAGAGCGGTGACTCCTGGCTCCTTCAATGTGCCACCGCCATACATAGAAGATATGTATCGTCCTTATCGTTTTGCAATAGGAGAAACTCCATCTTCTATGCGAGTGATTGAGTAAGTTTTATTGAATCAACTCATGCGATTATATTGGTTGTGTTTTTTCTGTGTGGTTTTTATACTGGATTATTGGTTTCCTGCTACCTTGACGACGCCGTCATCGTCACAGGTGGTTGTTGCCAAAGATAAAAGTATTTTACGTGCTTTCCCCGATTCACAAGGTGTGTGGCGCTATCCAATCACACTTAAGCAGGTTTCCCCTCGTTATCTTGAAGCATTAATCAACTATGAAGATCGGTGGTTTTATTTTCATCCAGGTGTTAATCCTTTTTCCATAGTACGTGCTGCTTATCAAAATATTCGAAGTGGTAGAATAGTATCCGGTGGCTCAACGCTTACGATGCAAGTAGCCCGTTTACGTTATCCTCATTCAAAAGATCTCCTTGGTAAACTGAAGCAGACATTAAGAGCGATACAACTCGACTGGCATTATTCCAAAGACGAAATATTGCAATGGTATATCAACCATGCTCCTTTTGGTGGAACTATCGAAGGTGTTGAAGCAGCTAGCCAAGCATTTTTTGGCCATAGAGCCAATGATATGACCTATGCTGAAGCTGCTTTATTGGCAGTGTTACCACAAGCGCCAAGTTTTTATCGTCCTGACAGGCACCCGCAACGCGCCCAACAAGCACGTGATAAACTATTATCGCGTCTCAAAACTTTTGAAGTTTGGAATGATGTTACTATTCATGAAGCACAGCAAGAAATTGTTGAAGTGTTTCATTTGGAACAACCCATTTTAGCGCCATTGTTAGCAAGAAGGCTAAGTCAAACGTTTCCCTCAAAATCCACAATAGAAACAACTATTAATAGTGAATTACAAGTTGGTGTGCAATCTCGTGTGAAAGATTATATCGCACGATTTCCAGTCCACTGCTCTGCTGCTGTATTAGTCGTTGATAATGTAACTAACGAAGTTCAAGCGTATGTGGGGTCTGCAGATTTTAAAAACGCAAAGCGTTTTGGACATGTGGATATGGTAACTGCTTGGCGCTCTCCTGGTTCGACCCTAAAGCCTTGGATTTATGGATTGGCCATGGATGAAGGCTTTATTCATAGTGAATCATTATTGATGGACGTGCCATTAAATTTTGGCGATTATCATCCTGAAAATTTTCATCAAAATTTTAGTGGGGCGGTGAGTGTTAGTGAGTCTTTAAAGAAATCTTTAAATGTTCCTGTTGTACAAGTACTTTCACACCTGGGTAGCCAATGGTTTTACACCGCATTAATCAATGCTAATATTCAATTAAAATTACCGTATGGGGCATACCCAAATCTGTCAATGGCTTTAGGTGGGATTGCCACACAACTGGAAGAATTGGTTAAAAGTTACTCAAGCTTGGCTAATCAAGGGCAAGTACACTCATTAAAGTACCTGGTAAATACAGAAAACGATTCTCGAACACTCTTGAGTCCTGAAGGCGCTTGGATTATTCAAAATATATTAAAAGAACCTCAAGCATCAGCCTTGGTGTCTAGAGAGAACTTAGCGATTAAAACAGGAACCAGTTTTGGCTACCGTGATAGTTGGGCATTAGGTGTGAATAAAAAATATACAATTGGTGTTTGGGTGGGCAGGCCAGATGGCACGCCAATGCCTGGATTTTACGGAGCTTCAACAGCCGTTCCCTTGTTAAAAACTATCCATCAACTCTTACCTTTTCAAAATGAAGTTATATCTAAGCCTTCAAGCCTCACACAACAAATAATTTGCTGGCCTTCAGGTCGTGCTCAAGATCAGCCATGCGATATTAAAAAGGCAGCTTGGTTAGTCAAAGGAATGCAACCTCGAACATTAGCAGCTTCTCCGCAAACGGATGGATGGGTTTTTTCCAAAAGGTTTAGAGTGAGTCATGATAAAAAACTCCGTGTGCCTTTAGGTTGCGAAATTGAAGGGAGTTTACAAGAGCATGTTTTATGGCCAAAAGAATTAGATAACTGGATCGCTCCAAGGTTTCGTGTACCTTCAGCCTTGCCAAAAATTGATCCAAGGTGTCCAAAACAAAGTCAGTATACAAGTATTCAAGGTGTTAAAATACGCGGTTTATCGAATGGTGATAAATTAAGAGTCAATGCTGTCTCGAAAAATTATCCGAGAATTCGATTAAAAGTTATGGGAGGTGTGGACAATTGGTATTGGTTCATTAATGGTGTTCTACAAAAAGAGCAGGGAGCTAATTTGAATTTTTTACCTGATAAGCCTGGAAGTTATCAAATTGTGGTTATCGATCAATCGGGTAGTAATGATAAAATTACTATCTCTGTGGAAAATTAAATATGGATAAAGCAACGCATTTGTTGCAGAATTTATTGATACATCTCTAAATACTTAACTTCAATGTGAAGTTTATTCTTCAAATAACACAACAATTATGCAGAATAGTAAACATAATTACATTGAGCAAAATGATTCGTAGTAGAGATAAAACTCATGATAAAAGTTATTTTTTTCGCATTGTTTGGGATAGTCACTTTAGCGCTTGGTAGTCTAGCCGTTCGTGCTGAAACCTACGTTGTTGCTGTAGAATCGTTAAATGTTAGGGCAAAACCCGGTATTAACACCACAAAAACAGAAACGTTGCGAGGTGGAACACAGGTCACACAAATTAAAGCGGCCAAAAGCGTAAGAAAAAATGGTCATAAATGGATTCGAGTTATGGTTCAAGAGTCTACGTTTCCAGCCGGATGGGTTTCTTTAAAATATCTTCAACCTGCCAATACTTTGAAAACCTTTCGTTCTAAAAAAAATCAAGCAATTGTCATCCCCGGTGTTAATATTGACACGGTATTGATTGTAACTGACGATGGATTTTATCGCGAGATTTATCCTGCTGGCATTAAAGGTAATCACTGGGGTTGTGAAGATAGCTATCGTGAAGTGAAAGATCTTTGTATTTATGATGGTGATCAACTTTACAGTGCACAAAATATTATTGCTCCTCGTTCACCCGAATCCCCTTGGCATGCACGATTTAAATTGCAACCTGATGGGACTTTGTGTTCATTTCTGTTAGAGCCAGAATCAGAATCCCAAAAGAAATATCGTGTTTGTAGTGATGATAAAAAAGCTGAAGAATATTTGGAGAAATACGCAGAGTTTTGGATTCCTTAAATCAAGCTTGTGTCGAAACTTTTCACAATAATTTGTCATACGACTAAGTCGTATTTGCAGCTTTGAATTGCTTGTATTTTCATCTATGATTGTTGAAATCATTGATTTTAGGTAAAAATATGCTGCATTCCCTCACCGACACCGACCTCAGAATAATCGGATGCCTGATTGAGAAATCAATTACTACACCCGAATATTACCCCATGTCTATAAATTCTTTAACGAATGCTTGTAATCAAAAAAGTAATCGAGAACCTGTTTTATCCTTGACAGAGATAGAAGTGAAACAGTCCATCGAATCCTTGATTCATAAGGGGGCTGTTGAAGTAGACGAATTTTCCAGCCGAGTTCCTAAGTATCACCAGCGCTTTTGTAATACAGAATTCAGTCAATTACAACTCACTGAACAAGAGTTAGGTATCTTATGCGTACTTTTTTTACGAGGCCCTCAAACCCCTGGTGAAATACGTTCCCGTACTTCGCGTTTATGTCATTTTAAAGATGTAGCGGAAACAGAACAATGCTTACAAAGCATGATAACTCACAGTTACGGAGGCTTAGTCACACCACTTCCAAGAGAACCAGGTAAACGCGAAGTCAGATTTAAACATCAATTTTCTGAAATCAATACGTCGGAAACTGATCAATCTGAACCTCAACAGTTTACGAAAGCCCAACCCGATAACTTACAAAAAACACTTTCTACTGAACACTCAAATGAATTAGATGCACAAAAACTTTTGTTCGAAAAATTACTTTTGTTAGAAGAGAGAGTGGAACAACTAGAAATAGAATTACAGAGTCTTAAACAACATGATTAACACCAATAAACGCGTTGAGACACACACTTAATTTTGGTCAAAAATCACTTTTTACACTAACCTCACTTTAATCAATAACATTTCTAGGCAGGAGATATTGAATGAAAAATATCTTAATAACTGGTGCTGCTAGCGGTATCGGATTCGGAATAGCTCAAGCTTTTGCTCAAAAAAAATATCATGTTTTGTTAAGCGATGTCAATTTGCCAGCGGCAACCAAAGCGGTTGAGAGATTAAGAGAAGAGGGTGGTGAAGCTACGCCGCTTGAACTTGATGTTACACAAGACAAACATGTTAAAAATCTTCTAGAGAGTATCGGAGATAAACCTGTTGATGTGCTGATTAATAATGCAGGTTTACAACATGTTGCGAACATTGAAAATTTTCCTATTGAAAAGTGGGATTTCTTAATACAAGTGATGTTAACGGGTGTGGCTAGACTTACTCAAGCTGTTTTGCCTAAAATGAAACAGCAAAACTTTGGGCGAATCATCAATATTGGATCTATTCATTCGTTGGTGGCTTCACCTTATAAGAGTGCTTATGTTGCAGCTAAACATGGATTACTTGGATTTTCTAAAGTGGTTGCTCTTGAAACTGCCGATAAAGATATAACGATGAATACGGTTTGTCCAGCTTATGTGAAAACACCGCTGGTTGAGCAGCAAATAGCTTCACAAGCTAAAGAGCACGGTATTTCAGAAGAAGAAGTCGTTAAAGAAATTATGTTAAAACCTATGCCAAAAGCTCAATTCATTACTATCGAGGAGTTATCAGAAACTTGTGCTTTTTTGGCATCAGATTTCGCTAAAAACATCACAGGCCAAACCTTGGTGCTTGATGGTGGTTGGACTGCGCGTTGAGAATTAATAAACTTCATAGAAATTTTTAAGCAATTTTTTTATCTGGATGCTTAGAACCTTCAACGAGCAAACGTAAACTTGCCATTGTTTGAGTGTGTTCTTTGATAATATTTTTTAAGGATTCAGAGATAAATGTATTAGCTTGATTGAGTTCAGCATTTACCTTAGTGAGTAAGCGTCTTCCGTGTTTGTAATTTCC
>JBCCZV010000069.1:0-19702 GCA_039187085.1 Pseudomonadota bacterium
GGAAATACCCTCCCACTTTTTCTAGAGGCTCTTCTGTGCAAACTGTATCAACTTCATCAATCATTGCAGTTGTGACAGGCATTCTTTTTTCTTTCTTTTCTAGTTGTTCAACACCATAACCATTAACAAGTTGGATATATTCATGGATAGCCGAGCGCTGCGTAACCAGACCGATAAACTCTTGATTTTCAATATCTATGACGGGCAAATGTCGAATTTCATGTTTTGCCATTAGTTGACGAGCGTCAAAAAGACTGGCTCTATTATCAATGGAAATAATTTCTGTAGACATAATGTTTTTTACCATTTTCATCCTTTCTCCTCAATGTATACAAAATACTCTACAGGAAAGACTTTTCGATAACTCATTACATTTTAACGACATACCATTAGGTCATCGGTAAGTGCCATTTATTTGACGAAAAAAAGAAATCGACTCATGCATTCTTTATTAATACATCAACTGCATAACGAGTTCTTGCCTATAATTATTATAGCTGTCTTGTAAAAGCTATAGATATTTTCTTGTTTTCCACACAATAATGGTGAAACTATTGCGCTATGAAAATTTATCAGAATCAATTCGATAAGGGTCAGTGGCAATCTGCATTTCCACAAACCAATGATTTCGACTGGATTTTAATGTTTGGTTCCGATGAACTGGCCAAGCAAGTACTCCACAACGATGACTTTCTTTCCTGTTTTGGCGACGCAGAAATTATGGGCTGTACCACAGCAGGTGAAATACACAACGATTTAATATTCGATGAGACTTTGTGCTTGACTGCTGTCAAATTTGAGCAAGCCAAACCACACTTTGTATCTGCAAACCTTAAAGATTTTTCAAGTAGTTTCGAACTTGGGCAGTTTTTAGGTAACCAGTTACCACAAGAAGATTTGAAGTATGTTTTTTTGCTATCTGATGGCCATATTGTTAACGGTACACATTTAATCAATGGCTTACATGATGTTCTACCAAACGACACATTAATTTCTGGAGGCTTAGCCGGAGATGGCGATAGATTTACCAAAACCACTGTCTGGCATAATGATCGAATAGAAGATGGCCTCGTCGTTGTTTGTGCTTTTTATGGCAATGCCATCATAGATATTCATCATGGTTCTCGTGGAGGATGGGACACTTTTGGTCCTAATCGTATCATCACAAAATCTGACGGCAATGTTTTGTACGAACTCGATAATCAATTGGCTCTCACCTTATACAAAAGCTATCTGGGCGAATTTGCCAATGATTTGCCGGCATCCGCTCTGCGTTTTCCACTTCTGATTAGTGAACCTGGAGCAGAAGAAGGAGTTGTTCGCACCATATTATCTATTGATGAAGAAGCACAAACCTTAACTTTTGCTGGAGATATGCCCGAAGGCTCACAAGCTTGTTTAATGCGAGCTAACTTTGAAAAAGTGATTGAAGGTGCAGAAATGGCTGCTGTAAAAGCCGTTCAAAAATCCAACCAATCACCAGAATTAGCTATTTTAATCAGTTGCGTTGGAAGACGTCTCATTTTAAAACAGCGCGCAGAAGATGAAATTGAAGCGGCAAGAGATGTTTTAAATGAAGCATGCGTCATTACCGGTTTTTATTCTTATGGAGAAATATCTCCTCTTGTTAGTACTCCTAAATGTGAATTACATAATCAAACCATGACAATCACCACGTTCACGGAAAAGAAATAATGCATTCGCTGTTGCGTAGGCAAATAAAACGTTATTTGAAAAATGATGATTCTGTCATTGATAAAATTGACCATTTTCTTGATGCCATTGAAAAAGCTTATGAACAAAATGATGAAGATAGGCGTTTACTTGATCGTTCCTTACATTTAATGTCAGAGGAATTAACCTCTCGCAATAAAGAGTTAGAAGAAAAACTATCAGAACTTAAAAGTGCGCAAACAACTTTGGAGCATTCATTAGCAACGCTTAATGGTACCTTTGATGCGACCGGCTCTGGTATTTTATCAATGGACTCTAAGGGAATATTGGTAAAATCAAATAGTACCGCCAAAGAAATATTAAAAATTGATGAAAGCTATGAAGGCAAATCTTTTTCCGTGCGCATGATGTTATTTATGGTCAAAAATGCCAAGGAGCCTTCTTCCATCATTCAAGACATTCGTGCTATTGCCTCTACACCAGAAAAAGTGTTGTTCGGTGTTGTGGAAATGCGTGATGGTCAAATTTATGAATATCACTCTGCACCTCAAATGAAAGACGGCCGTTCATTTGGGCGGGTTTGGAGTTTTCGTAACATCACTGAATTTAAAAAAAATGAGGCATTAGTTTTACAAGCTGCCTATTATGACACTCTTACAAAACTACCTAATCGCCTTTTAGTACTTGAACGTATTGAACGAGCTATTCATTTGGCCAATCGCACCAAAAATCTTTTTGCTTTAATTTTTATCGATATGGATAACTTCAAGAAAGTTAATGATATTTGCGGACATCAAGCTGGCGATAACCTTATTGTTGACTTTGCGCAACGTATAAAACGCACGGTAAGAGAACATGACACACTAGGTCGTCTTGGTGGTGATGAATTCGTTATTTTGTTGGACAACTTGAACAGTCATCGTTTCGCTACAGAAGTTTCCAAACGTATTTTGACAGAATTGGAAAAACCTTTTGTCATTTCGAATCGGGAGTTTTATGTATCTTGCAGTTTAGGTATCAGTATTTTTCCTCGTGATGGTGATGAAGCTCAAGCTTTAATCAAAAAAGCAGACATGGCCATGTACCATGCTAAAGAAATGGGGAAAAACAATTATCAATATTTTAATATTGCTCTAGAACGCTTAGCGGTTTATCAAATTGAACTCGAAGAAAATTTGCGTCGAGCTCTTAAAAACAATGATTTACAAATTTACTATCAACCCATCGTCGATCTCAAAAAAAATCGTATTGTTTGTGTTGAAGCTTTATTGCGTTGGTTTGACGACAACCATAAACCGATACGTCCTGATGAGTTTATTACTATTGCAGAACAAACTGGATTAATCGTCGATGTCGGTAGCTGGGTTTTGGAAAGAGTCTGTCAACAAATTGCTGAGTGGAAAAAAAATTATGATATTGACATTATGGTTGCTATTAATTTATCACCTCGACAAATACGTGAGAAAAACTTTTTCGATAAAATACAAAACCTGATGTTAAAGTACGATATTAAAGGACATAACATTGAATTAGAGATTACTGAAACTTTTTTAATGGAAGATGTTGAAGAAATTCAAAAAACGCTTAAAGAATTTAGAAAATTAAATATCAGCGTAGCCATAGACGATTTTGGTACTGGCTATTCTTCGTTAAGCTATCTTAAAAATTTAACCATAAACACATTAAAAATCGATAAATCTTTTATCACTGAGCTAGATAAGAATGACGATGATGCATCGATAGCAAGAACTATTATTGCTATCGCCCACAATCTCAACCTTTCCGTGACTGCTGAAGGCGTCGAAAATGATAGCGTTTTACGGTTTTTGCGCGAAAATTATTGTGATCGTGTACAAGGTTACTTTTTTCATAAGCCTGCTACAGTCACCACCATTACAAAGCTTTTGGAGAGTCAAAAACTACAAATGAGAGACATGGAGCCTTCTGGTACTGTTTAATTTCTCTTCTCATATTGTCTTAATTGCACTAAGTCTTCCGGTGTATCCAAATCCCATTGCGCATTTTCCATAAGCACTTTTTTTAGTACACCATTGAGTGAGGTGATCAGTGGTTTAGCACCGCGTTTTCCTGAGAGCAAATGAATGTGCTGCAAAAACGTTGGTGGAATAATAAGAGGGTTTCCCCATGTATTTTGATAGGAGGCAACCACATAGTGTTGTGGATTCTTTGAATGACAATCTAGCAGCGCTTGGTAATCATGCGCTTGTATACGATAAAGATCGCATGTAGTAATCAGTATGCCATCAAGATGTTTTAAAGATTGCACGGCAAGCCCCGAGTGTAAAGAGTTTCCCATGCCTTGTTGCCATTGCTTGGCTTCAATTTGAGTAACTTGATGGGACAAAACGTCGATTATTCTCTCTTTTTGGAAACCAACAACCAGAGAAATATCATTAATACCTGTAGATTTTACAAGACGAATAGTTCGATTCACTAAAAACTCTTCTTGAAAACATACTAATTGTTTAGGGTGACCTAAGCGGGAGGAACAACCAGCCGCTAAAATCACAGCTGCATATTTTAAGCTCATTCTCTATGACTCACTTTTTTAGTTTTCCTTCTATGTGAGCCTGAATTTCTGCAATGATAGAGAGTGCAATCGCTTCTGGCAATTCTCCACCAATGTCTAATCCGATAGGACTTGCTAGCTGTGGTATGTCTGTCGTCGTTAATGATATTTTTTCAAGAACACGTTGACGGCGAGAAATAGGTCCTAATAAACCAATATAGCTCAAAGTATAGTGTTGCAAAGCCTGTAAATACTGTGCATCTCTTAATACATTATGAGTCATAACAACTGCCGCAGTCACTGTCTGAGTTTTCAACCAATCTTTTAAATTTTCGTGCGAAAGAGATAGACATTGCTCTGCAGCCAAAAAACGTTCCCGTTTGCTGGTATTGATATTTTCATCGATTACTGATACTTGCCAGCCCATTAAGTTCGCTAGATTGACAACCGGTAACACATCAATGCCACTACCAAAAACAGCAATCTGTGGTGGTGGCTTTATGCAGGTACTAATAGACTTTTTATATTGTTGGTTTTCATCAATGTTTAAATTAAGCATCATTTCCTGATTATCACCTTCCTCCATATTAACACAGACATTTACCGGCTGCCCTTGACGTAATTGAGTGAGTATATGCAAAAGGCAACCTGATAGCACTTTATCGATATACGCCAACCGAATAGTCACTTCCCCACCACAGCCCAAACCCATTTGCCAAGCTTCTTCAGAATCTTCTGTAAAGTCATAGGTCACTTCTATCATTTGGTTATTTTGTAAAACACGCTGCGCTTTTCTTACGAGGTCTCCCTCTAGACAGCCACCACTCAATAGACCCACTTGTTGCCCTAGTCCATTAATTAGCATAAAGGCACCCGCTTTACGGTAACTGTGTCCATTGACTTTGGTTATGATTGCGAATACCCAATCAGCTTTTGCCTGATGTGTTTCGTAATAGGTTAACAGCTCGATGGCTTGCATACTTCTCATTCTGTGGCCCCTCTTGATGTCAAGAAATGGTGAAGCTTTTCTCAAAAAAGCGGTTATCAGCTATGTTTACATCCATTGACGTACAATCTACGTAGGAACTATCCTATATAACCTTGATTCAATTGGAGTATACCGAGTGGCTTATAAGAATACGCAGAATTTTGACCACCAACAACCGGATAAAACGGGTGTGTTGATTTCAAATTTGGGAACTCCAGATGCACCAGACAGGGCGTCGTTGAAACGTTATTTGAAAGAATTCTTGTCAGACCCTCGCGTTGTTGAGTTTCCTCGTCTCCTTTGGTGGCTGGTTTTAAATGGGGTTATTTTAAATATCCGGCCTCAACGCTCTGCAAAGGCTTACCAAAAAGTTTGGACCGAAGAAGGCTCACCGTTAGCACTTCATACCGAACAGCAAGCTCAAAAATTAAAAGAACGCTTACATTTTCGCTTTGGTGATAGCCTTCACGTTGAATGGGCCATGCGTTATGGCAACCCCTCCATCAGCAAAACTCTCGATAAGCTCATGGCGCAAGGTGTTCGAAAACTCTTGGTATTGCCTTTGTATCCTCAATATTCCGCTTCAACCACTGCATCAACCTTTGATGCTATAGCCGCAGATTTTACAAAAAGACGATGGATGCCCGAGTTGCGCTTTTGTACCAGCTATCATGACTATGGACCTTACATTGAGTCACTCGCAAGCTCGATAAAAGCGCATTGGCAAGAACACCATAAACCACAAAAATTGGTTTTTTCATACCACGGTGTACCTTTACGCTACTTGCACAATGGCGATCCTTACCACTGTCAGTGCCATAAAACTTCTCGACTACTCGCCGATGCTCTTGGCCTATCTCCAGATGAATATATGACAACTTTTCAATCACGCTTTGGCCGAGAAGCTTGGCTACAACCTTATACCGATAAAACACTTGAAGCTTTGCCTGAAAAAGGTGTGACAGATATTCAAGTCGTTTGTCCTGGCTTTTCAGCGGATTGCCTCGAGACCATTGAAGAAATAAATATGGAAAATCGTGAGGTTTTTATGGAAGGCGGAGGAAAGTCTTTTTCATACATTCCTTGCTTAAATGCTACCGAAAATCACATTGATATGCTTGAACAACTTGTGGATAAACACCTCTCTGGATGGGATATCACAGCCCAATCGACAACTCAACGTCATGAGTTCTTCCAGGCTTGTGAGCATAATCAAAAATCAAACTCATAATAACATTAAGGGTTTTGTGCAATTAATCACCAAATTTGATTAATTAGCAACCTTGTTTACAGGGTCAACTCAGTTCTGAAGGGCTTGATATCGTTTTCAAACTGAGTTTTATTTGACGAGCAACAGCTTGGTGAAGATAATAGCTTCACAAAAAATTCATGTTATTCACAGTGTGATTGTTAATCTTATCCATCACGTGTACGAATTTTGAACTTTGAGAAGACTATGCTCCCAACATTAATGATAGCAATTGCCGGTCCTTCAGGATCGGGCAAAACGCAACTGGCTCACAATCTTATTGATCAGATGCGAGCAGAAGGTTTAGACGCGGTTAGTCTTCTTCATGAAGATGCTTATTATCGATCGCAATCGCATATAAGCTTTGAGGAACGCCTCAAGACCAATTACGACCATCCTGACGCATTTGATTACCCTTTACTTATCGAACACCTAACAGAACTATCCGATGGCAAATCCATTTCTTGCCCAGTCTACAATTATGAACAACATACTCGGTCATCTGAGACCATCGAGGTTAGCGCTAACCCGATTGTCATATTAGAAGGCATTTTAGTTCTTGCTAATCCTCAGTTGCGCAACCTTTTCGACATGAAGTTCTTTGTCGATACCCCACTCGACATTTGTCTCAGTCGACGTATTCGACGTGATGTGGCAGAACGTGGGAGAAGCATCGATAGTGTTGTTGAACAATATTTGCAGACAGTTCGTCCTATGTACTACCAGTATGTAGAGCCAAGTAAACAGTTCGCCGATATTTTAGTACCACATGGTGGCTACAATTGGCGAGCCATTGAACTCATAAAATCTCAGCTTTTGCAAAAACTGCGTTAATAATCTCCAAATACTAGGAATCATTATTGTGTCTTCATTAATCAGCTTGGCCGGTATGTTTGTTTTGTTACTATTAGCCATTGCTCTATCAGAACACCGTAAAGCTTTAAATTATCGAACGATAATAGGAGCCTTTATTCTACAAATCGCTTTTGGTTGTTTGGTTCTGTACCTGCCTTGGGGCATAGCGATACTAAAAAGTGTTTCTGAAACCGTTTCCCATGTCATCAGCTTTGCCCAAGATGGCATCACTTTCATGTTTGGTGATGCAGGTAATATGAAACTGGGTTTTATTTTTGCGTTTAACGTTTTACCCGTTGTTGTATTTTTCTCTTCATTAGTCGCCGTTGCTTATCATCTGGGCATTATGGGATGGATCATTCGTGTCATTGGCGGCGCATTGCAACGTTTATTACAAACGAGCCGCACAGAGTCTTTATCAGCAACCGCCAATATATTTGTCGGTCATACTGAAGCGCCTATGGTTGTTAAGCCCTTTATTCCTACTATGACTCGCTCCGAACTGTTCGCTGTGATGACAGGAGGAATGGCTACAGTAGCAGGCTCAGTGTTGGCAGGCTACGCCGGTTTGGGGGTGAACTTAGAATATTTGATAGCTGCGAGCTTTATGGCTGCTCCTGGCGGATTTTTAATGGCCAAGATTATTGTGCCAGAGACTTCGGAGCCTGAAAAAAATATCGATGATATTGCGGATCAAAACACGCACTATACAAACGTCTTTGATGCAGCAGCCGTGGGAGCAAGCTCAGGGTTAAAAATGGCCGCTAACATAGGCGCCATGTTAATTGCATTTGTAAGTTTAATTGCTCTAGTCAATGGTATTTTTGCCTCCACCGGGCAATTACTAGGTTTTGAATCTCTAACTTTACAAGGCATCTTAGGTATTGTTTTCCAACCCGTGGCTTTTCTCTTGGGCGTACCTTGGGAAGAAACCCGCGTTGCAGGTTCTTTAATCGGTCAAAAATTGGTGCTTAACGAATTTGTAGCTTTTATCGATTTTGCGAATTATAGCGATACATTAAGCCAATCAACACAAGCTATCGTCACATTCGCTTTATGTGGATTTGCTAATTTTGGCTCTTTGGCTGTTTTGTTGGGAGGTATTTCTACTCTTGCACCCAACCGACGTACTGATGTTGCCAACATGGGACTAAAAGCGGTAATGGCAGGCTTCCTTGCTAACATGATGAGCGCTGCCATTGCTGGTTTCTTTTTTGGCTTAGGCTAGTTTTTCATTTTTTCCATCATGACTTTAAGCTCTGCAATATCTTCACGTAGGGCTTTTACTTCCTTATGCACATCATCTTCAATGTGTTCACGTGCATTATCAACAGCTTGTGTCATTTCCGCCTTTTCATCTTCAGTAAACGTTTGCATCGCATTAACAATAATCGCGATAAACAAATTCAACATAGTGAAAGTCGCGATTAAGATAAAAGGAATGAAGAAAGCCCAAGCATGGGGATACTCTTCCATAATGGGTCGAGCAATGCCCATTGACCAGCTTTCTAAAGTCATAATTTGAAAGAGTGTATACATACTTAAGGCGATATTACCAAACCATTCAGGAAAGGCTTCAGCAAACAGATTTGTGCCGATGACAGCAAAAACGTAATAGATAATGATCAATACAAATGCAATTGAACTCAAACCAGGCACTGCCGACAGCAATGCACCAACCACTTTTTTCATGGATGGCACTGCCGTTAATAGGCGCAGTACGCGTAAAACACGAAAAGCACGCAATACAGATAATGAACCAGTTGAAGGAATTAAAGCAATCGCTACGACAGCCAGGTCAAAGATACTCCACGGATCTTTCCAAAACGCTTTTCGATACACATACAGCCTTAAAGTGATTTCAATCACAAAAATAGTCAATATGCTTTTATCTACAAATAAAATAAAAGACCCAGCCATCGACATGGCCTGTGGCCAAGTTTCAATACCTAGCAATAAGGCATTGAATATGATCAAACCAATAATAACGGCTTGAAATAGGGTATTTTCGAGGAGTTGTTGACATTTTGCGCGAAAATTTATTGTGATAGGTTCAATCGATTCTTTTACTTCACTGCTCATTGCTTCTAATCCAATTATTCCAATACATCTTTTTAAACAGCCTATTTTACCTGTGCGTTTTTGTTACTCGCAAGCGCAGATTCCTTAAATACACTCGCGATACTTAAAAGTCTAGCTTCAACCAGTTAAAGGTTTTACCCTTTAAAATTCGTTAAGCTCAATCATGATTATTTAATAGGAACTTGCAAAAAAGATACAATAGACTTTTTGTAAAAATTTGCGTATCAAGGCTTTAGGGATTTGAATGATTAACTGTTACATTAATTTACATAATGACATTATTTCAAGCCAACGAGTCAACCTAGCCACTCTACTAGCATAACCCACAACAAGATCGTTAGCGTTTTTAATTCATGAGTAATAGTACTAATAATTTTTATGTAGCCGGCTATTGTTCTATGCTTGATTAGAGTAAAAACTTTTATTTTTAGTCTTTTTTTCACTTTATCTTTTATCAGAAAGAACAAACTAACAAAAGTATTTTTTGTGATAACAACACAACAAGCTTTACGGATAGCCATATAAGGTCAAGGTAGTCATGTCATAATCATGATACGAAATTAAAGTCAAAACCTAAAGTTCGCTTTTATTTTAACGAGCACTAACCGCTCTTTAATAAAAAAGAGTGATGTATTTGATTGAATATCATCCATTTTCTTAACCTCCTTGCTGATTGCTATCTACCTATTATAATCAGTAGCAAATTGGTATAATCCCCCGCTGATAACGACTAGACAGTTAGGAAACATCATGAAAGATACACCAAAAATTATCTATACAAAAACAGACGAAGCCCCAGCCTTAGCTACTTTCTCGTTTTTACCCATCGTTAAAGCGTTCACACAAACGGCGGGCGTTGAGGTGGAAACTCGCGATATTTCTCTGGCTGGTCGTGTCATCGCAAATTTTTCCGAGTACTTAAACGATTCACAACGTATTTCTGATGATTTAGCAGCTTTAGGAGAACTCGCGAAAAAACCTGAAGCGAATATCATTAAATTACCTAATATCAGCGCTTCGATTCCTCAGTTGCAAGCTACTATTAAAGAATTGCAGGAGCAAGGGTTTAAGATCCCTCATTACCCTGAAGAGCCAAAATCTGACGAAGAAAAATCAATAAAAGCCCGTTATGACAAAATTAAAGGTAGTGCCGTTAACCCTGTGCTTCGAGAAGGTAACTCTGATCGTCGTGCCCCTGGCTCTGTAAAGCAGTACGCCAAAAATAACCCACACTCTATGGGAACTTGGAGTGGAAGCTCAAAGTCTCATGTTGCCCATATGGAAAGTGGCGATTTTTTTGGCAGTGAAAAATCTACCACTGTGCAAGCTGAAGGCGAAGCTAAAATTGAACTCCTCAAAGCTGATGGCACATCCGTTGTCCTCAAAGATAAAATTCCTCTACAAGCACATGAAATAGTCGATGCAGCGGTTATGAGCAAATCTGCACTTTGTCGATTCCTAGAAAGTGCTATTGCTGATGCCCAATCCAATAATGTGTTATTTTCGCTGCACATGAAAGCTACCATGATGAAGGTCTCTGATCCCATCATTTTTGGTCACGCTGTTAAAGTATTTTACCAACCCATATTTGAAAAATATGCCAGCCAATTTGAAGCGCTAGGTGTTGACGCAAATAATGGTATTGGCGACGTATATGCCAAAATTCAATCATTACCAAGCCAAGAGCAGCAAGCTATCGAAGCCGATATCAAAGCACTTTACGCCGACCGACCCGCAATGGCCATGGTCAATTCTGACAAAGGCATTACCAATTTACACGTACCCAGCGATATCATCATCGATGCTTCTATGCCAGCAATGATTCGTTCTTCAGGTCAAATGTGGAACTCCGATGGCCAACTGCAAGACACTAAAGCAGTTATTCCAGATCGCTGTTATGCAAGCATTTACCAAGAAACCATCGACTTTTGTAAAGAAAACGGAGCTTTCGATCCAAAAACTATGGGTAGCGTACCCAATGTTGGCTTGATGGCTCAAAAAGCGGAAGAATACGGTTCGCATGATAAGACTTTTGAGATTCCATCCGATGGAACTGTACGGGTTAGCCACTCCAATGGTGATATTCTTTTCGAACATAGCGTTGAAACAGGCGATATTTGGAGAATGTGCCAAGTTAAGGATGCCCCGATTCGCGACTGGGTGAAACTGGCAGTTAACCGCGCACGAGCCACTGGAACACCTGCAGTATTTTGGTTGAATTCAGAAAGAGCCCACGACGCGCAACTGATCGAAAAAGTTAATGCTTATCTGCAAGACCATGATACCTCTGGTTTAGAAATTCATATTAAATCTCCAGCAGAAGCAACTCGTTTCTCTTTGGAGCGCATTAAAGATGGTAAAGATACTATCTCTGTCACCGGTAACGTGCTTCGTGACTACTTAACCGACTTATTCCCTATTTTAGAATTAGGCACAAGTGCGAAAATGTTATCCATTGTTCCCTTAATGAACGGTGGTGGATTATTCGAAACCGGCGCTGGAGGCTCTGCCCCTAAACATGTTCAGCAATTTTTAGAAGAAAACCACTTGCGTTGGGATTCTTTGGGTGAATTCCTCGCATTGGCTGTTTCTTTAGAGCATTTAGCGGCTACCTACGATAACTCTAAAGCTCGTGTTTTAGCCAAAACACTAGACAGTGCAACGGGTAAATTCCTCGAAAACAATAAATCTCCTTCTCGTAAAGTCGGCGAACTTGATAATCGTGGCAGTCATTTCTATTTAGCGCTTTATTGGGCCCAAGCACTTGCTGAGCAAAGTGAAGATGCTGAGTTCAAAGCTAAGTTTGAAGGTTTAGCAAAGCAATTAACGAAAAAAGAGCAAGTTATTGTTGATGAGTTGAATGATGCTCAAGGTCAACCTATCGATATTAACGGTTATTATTTTCCGAGTGAAGAAAAAGCTGCGACGGCGATGCGCCCAAGTAAGACGTTAAACGATGCATTAAACGCATTGTAAACATTACTTGCATGACACAGCCAAAAACATTTGGCTGTGTTTACATCATAAGAGCTATTTTCCCACCCCAAAGCCTTATTTAATCCCGATAAATGCTTGATTATAAGTTGTGTTCAGCAATAAATCGTACTAACAAAGTGACTAGATTTTCTCTGCGCGATTTATCAGGCCACAACGCATAATAGCCTAATGGCTCTACTTCCCACTCGGGCAGTAGGTGAATCAACTCCCCTCTTTTAAGGTAATTCTCAACCAAATGTTGTGGTAAAACCGATAAGCCAAGACCTTGACATGTAAAATGCTTCATGGCTTCCGCACTATTGACGCAGATCCGCGAGTTTTCATGAATGGATACGGTTTCTATTGAATTTTTTTGATAAAACTCAAGCGAATTAGAGCGCATTTGAAAACGAATCCAATCCCAACCTTTTAATTCTGACGGATGTTTAGGTTGTAAAGACTTGGTTTGTATGTAATCTTTACTCGCCACTAACAGTCGACGACTTTGTCCCAATTTTCTTGACATCAACGAACTATCTTGTAACCAACCCACGCGGATGCTCATGTCCAAACCTTCTTTGAAAAAATCTAATATATGGTCGGTGTAAATCAAAGAAAGAGAAATTTTGGGATATTGATGAGCAAACTTTGCGATAACAGTAGCTAATTCAGAAGATGCCATAAAAGCCGGCAAGGAAATTTTTAATTCACCCGTAGGTGTTTCAGAATACGCATTTAGCTCATTAAGGCCAGACTCAGCATGCTTCACCATATTTTTTATGTGTTCATAAAAAATTCGTCCTTCATGAGTGAGTTGTAACTTCCGAGTATTTCGATAAAGCAAAGTGGCGTCTAAATATTCTTCTAAGTCCGAAACCGTCTCACTCACTCTTGAGGGTGCTAAACCCAATTGTTTCGCTGCTCCACGAAAAGAGCCTTCATCAATAACTTGCGCAAAAATAGCCATATGACGTAGATAATTTATCATTGTTCTTTTATTCAGAATTATTAAGTCTGATTTTCCTGTATATACGCTCCAAGAAATAGCGATTATATTAGTAATCGTCATTACCTGCTAACTTTTAAATAAATTATTGTATTAACCTCTAACCAAAAAATACAGAATATAAAATGAACTTTCGTAATAAGACATTCACTTAATGAATTATTGCTTAACCTTTAACTAAAAAACATAGGACATACAATGAACTTTCGTAATAAGACATTGACTTTTGGTATCACTATAGCTTTATGCCTTCCTACAATGGCTCAATCAGAAGATTTTTACTTAACGGGGCAAATTGGTTTTAGTGAGCAATCTTCAGACTCTGAGCCTTATGGTAACAACATTGCCGTCGACTCTGACTTTCCTGGTGAGTTTGACTCAGGCGATGGTATTGTCAGTGGTATAGGTATTGGCTATAAATTTGATAAACAGTTTCGAATCGAAGGTAGAGTGACTTATAGAGATAGCGATATTGAAGAAACAAAATTTGGGACTGGCGCTCGAACTGGCGAAGAATATATTTTGGATGGAGAAATTGAATCAACCGCTTTTACTCTCGAAGGCTTTTATGATTTTACTAATAGCACCGCATTGACACCTTATATAAAAGCTGGCATTGGTGTTTCTGATAATAGTTATGCTGCTCGACTAGGCGGTGCCGGTGTTGCGGCATTTGATGAGTTCGATGGTAATGTAGACGGTTTTTATGATGCATATTCCGATGATGACTCCACGGAATTTACCTGGAATATTGGCTTAGGAGCTAGCTTTGAAGTATCAAAAAGCGTATCACTATATGCGGAGTATCAATATAGCACATTTGGTGATGTGAGTACGGGACAAGATTCTTTTACGGATGGCTTTCGCATCGAAGACGTGGCAACCAATGAATTTGCGCTTGGTATCAAATTTGCGCTTTGATAAATTGAGTTTTAGATAAAGTACCTCATTTTTACTGGAACAATATTACCCATGCATTTTTGCTACGATTCCATCGCATTAAAAATGCATGAGCTAATGATTACGACGATTACTGCTTATTTAAACTCATGAAATACTTTTCCCATCCCACATGCTCTCTACCCGCTGCCTGTAAAAAGTCACTCGTATTATCCATATATCCATCCAGTATACTTTTGTAAATGCCAGCGATAATTGTACCTAGAAAATCGCCCAATTCTGCGATACGTTCTTGTTGATATTCTTCTACGGATAAAGTTTGATAAGACAAACTCAGTCCAAAAGCCTGATTAAGATACTCGACTAATTGTGACTGTGTTATGCACTCTCCATGCAAGTTGTAAGTATTACCATAGTGCTTATCCTCAACAAGCAGCTTTGCATAAGCAAAGCTAAGTTCTTGTCGCGTTGTATAACCACATTTAGCATCACCAGCACAATTACTCACCACACCCGATTTTTGGTAATTATCAATATATTCGATGTCCGGTTCAATATAGATACCATTTCGTCCGATTACCCACTCTAAACCACTCTCTTTAATATCCTGTTCCGTTTGACGGTTACTTTGTACAACAGGCGAAAATGCTGTGCCAGATTCAGCGCCTTGAATACTGGTGTAAACAATTTTTTTTACGCCTGCGTTTTTAGCAGCTTGAATAACATTACGGTGTTGTTGAATACGTTTAGCCGGTTCTTCTTTACCTGAAACCAGTAGTACAGCGTCAATACCTTGTAAGGAAGTTTTCAGAACGTCAGAATTATCATAATCTCCCGGTCGTATTTCTATACCGAGATCACTCGCTTTTTCAGGCGATCGAGCAAGACCTATAATGGTATGGTTAGGTTCTAATTTCTTTAAAGTTTTAATAATTTCTCTACCTAACATACCATTGGATGCAGTCACAGCAATATTCATTAATATTTACTCCCAAAATAAGTTCAATGAGCGATCATCAGATTATGTGTTTTCTTGATGTAAAAATAAACTGGCGTAAAGTACCGGTACGACAACCATAGTCAATACCGTGGCAAATATTAATCCAGCAATAATCGTCACAGCCATAGACACAAAGAATGCATCAAACAATAAAGGAATCATTCCTAATGCCGTTGTCGATGCGGCCATGGCTACAGGGCGCATACGACTTGCTCCAGAATCAACAATCGCATCAAGAATACGTTTACCTTGATTGATTTCTAAATTGATTTCATCAATTAATACGATAGCATTTTTAATTAACATGCCCGATAAACTTAAAAAACCTAACAATGCCATGAAGCCAAAAGGTTGATCGCTTAGCAATAAACCTGAGGTTACGCCGATTAAGGCCAGGGGCACCGTTAACCAAATAATAAGCGGTAGACGTAATGAGTTGAATAGCATTATTGTCACTAAAATCATTGCACCAGCAAACGCTGGAATACTCGCTGCTAAACCCGCTTGAGCATCACCCGAATCTTCGTACTCACCACCCCACTCTATAAAATATCCGGGAGGTAAACTCAATGCTTCAATTTGAGGCCTTAAGCGTTGGAATAACTCCGCCGCTCCACCTTCAATGGGATCGGCAAAAACCGTTATCGTCGGTAAACGATTACGTCTTTGTATAATTTCATCTTCAAAAACCACATCGAAGCGAGAAATGACTTGTCTCAAAGGAATTTCTCTTTGTGCTCGACTACTCCATATTTGTAAGTTTTGAATAGCATCAACAGTCTGTTCCACATCACCTTTTACTTTTAATACAATAGGTAATAATAAATCGCCATCACGAAATACCCCTACTGTTCTACCTTGAAAATTTTCTTGAATAACATTGGCAATATCAGAACGAGAAATACCGTTTGCGTTCGCTTGGACTTCTGATATAACAGGCTTGAGCGTTTTAACTATTTGACGCCAATCTGTACGAAACCCCTTCGAATCATGATCTGCCCGATAAATCGCTTCGACTTCGTCCGCTAAGCGCCTTAAAGTATTAGGGTTAGGCCCACTGATGCGTGTTTGGATTTTACCATTCCCGCCTGGACCTAAACGAAACTTTGCACCGTAACCATTAACATCTGGGAAATTTTCGGACAAATGATTCTCGATTTTATTAATTAATAAATCCATAACTTCTGTCGATTCAACATCAACAAGTAATTGCGCATAAGCACTGTTAGGCTGCTCAGGATCATAAGTAAGAAGAAAGCGCAAAGCACCTTCTCCGATTAAGGAAGTCATGTTTGTTACACCTTCTTGTGTTTTAACAAAGTTTTCAATTTTCTCTACTGTTTTTTTCGTTTCTGAAATATGAGTGCCTTGCGGCAACCAAACATCGACAGAAATTTGAGGTCGAGTTGATTCAGGAAAAAAACTTTGAGAAACGAATTGAAAACTCCAAAGTGATGTCACAAAGAGTATGATAACAACAGATAGAGTGGTAAGTTTATGATGAATACATTGTGTTAATAATTTTTTATAAACTCTAATCAATCCACTGTCTTTTTTAGACTGAGCGTTAGTGGGAGCTTTTAACATCATAACACACATCAAAGGGGTTATCGTAACAGCCGTTACCCAACTCAAAAGTAATGCTACAAAAACAACTTGAAATAATGAACGACAGAACTCTCCAGTGTTATCATCAGAAGTCCCTATGGCAGCAAATGCTAAAATAGCAATCACCGTCGCTCCGAGTAAAGGCAGTGCCGTTTGTTTCACAACTTCAATGGCAGCCGATTTAACATTTTCTCCTTTTTGTATTCTCACCAAAACACCATCAACCACTACGATAGCATTATCGACCAACATACCAAGCGCAATAATCAAAGCGCCTAAAGAGATACGCTCCAACGCAACACCCATCGGTAACAGGAATATAAAAGAGCCACCAATAGTGATTATGAGCACAGTGCCAATGATCACACTACTTTGCAAACCCATAAAAGCTACTAAGACTAATATAACGATAACAACTGCTTCAATTAGGCTCAATACAAAACCAGAAATCGCTTTTTCAACGGTATCAGATTGCCAAGAAACAATACCAAATTCTATGCCTATCGGTATATTTTGCTGTAGCTCTAAGAGTCGTTGTTTGAGAGCATGCCCCATATCAACCACATTTCCACCTGATATTGTGGATATACCCATACCAATAGCAATATTGCCGTTAAAACGCATCATGTTCGAAGCCGGATCTTGATAGCCTCGACGTATATCTGCAATATCTTTTAGATAAATTTGGCTTCGGCCTGTGCCTAAAATTAAAATATTTTCAAAGTCTTTAACCGTATCAACGCCCCCTTCTGGCGTGATCGTAATATACTCTTTTTCGACTTTAACTTTACCTTGTTGAGCTACCAAGTTTTTTTGTTGTAACTCGTTAATAATCACATCATTTGATATACCAAGCTGTGAAATACGGGTACGTTTCAATTCAACATATACGACTTCCTGTAACTCGCCATACGTTGTTACTTTAGCCACATCTTTAACCAGTAAAAACTCGCGACGTAATAAGTCAACGACATCTTTTATTTCAGCATAACTATATCCATCACCATAAACGGCTAAAAAATTACCGTAAACATCACCATAGTCATCAATCACTTGAGAGGTACTGGCTCCAGGTGGTAAATCACTTTGAACATCATTAATTTTTCTTCTTAGTTCATCCCAAACTTGCGGCAAAGAAGTTTTATCATAGTGATCTTTGACTTCAACCGTAACAGTTGATAATCCTCTTTCGGATTTAGATGTGACCTTTTTTAACTGGCCCATCTCTTGAACTGCTTTTTCAATGCGATCCGAAACTTCTTTCTCAACTTCTGTAGCTGAAGCCCCTTGATAAGGCGTTACGACTAATGCTTGTTTAATCGTAAACTCTGGGTCTTCTAGTCGACTCATTTTTTGGAAAGATTGTAAACCGACACCCAACATGACAAATGTGAGTACGAGTGTAATGACACGGTTATTAATCCAAAACTCTGCGAGATTCATTTTTGGCTCCTAGTAGAAATTCGTTTGTAACAAAGCCTAGGCTTCATTATCCAAAGGACGGACTTTCATACCTTGCCGTAAATGATTTACTCCCCTTATTGCGATCACTTCACCTTTTTGCAATCCATTAGTTACTCGTATTCCGCGAGCACCCATATTTTCAATTGTCACTTCGCGTTTAGACACTGCTTTAGTCGTCTCATCAAAGATCCATACATAAGTAGTTTTATTTGAATCAGCCAGTATACTGGAAGCTGGTATCAAAATTTCGCCTACTTCACCTTCATTAGGTACATATAAGTAAAGAGTTCCTGTCATTCCCGGTAATAAACTCACATCGGTGGGTCTTTCCAAACCAAAAGTAACTTTATAGGTTCTTGTTGTCACATCAGCTTGTGCTTCAAAGGATTTAATCCATGCAGGAAAACGTCGATTTGATAGAGACTCTACTTGAATTTGAGGCTTTAGCTCGTCGGTTGCTTGCTGCAAGTCGCTGTTAGGATCTCTTCTCACAAAATCTTGCTCGGGCACATACACATCCATTTCAAGTGATGATAAATCTTGGAACAACATGACAGCTTGCTTTGCTTGTACACTTTGAAAATTTTTCGCAATTTTATTGCCGACTTGACCATCAAACGGTGCATACAATAAGGTATCTTCAAGTGCTTTATTGGCTTGTTTTAAAGCTTCTTCAGCAACACGTAAGTTCCTGAGAGAAGAATCAACATCTGCCTCGGTGCCCGCACCTTTTTCAAAAATAGATTTCATACGTTGATAATTAGCACGAGCAGCTTTTAATTCCGCTTCCGACGAACTTTTTGCCGCTTCATAATCTGTTGGATCAAGCTTTGCTAATTTATCGCCTTTTTTAAATTCTTGGCCTTCTTTTATTGATAGTTCAATAATTTTACCAGGTACTTCAAAGCCTAAGTTAACGCTTTGGTTGGCTGCAATAGTGCCTGGAAACTCCAAAACAAAGGTGGACTGACTGGGCTGAATTTCTAATAGTTTAACTGGACGAATCACTTCACGCTGTTCTTCTTTGTTCTTTTCACCACAAGACAACAAAGTAAAAGATATGACAAGGCATGTAAGACATGAAAAAAAATGACGACAAAGCAACATACGCAACCTCTATAAAACGTTCGGTAGATTTTTGTAAAAATATTTTTACATTTATTTATCCATAGTATCCTAATTACAAATGATCAATACACTTAATTATTTACGGATATTTTTTAAAGCGCGAGATTTGCTGATCACCTGCAGTGGTTTACTTGATATTTATAAAGCAACAAACAAAGAACTCTTTTGAGGTTTACTAATCTAGTTTGGTTATTTTTACAAACATTTGGTCAAACTAGCGAAGCCTGTAAAGATTTTTAGAA
>JBCCZV010000070.1:0-19500 GCA_039187085.1 Pseudomonadota bacterium
GTCAGTCCTATAATAAAAAATTTAACTTTTTTTTACATGAAAAAACACATCTAAAAACGTGGTTGAGATCGATAAAGCTCAGTGTTAGGATGCAAAAAAAACGGAAATATTAATGATTCTCGTTACAGTTTTTTAGCACTTTTTATTATTTTTTTTCAATGAAATAGTTTTTCAGATTTTATGATAACAACAATTAAATGCTGAGGGTTCGCATGTATTCCAATTCTCCAATTCAATCAGAAAAAAAAACAATGAAACAAAATCATACAGGATTGGCTAAGACGTATTGCCTCAAAGAAACACCTCTGTTAACTAGACAGAGTCAGCAAGAGTCGAACGCCAGAAGTTATCCTCGTCGTATTCCTCTGGTTTTGGCTAAAGCACAAGGTATTTATGTTCAGGATACTAAAGGGCAAGTCTATATCGATTGTTTAGCGGGGGCAGGTACTTTAGCTTTGGGCCACAACCATCCTGTAACCATTTCTGCTATTCAAAATGCACTGCATGCGCAACTGCCATTACATACTTTGGATATTACAACGCCGATCAAGGATGCATTTGTTCAGGAGTTAATGGATTGCTTTCCAAAAGCGTTTTCGAAAAATGCCCGCATTCAGTTTTGTGGTCCAAGTGGTGCCGATGCTGTTGAAGCTGCTATAAAACTGGTACGCACGGCGACAGGTAAACACAGTTTGCTAGCGTTCCATGGTGCATACCATGGCATGACCCTTGGTACCTTGTCTGTTAGTGGAGATTTAGGTTCTAAATCTGAATTGGGTGCTTTAGTGGCGGGCACACAATTTTTACCTTATCCCAATGCTTTTCGTTGTCCTTTTGGTCTTTCAGGCGAAGCCTCCATAAATGCTAGTTTGAGTTATATTCGTAATTGTTTAGAAGATCCCTATAGTGGTATTACACATCCAGCAGGCATGATATTGGAGACGGTGCAAGGTGAGGGTGGTGTGCTGCCTGCTCCTTCAACCTGGTTACAAGGTATCAGAGAACTGACAAAGAAACATGCTATTCCTTTAATCCTTGATGAAATTCAGTGTGGCATAGGTCGGACAGGTGATATGTTTGCGTTTGAACAGAGTGGCATTTTACCCGATGTGATTACACTTTCTAAAGCGATTGGTGGTGGACTGCCGCTTTCTGTAGTGGTGTATAAAGATGAACTTGATGCCTGGAAACCGGGTGCTCATGCGGGAACCTTTAGAGGTAATCAACTGGCCATGGCGGCTGGTACCGAAACACTCAAATTTATCAAACAAAATAATCTCACAGAAAATGCTCAACAAATGGGGCAAAGATTCTTTAAACATCTGTTAGAATTACAATCGGAGTTTCACTGGATAGGTGATGTGAGAGGGCGAGGTTTAATGCTTGGTATGGAGATTATCGATGTTGATAATGTTCCTTCTCACTCAACACTGGGTGAGCAACCTCTGTGTGATGCCCATAGAGCTTCACGGTTTCAACGCGCTTGTCTTGAACGTGGCCTAATCATCGAATTAGGTGGTCGAGAGGGAGCAACGGCTAGACTCTTGCCGCCTTTGATTGTGACAGAATCTGAGGTTAATCATATCCTGGATATTATGTTTGAAGCCGCCCGTGCTATATCGCAAAACTAACCCTGTTTTATTGAGGGTTTTAGCAAAGAGATTGTATAGTATTGATGCGTAAAAATTAGTGTTTCGGGAGGCGATGCGCCATGATGTCCCTAAATTGGTAACCATGTTAGCTGATGATGGGTTGGGCAAAGCACGTGAAAACACCAGCCTCCCTCTGTGTGATTCCTATTACAAAGCTTTCGAAGCGATTGTTCAAGATCCCAATAACTAGCTTATTATTCTTGAAATTGATGCTCAGATTCTTGGTATGATGCAAATAACCTATATTCCTTACCTGACTTATCAAGGTGGTTGGCGAGCTTTGATTGAAGGTGTGAGAATCAGCAGTCATGCTCGGGGAGAAGGGTTGGGCCAAAAAATGTTTGAGTGGGGAATAGAACAAGCACGCACTCGTCATTGTCACTTAGTACAATTGACATCTGATAAAAATAGACCTGAAGCGATTGCTTTTTATAAACGTTTGGGGTTTGTTGATTCTCATGAGGGAATGAAACTTCATCTTTAAATTCTTTTTAGAGGTTTCAAAAAGGCTAAATTCATGCATGAAATCTTGGCATTTACTATCATGTCTACGCTATTAGTGCTTTCGCCAGGCCCTAACAGTGTGCTGATTTTAAAAACTGTGAGCACCCAAGGCAAAGTAGCCAGTATCTATAATATTTTGGGTCTCGTATCGGCGACTTTTTGCCATTATTAAATATGCTGGAGCACTTTATTTACTCTATTTAGGCATAAAAACTATTATCACGACATTCAATCAAAAACCTGAATCCAAAGTGATGGCGTATGACACGCAAAAAAAGAAAAAAAATAATAGATATATCAATTATTTTGAAGGGTTTTTGACACAAATATTAAACTCAAAAGTCTCTCTATTTTATTTGGCAGCCTTTCCTCAGTTTGTGGATTTTGAACATTCGAACCATTGGGATGCATTTCTACTGGTTTTTGTGCATGCTTTAACTATATTCTTATGGTTTTTATTTTTGTCCTTTTTCCTTTTGAAATTAAAATCTTTGACCAAGAATCGTACTTTCGGTATTTGGATGCAACGTTTTAGCGGAAGCTTGTTAGTTTATTTTGGTGCGTTGGTAGCGACTAAGTCATAATCGTTTTGAATAAAAAATGTAAGAGTGCAAATTAAAAAATTCAGCAAAATACAGATTGGGAGACCATAAAATGTGGATTGACAAATGTAAGGATGTGGATTGCTTCATGACAGGCTTAGAGAAACGCAATCCAGGACAACTCGAGTTTCATCAAGCTGTCAAAGAATTTGTCTCGACGGTGATGCCGTTTGTTCGTCAAAATCAGCAGTACTTAAAAAATCAAATTTTGGAACGCATGACGGAACCCGATCGGATATTAACTTTTCGAGTCACCTGGCGTGATGACGGAGGAAACATCCGTGTAAACCGCGCTTGGCGAGTCCAATTCAATAATTCCATTGGTCCTTATAAAGGTGGATTGCGCTTTCACCCGACTGTGACTGAAAGTGTTCTTAAATTTCTGGGTTTCGAACAAACTTTTAAAAACAGTTTGACCGGGTTGCCTATGGGAGGCGGTAAAGGCGGAGCTAATTTTAATCCTAAAGGAAAAAGCGATAATGAAGTCATGAGCTTTTGCCAATCATTAATGACAGAACTTTATCGGCATATTGGTCCTGAGCAAGATATTCCCGCTGGTGATATTGGGGTTGGTGCTAGGGAAATCAGTTACCTGTATGGGCAATACAAACGATTAAAAAATGAATTTCATGGGGTATTAACCGGTAAAGGTTTAGCTTTTGGTGGCAGCTTAGTGCGAACTGAAGCGACAGGTTATGGTTGTGTCTATTTTTGCGAAGAAATTCTGAATCATCGTGGTGATGGACTGAATGGTAAACGTGTTGTGATTTCTGGTTCTGGCAATGTCGCGACCTACGCCGCTGAAAAAGCTATTCATTTAGGTGCAAAAGTTTTGACGCTCTCTGATTCATCGGGATATATCTACGATGATGATGGTATCACATTGGAAAAACTAGAGTTTATCAAACAGCTCAAAGATGTCAGAAGAGGACGAATTAGCGAGTATATCAATCAGTATGCCACGGCCAAGTTTTATGAAGGAGAAAGACCTTGGGCCGTTCCTTGTGATATCGCTCTGCCTTGTGCTACACAAAACGAAATAAGTTTGAGTGATGCAAAAAACTTGACACAAAATCATGTGAAGGTTGTTTGTGAAGGCGCGAATATGCCAACGGAGCTAGACGCTATGAGTCATTTAATGCAAAGCGGAGTCCTATTCGGACCAGCGAAAGCGGCCAATGCAGGAGGTGTTGCAGTATCCGGTCTTGAGCAAAGCCAAAACGCATTGCGGTTATCCTGGTCTCGTGAAGAAATCGATGAAAGACTAAAAAATATCATGAAAAGCATTCACAGCCAGTGTGTAGAACATGGCAACACAGGGCTATTACCCAGTGAAAATATTGACTATGTTACAGGTGCCAATATTGCCGGTTTTATTAAGGTAGCAGATGCGATGGTGGCATACGGTGCCGTATAATCGATTAATTAAAACACTATCAAAAGCATGATGTGTAGCGGGTAAACATGGTTTCCGCTTAAGGCGAAATATATCGCCTTAGGCCTCCCACTAAATGCTTAGCTTATTTGAATTTATTTTTCCTCAAGTTAGCCAGTAGGCCAAACACGAGTAAGCAAAATGACAGAGAACCACCAGACGAACTTGAATTTTCTGAAGCCAGCTCTGTTTGACTTCGAGAAGCATCAAAAGGAAATGCATCAAGGCTATCTTCAACGCCATCATTATCGTCATCTGAGTCATTCAAATCTGATAAGAAGTCACCGTCATGATCAGCGGGTACAGAGTCGGCTGACAGAGGGTCTGTTTGATTAGCTAACTCATCCTCATCGGAATATCCATCGTTATCATCATCTAAATCTAAGGTTAAACCTGATTCAGCAACACATAAATGATCGCAGCTATTTAAAAAGGTATCGGGTTGTCCATCACCATCCGTATCTGTAGAGGCAGCAATATTGAAAGGGAAGGCATCCAGTATATCATCTATGCTATCGTTATCATCGTCCTGGTCAAACGCATCAAATAAACCGTCTCGATCGTAATCATTGACGGTTGTGGTGTTTATCATGATATCCGCTTTATTTAAAACCCCTTTTACAATAACAATGGTTGACACACCGTTTTGTTTTTTCAAAAAGTAAGTATCCGATTCTGACGTGGAAACATACAGATCCTCAGATTCTTCAACATTGGCAAATGTAGTCTCAAATGTATTTGACCAAGCGATATCGATGAGTTTTTCACTACTTTCTATGACTAATGATTCTCCATTTTCGTAATCTTCAATGGATACTATTCTGTTTTGGTCCGTCATGTTTATGATAAACTCATCATTACCTTGCCCTCCCAGTAAAATATCTGTGCCATTGGAGATAATCTGGTCGTTGCCTTTATTACCATCAACTTTGGTTGCAAAGTCATGAGTGGTTATAAGATCGTGGCCTTCGCCAGAAATGAGAGATTCGAAGCCATAAAATTCGTCATTACCTATATCGTCTCCTGAGGCAGAATTATTTTTAAAATTGACGAAAATAGAATTCATTGCAGAGGTATAAACTAAGGAATCATTGCCATCATCGCCAAAATATTTATCATTCCCAGCCCCTGAACCACCTACAACAATATCGTTGCCACTGCCAGCATAGACTTCGTCTTCTCCATTACCAGAATAAAGGAAATCATCACCAGAAAAACCTGTCAATACATCATCACTGCGATTGGCACCTATTACATAATCGTTTTCTGAACTGCCATCAATGGCATAATTCAACGAGTTCATATCACCCGGATAATACAGATTTATTCGACTGGTTGATTCTGGTAGAGATTCTAAATCGGTGAATTTTATAGAGTCTGTATTTTCAGCAAAATCAGTTAAGTTAAGATAATGTATTTTATAGGAACCACTTTCAAACATTAAAGGCAAGGGTATTTCAGCTCGAAACACATCATTATTGCCATCAACGCCTGTTTTATCTGCCCAGCTATCAAGAATCACTCCGCTTGGGCTGACAAGCCTTACATAAGCACTTTTAACGCCCGAAGCTTTATCTTGAGCCTTGACATCGACGATTAAAACGGGCCTATCGATTTGATGACTTAGCGTAGCTGATAACCTAGCCTGGCTAGCCACAGGGGCTTCGTCATCAGACTGAGTATTTTCAAGAGTAAATACAGAGTTTATCGTTTTTAAAAACGCCAAAGAGAAGCTTTTGTTACCTGCATAATCATATAGCCTAATGGTATTAATTTTATAATTGCCTGAAGCAGCAAATGGATCTAAAGCAAAAGAGAACGAATATTGATTTTCACCCGTTTGTTGGCCGTATTCAAAAACCGATGAACCGGTTGGTGATTCCAACTCTAAAACCGTTTGATTAGATTGAACACCACTGAGATTATCCGTTGCTTCTATTGTAAAGTTAATGCGAGGTATTGAATCATAGTCAATTGACCAACCATCCGTAGTCAAAGAGCTCACTTGAGGCTCTTCATCATCACTCACTGGATTGATAAACGAATAACTGGTGGTATAGCCCATTAACTTTAATTGGGATTCAGTCATCTCAAGTTCATTACGATCATTATCCAAGACAGAGATTTTTCTAACGTTATAACTGCTTGAGGTCGCATTTTTATGGAGGGGTTTTAGCAGCTCGAAGTAGCCTTCATCATGTCTTGCTAAAACAACCCAAGTTTGTTCTTTACCTTCTGGCCAAAATAACAAACGTATTGTATCGATAGTGGAAAAATTATCCGAAAGTTTAATTTGAAATTTTATTTCAGGGATGCCGCTAGATATTTCAACACAGTGTTGAAAAAATAAAATATCACTAACGTTTTCAGGGCTTGAGCTTAAACCAGAATGACTTTGACACAAGTCTAAATTATCCGGTAGTAAATCATTATCCAAATCACTCGAAATGGCTTTAAAGCTAATAATGACAAAGAATATAAAAAAAACCTTTTTCATGATATCCCTTAAAAATGATAATAAATGGTTAGTAAAGTAGGAAAATCTGTTGTCGATGATTGGAAGCGAATGTAACCAGACATATATTCAGTCGGATTCAAGCTCAAATACAGATTGGAAAAGTGGTAGAGATGTTTGAAATTATCATATTTATCCGTCTATCTACTGATTCCCTCATAAAGACGCATTTTAATTATTCGATCAAACGAATACAACTATAAAAACACAAAAAAAATTATCCAAAAATGTAACCTTGAAGATAAAGCATTAAAAAATCATAACGTTTAAAGCACGATTAGGGAGTCGTGAGATGACTGATTTATACGAGGAGACAGTGATGATTGAATCATAACGCACAACAAGTATACAATATCTCGATATTTTTTTACACCATTGCAAAATATTGCAAATATTGGCTCATGGAGTCGAATACAATGTTTTAATGATTCGACCTTTGTTATTGAGTGATTTCAGTACTCTTGAAAATGATTTAAGGCAGAGTTCGTCATTTAATATCGGTGTAAAGGTGGGTTTGCAAGGTGTTGTCATGGGAAATTCTTAAGGTATTAAGTGTGATTTTATGAAAAAAATACTCGTTTCTGACATTTTTGGAACAACCAAGTCGTTAAAGGAAATGGCGTCATATTATACGGGCGATGTTGAAATAGTTTCACCCTATCAAGATACATGTATGGACTTTGCTAACGAAGCAGAAGCATATGATTACTTTATAACCAACGTCGGACTTGAAGAGTATGCAGAGCAATTACGAAAATGTATTTTGTCCACAACAGATGAGGTTCAGTTAGTTGGATTTAGTATCGGCGCTTCAGCAATTTGGTTCTTGTCGGACCATTTGGATATGAAAAATGTTATTCAAGCACGTTGTTTCTATGGCTCTCAAATCAGGCATTACAAACATATACAACCTATTTTTCCAATCGAATTGATTTTTCCGAAATATGAAAAGCACTTTTCTGTCTCAGAATTAGCGTCAGATTTATCGAATTTAAACTCTGTCAAGATTACTCATACAGATTATAGGCATGGATTTATGAATCCTTGTGCAAAGCATTATGATCAAGATGCATGGGAGCATTTCCGTGAGCAACTTTTTCAATAAGTTACGCTTGAGTAAGAAGTCTTTGTCGTGTTTCTCATACTAAAAATGGTAAGTTCATGATTTTAGCTACAGACCCCGCAATGCCAGGGTATACGATTATCTATTTATCTTATTCTTTCCTATTGGCTCATTGCATTCTATTTTCTTAAAATTTCAGTAAGTTACTTTCTAGAATAACATTAATATTGTTCGCAATAACAAAGCTTAGCGATTTGCTTGGTTTTTATCAGATAAAAGAACATTAGCCTATTTTGATCATTTAATCGTATGCTGCAAATAGAGAGGATGTGATATTAATGGTTAAGTAAATATTTTACAGGTAGCAAAACCTATCTCTCTAATTGCCTGGGTGCTACTTTCCTTGAATGATCATTAAATATAAGAGTTGCTATATTTACTGTCATAATCCTTTTAGTTTGTATTCGTACACCTAAACGAAAAGTTTAAAAGACTTTTTTATCGAAGGAGCCAAAAGATGGAAAGGATAAAAACAAATCTATGCCATGGTTATTTTCTTAACGAGGTAAAAAGTAATATTTTATTCACATATTGGTATGGTGCATGGAACTTTGAAACGGCTTGTGTTTGGGCAGAAAATTATATTTCGCTCGCTAAACCTCTGTCACATGCGCCATGGGCTAACTTGGTTGACCTCACGCATTGGGATTTGGGCATACCGGAAATAGATAACGTCGTTAAGGAAACGAATGTATGGTGTGATCAAAACAATTTAACCTGTGAAGTTGTGGTGTGTTCACTCTACACACAAGGTGAATTGGCGAAAGGTACACATGAACTACTCAATAACGTGAATACAAAAATAGTCACTGAAGAAAAGGAAGCCATTTCGTGGTTGAATGAAAAAGGATTTAGAGTATCTTAAGAAAATCCCTTTCTACTTGATGAAACAACCTATCTATTGAGCTTTAACAAACAAGAGTTAGAATTCTTTCATGATAAAATTAATGAAAGAAAACTCATAATCTTCATCAGCAACCAGTCAGAGTTTCGTTCTACTACCAGAAATATTGACAAAGATCGCGGTCATATCAGAGAGTTGCACCGATATTCCTTAATGCAAGAAATTTTGGGCATCAAATACTTTGAAAGGTGTCGTTACGGAGCGAGTCTTCAAAGATATCACACACGGGGACCCTTATGGTCAGAACTGGGTGCTAATCATCAAAATGAATGAACAAGCGGCTATGTAAGTCTTTTCTTGCGCAAACAGTTAAAAGATAGTGACTGCTTACTGCGATTTAGAAGCTTTTTAACCTTGCCAAAATGCGTGCGGCCAGAGATAAACCCATAGAAAAATAATAGGTTATTGCCTTTTCAGGTTTTCGTCTAAATGGTACTGTAAATATGTTTGTGAGTGTAAAGTGCAGATCTAAAGCGTCTGCCTCGATTAAAAAGTCAATGCCAATCTCCGCTCTATCACTTTACAGGTATGATTTATGAGCCACTCAACCGAAAAAGTTCTATCAAACAAACAGTCCCGCCCTGCTATTGTGGTGGTTGGCGGTGGTTTTGCTGGTACCAAACTTGTCAAAACCCTTGAAAAACTGATTCCAAAGACCTGGGATATTTTCCTACTCAGCGAAGATAATTATGTGACATTCAATCCTTTATTGCCTGAAGTTATAGGGGCAGACCTCCTACCTGCTCACGTTCTCGCTCCGATTCGATTGATGATTAACAGAACTCGCGTCAGAATGGTTCGTGTTGACAGAATCGATGTCAAAGAAAAGTGCATTTACTACCATGGTAATGAACCTGGGACAGTCTACTATGATCACTTGGTGATGGCCGCAGGTGTTAGAGCCAATGTCGATATGCTCCCAGGAATGAGTCAATTTGGCCTGCCATTAAAAACGGTGGGTGATGCTTTGTACATAAGAAACCGCATTATCACCCAGTTGGAAAGTGCAACCATACAACCTAATCAAGAAGAGCGAAAGAGATTGGTCACGTTTTTGGTGGTAGGAGGTGGTTTTAGCGGTGTGGAAGTCGCAGGTGAGTTATGTGACTTTATTATCGCTGCCGAGCGCTACTTCAAGAATGTTAAAGCCGACGAATGTAAAGTCATTGTTGTCCATGGCGAGGATCGCTTATTACCCGAATTAAGTGAACCGCTCGGGAAAAAAGTTTTTGAGATTTTTAATCGTCGAGGGATCGAAGTGCACTTGAATAAGTGGGTAAAAGAAATCAATAAAAATAGCGTTCTTCTCGATTGCGGTCGTGTTATTGAGGCAGGGACAATTATTTGTACTCTCGGAACCAAACCCAGTGCTTTTTTTAATGATACTGAGCTGCCAACCGAGCGAGGAAAAGTTATCGCTCAGCAAGACATGTCAGTTAAAGGTGAGGAAGGAGTCTGGGCCATTGGTGATTGCGCTTTGATTACCAATACATACAATCAACAACATTGTCCTCCCACTGCACAGTTTGCGGAACAACAAGCAGTTCAATTGGCTAAAAACATACAATCATCAATTCTTGGTAAACCAACCCAACCTTTTTACTACAAACCCAAAGGCATGTTGGCATCCATTGGACATAACAAAGCCGTTGCGGAAATCTATGGAATACGTATTTCGGGTTTTATTGCATGGTTGATGTGGCGAGCTATTTATTTGTTGAAGATGCCAACTTTTTCGAGAAAAGTGCGTCTGTTTTTAGAGTGGAGTTGGGCCATGTTTTTTCCACCCGATATTTCACATCTAGGATTTCAGCGCAGCAAGGATTTTGAAAAAAACAGTGACACTAAAAAACCAGAAGACACACTTTAAAAAACCAGACATTAAAAGCACGATAGCACCAACTATCGCGCCTGTTTTGAATCACTATCTCACCAACAAGCCACATAACGATTTATGTGGCTGTCATCAAAGGCGTGTTACTGGCGTTTTTATCCGTTGCACTCAACTTGTGCTTAGGGCGATTCAACAGCAAAAACATGATTAATAGCGTTGCTCGAAGATAAATCTCTTTTAACGCAGCGCTGGCATATTAACAAGTGGGGTAATGCAGTTATTTCAGGTAATCTCATTGCTGTTGTGTATTTGAATAGCAATGGATTTATCGGCATGCAGGTGTGGATGTAAAAACTAATTTTAAATGGCTAATTAAATTTTCTAAAAATAATGTTAATGTTTCATAATCGCGCAGGAAGGATATATGTTGTTTTTTAAGACGTCTTATAAAAGTATTTTTCTATTGGTATTGGTGTGGCCATACAGGAATAGACCTTTTCGATGCTTTGTCGCTCTTAGAGTTGTATCAAGTGGACCATGTAGATTTTTTCTATACGCTTGATCAGTTCAGAAAGAAATTAGAAAAAGTGCGTTAAAGGAAATAACTATAGCAGGATTCTTCCCTAGACCTCCTTGCCTCTTCATATGTAAGAATCGTGGACATCGTTTTAGAAAACGAGGACTAATGTACCTGAAATTCAAACCATTAGGATTGCATAGTGATCATAAGTGTGTGCAATTAGTGCTAGCGCCAGCAGGATTAATAGTACAAACTGACTTCAATTTCAGAATAAAAGATGTCTATGTCGCTATCTCCTCGCCCATTAATCTACTCAATTCATTTTCCCTTAATTTTTAACTAAGTATTTTTCGGCATTTTGCTCTACCAAGATTTGCATTTGAGCAATTGCTGTTTCATTAAGCTTGACAAGCCTTTCTGATTGAGAAAGCCCCTCTTTGATAAAATGGGCGTTTAAGTTTTCAAGATTAGACAAGCAAACCAGCTGTGAGACATTTGCATGGTCACGAATATTACCTTTCGCATTTGGATTCATTTCACGCCATGCTTTAGCAGTTATCCCAAATAGAGCCACATTCAATAGGTCAGCCTCAGAAGCGTATACAACGTTGATTTATCCCGGCGCTAAGGAGTCTGGAATAAGGTTATTTTTCACTGCATCTGTATGAATTCGATAATTTATCTTCGCTAAATTTCGTTTTATATCCCAGCCGAGCTGCTCCTGTTCTTGCTCTTTTAATCGTTGAAACTCCTTGATTAGATAGAGTTTAAATTCAACTGAAATCCACGCTGCGAACTCAAAGGCTATGTCCTTCTGGGCATAAGTCCCACCATATCTCCCAGGCTTTGACATTAATCCAATGGCTCCCGTTGACTCGACCCACTGCTTAGCGGTGAGGGTAAAGCTGTTCAGACCCGCTTGTTTTCTAAAGTCATCGAATTCGATGACTTTAAAATCGGGGTTATGCAACTGTTCCCAAATGCCTAAAAATTCGACAGTATTTCTGTTCCTCAACCAATTGCCAATAACGACACCGGTCCGGTCAGGGTTTTGATGTTTGGCAATATCTGTTAGGCAGATATATTCATGTTCTCCTTTCTGAGAAACACCAATTTCATTTTCCAATACCATTAACTGTGTTGGCATACATATTCCCATGTTTTTGTTCTTCGTGATTTAAATCACGTCTTTATTTGCGACTTATAGAAATTAGCTGGGCAATATCTTAATACACTCATCCTATATCACCTAACACCAATTGAACTAAGTGCTGATATAAAAGCATCATCATCTGACATTGTGGTAGTCATTATTGAATAAAAAAATTGCTTTTTCTTGAATCTGCTAAATAGCTGAATTCGATACTACTTTCTTTAAAAAACCAGACATTAAAAGCGCGATAGCATCAACTATCGCGCCTGTTTTGAATCACTATCTCACCAACAAGCCACATAACGATTTATGTGGCTGTCATCAAAGGCGTGTTACTGGCATTTTTATCCGTTGCACTCAACTTGTGCTTAGGCCGATTAAACAGCAAAAACATTTGCGGTACAAAGAAAAACGAAATAATTGTTGATAACACCACTCCTCCTGCAATGGCTGTGGCGAAAGGAGGCCAAAATCCTCCTCCTGACAAAATTAATGGAAGAAAGCCCATAAAGGTCGTTAACGTTGTTGAGGTAATATGTCTGGAGGTTTCTACAACTACATTTCTAACGGCAAGCTTATCATTTTGCATAGCGCCTTTATCGCCTTGTAAACCTGAGAGAATGATAATCGCAGCATTGATAGCCACACCCATCAAGCCCATCAAAGCAATAATGGGTTGAAAGCCAAACGGATAATTAAATAGAGTGAGGCTAAACATACCCAGCCCCATGGATAATCCCGCTACCAGAAAAACGATAACACTCAAGCGAAAAGAATTAAAACTCAGCACGACTACTGCAATGGTTGCTACCACAATTAATCCGACAGAAGCCAGCAAGTTTCCTACAGCATCCGAGCGAGCTTCAGCATCACCACCAAATTCATAACGATAGCCGGCTGGCATCGTAAATTCCTCCGCTTTCGCTTTAAATGCAGCAACGACATTAGATGCCAAAGCATCGCTGCGTATATAAGCCGTCACAGTATTCACGCGTTGACCATCATAACGCGTTATGACGGCGGCAGAAGGACGCAATGCGAGCTCGCCTAATCCAGTAATCGGTGTTGCAGCGACACCATTAGCCGGACGGGATAGATTATCCACTAAAGCGGGATTAGAAATTGATAAAGATTCAATTTCTGTAATATCACGGCGCGCTTTTTCATCGAGGCGAACCACAACATCAATTTCTTCCTCCGCTTCTACGATTGTACCGCCTTGAGCACCTTGTAGCTTAGCCGTTAATCCATCGGCAACTTGTGCTAGAGTAAGCCCAGCATTCAATGCATCATCTTCATCAGCAACCAGCCAGAGTTTAGGCTCGCCACCAGAAATACTGGCAAAGGTGACGGTCACATCGGGGAGTTGTGCTAAGATCCCTCTGGCTTCTTCACCCAAACGTTGCAGCGTTGTTAGGTCACGACCAAAAATCCTGAGTTCAACGGGGGCTTCAGTGGGTGGGCCTTGCGCTAGTGCACGGACAAGCACTTGTGCATTAGGTAATGCCTTGCTAAGCGTGTCTTGCATTTCATTTTGTAAAACTTTGATACCTTCTAATGAGCGGGTAGTGACCATGGCTTCTGCAAAATCTTTAGCGCCATCTTGATCCATAGACAGATTGTAATAAAAAGAAGGCACAGAATTACCTACAAACCACTCAGCACTCACAATGCGTTCATCTGCTTCCAAAATTTCATCGGCAATTTCTGCCGCTTTCTTGGTGGCTAACAGACTGGATTGTGGTGAAAGTCGAATTTCTACATGGAACTGATTACGATCGGCCTCAGGGAAAAATTGGCTAGGTAAAGTAGTAACACCAATAAAGCCCAGCACAGGTAAAATTAGCGCGAGTAAAATAGAGACTATCGGTAAACGCAAACTCCAGTCCAATATTTTTTGAAAAGGAACAGCGACAATAGGAAACGAAAAACCTTGCGATAATGTATGACGACTCGATGTTCCAAAAAACCACCCTGCAAATCCGACGATCACCGTCATCGCTAATAAGTAAGAAGATAACAAAGCAATGATGACGCTGTCAGAAATTCCACCCACAAACTCTCCAGCAGCACCCGGTAACAAGCTGATGGGTAAAAAGGCAAAAACGGTGGTTAAAGTCGAACTTAACAAGGGAAGCCATAAACGCTCAACAGACTGTTTAACCGCTTCCCTGGGAGAAAGGCCGGACTGTAAGCGTCGTGTCACTGCATCACAGACAACGATAGCAGCATCCACCATCAATCCCAGTGCGACGATAAGACCCGTGATGGACATTTGGTGAATGGGAATACCGCTAAAATTCATTAACGTGAGTGCTAACAGTGAGGTTAAAGGTATGGCAAACATAACCAGAATGGCTGATTTCACTCCCAAAGTAAAAAAGAGGATAGCCACTACCAGACTAATACCGATAAACAAGTTTTGTAACAACGAAGAGAAACGTACGCTGGCATAGTCTGCTTGATTGAAAATAATACGTTGTTCTATGCCAGCGCTTAATGTTTTTTCAAAGTCATGCAATTCCTCGACTAACGCATTAGCCCACGATTCGATGCGCAGACCCGGTTCCATGCGTGCACCGACAACAACAGCAGGACGACCATCGATGAGAGCCAGTTCTACTAAAGGATCTTTCGGTGAACGCTCAATGTCAGCAATATCGCCCAATTGAACGGTGGCACCGTTACCACCAACTTGCAGCGGCACTTTTCTTAAGCGATCTAGCGAGTCTATTTCACCTTCAACTTCCAGAGTATACTGTGCAGAATCACCAAAAAATTGGCCTGCTGCACCTTTAACATCAGCAGATGCAATGCTCTGGGCAATTTCCCGTTCACTTAAGCCTAACGCTTGAGCGATATCATTAGGCAAGGTCACGGCAATTTCTTCGGGAGAAGCTCCATGGATACCGACATAATCCGTGCCAGGAAAGTTACGAAGTCGCGAACGTAGTTCTTCAGCTGTACGTTTAAGAATAATTAAATTAGGTTCGCTGGTTGCATCCCAAATAAGAGCCGTTAAAACGGAATAGGCATCTTCGTTTCTATCATCAATAAATTGTGAGTCTCCAGCTGTGGAGGGTAATTCCGTGCGCGCATCGGCAATAGCATCTCTGATTCTTGAAAAGGGTTCGGCGGTTTCTACAATATCTTCTCGTAGATAAAGAGTAATGGATGAAAGACCCGTACGTGAACTCGAAAGGATATCCTCAATGTCAGAAATACTTTGCAAACTTTCTTCAATAGGTTGTGTGACTAACCTTTCGACTAATTCGGCACTCGCGCCTGGTAGCGGTGTTAATATCGTGGCGACACGATTAGTAACGCGTGGATCTTCTGTTTGAGGCATTGTAAAAAAAGCGGCAAGCCCACCAACGATAATGAGAGTTGTCACAAGCAACAAGGCCCGAGGATTATCAAATAATAGCGTTTTCATTCGGTTTACTCGCTAGCAATAGCTGCAGTTTGTCGTTCGTATTTTTGGTGAGGTGGGCTAACCTTGGCCGTATCAACAACCTGAACGCGTTGGCCTGGTACAAACCGAAAAGGAGCAGCGGCAACCACCCGATCACCATCTTCTAGAGTGCCTCTCACGTACACGCGTTGATTACCGATATGTATAATTTCAATATCTTTACGTACAATAGTACCAATGTCATTCTCAATATCATCAACCACAAACACCGACCATAAACCGCGGTAACTTTCTGATAAGGCCAGGGCGGGTATCCAAGCGCCGCGAGTACGACGCTCTTCAGTGAGTTCGAGCCGCACTAAGCCACCAGGAATAAAACCGGGATCATTAATAATTTCCAAACGAATAGTTACCGTTTGCGTGGCTAAATTCACTTCATCACCAATGCCTTTCACAATCGCGGCGGCACGTAAATCACGGGAAAAAGCTTGCAATTGATCACCGATACTGATGTTTCTTGCAAAACGTACAGGCACACCAATTAAGGCTTCCAGTATCCCTTTTTTATTGAGCCTAATGATGGGTTGGCCGGGGGTAACAATCACACCCGCATCCAAATAACGATTGACGATGACGCCCTTGAAAGGCGCGCGTAGAGTGGCATCTTCTAAATCGACGTTAGCATTTTCAATATTGCGTGTGAGCTGCCTCACTCTCGCTGCGGAAGCATCGCGTGTGGCAATGGCATCATCCAAATCTTGTTTGCGAATAAAGCCATCTTCAAAGAGTCCTTGTATACGTTTTAATTCCGATTCCGCACGTTTTTGTATCGCTTGAGCTTCGGCCCTCGCTGCTTCTAATTCGCCGAGGCGTAGCTGTAAACGTTCTGGCACCAAAAGGGCGAGCTTATCACCTTTAGCCACGCGATCGCCCACTTCGACTAAAACCTCTGCCACTTCACCGCTCACTTGGAAACCGACATCAGAGACTTGAGCGGCATTGATGCGACCAGGAAAGCGGCGTGTTGCAGAATAGCTGTTTTGTAAAGTGACCATTGAAGTCGCCACAGGTAAAGCATTGCTTTTCCCCTGTGCCGAAGAAGCTTCGCCATACACTGTTGAGCCACTGTCGATCAAGGCCATGATGAAAGCGGTAAACAATATGCAGAGTGTTTTTGATACATTGTGAAAAATAGGTTCAAAGATTGCCAACATAATCAAACTCCGTGGTTTTTAAATATGAATTCATTAATGTTATTGGATATCAATGCCGTTGGGAGCAAGCAATACTTTGCCTGAACGATGCCCTTTGACAGTATGCTCAAGTGCTTCATGAATCTGGTCTAATTCAAACACAGCATCGATTGGCGCATTTAAGTGACCTTGCAAAATTAAACCCGTTAGCTCTTCGTATACTCGGCTTTGCTCTTCCTGCGTAGCACTTTGTAACCAATTAACCAACCAAAACCCGCTAATACGCACATTGTTAAAAATCAAAGGGGAGTCGGGTAGAGAAGGGTTGCTGTGAGACATATTACCGTACAACACAGCGCAGCCGCCGTTTTCCAAAGTTGCAACCAATCGACCAAAAGTTTCCCCAGCAACCGCATCGATGGCGAGCACAGGCTTTTTGGGTAAACGGGCGGTAACACGTTCAGCCAAATCTGCACCATCCACAAAAACCTCATCAGCTCCTGCGGCTCTGGCATCACCCACAGCCGATTCACGACGTACCACAGAAGCGACCTTGATACCTTTTACTTTAGCAAGTTGGGTAACATAACGTGCAACGGCCGAATTTCCCGCTGATTGAATCATCCAATCGCCTTCGCGGAGCTGCACGTACTGATTCAGTAAAAGATAGGCCGTTGCCGGATTGACACACAGCATGGAGAGTTGATTGATATCGGCATGAGGAACGGCCACTAATTCTGAAATCGATAAGATTTTCTCAGTAGACCAAGCGCCAGGTGGGTCAGCTAATAAAACAAGTGTGCCAACTTCGGGTCCATCTCCTTGGATTTCAACGATTTTACCAATTCCTTCCATACCTGCGGGCGCTGGCAATGCTGGTTGAAAACCGTATTGCCCTTCAATTTGAGCAATATCTGAAGGATTGATCGGTGTGCGAAGAATTTGTAGGCGAGCTTCACCGTCTTGCAATGCTTGTGATTCCATCTCCACAACTTTAATCACATCTTTCGCGTTACCGTAAGTTTCATAAATGGCTTGTTTCATTGGTTTCTCCAAGTGTGAGTATAGAAGCTTGTACGCCAAAACAAAACATGAAGATCATTCACGTTTTAAACGTGACTATCCTTCATTTTTCGTGTAAAGTCAAATAATGAACAACAACGGACTTGGAATGATGCGTAAACAACCTGAACAATCACGAAGTAAGAATCGTGTCACTGAAATCATGAATGCCACTAAGGTGTTGATTGTAGAGCGTGGTATCGATGGCTTCACCATGAAAGACATTGCTGACCAAGCAGAGATGAAGCCAACAGCGTTATATCGTTACTTTCCTAACAAACCTGCGGTATTACAGGAACTTACCTTGCAAATGTTTCAGGACGACAACGCAATGATAACGCAGCGAATGGTGGATTCTGACGCGAGTCCTGAAACGGTTATGCGAGAAGGAACTTATGAGTATTGGCGTTTACACCAAGAAGAGCCGTATCGGGTGAAACTAAATTTGGCGATTCAAACCGACCCAGAACTCTGGAATCTCAGTTTGGAAGCCTCAAAAGAGAGTGTCAAAGCCATTTGTGAGGCCCTAGTTGAAAAATCGGGCAAAAAAAACAATGAAACCATTGAAAGACGGGCCTTGCTCAATGTGATCCTCATGACATCTGTCGTTAATTTTGTGTCCTTTCTTGACGATGCCGAAGCAGGTAAAGTGATGGAAGAATTTGTGGAGATGACAGTGAATAATATGTTAAAAGAGGAAAGCTAGGATTGAATGTGGCTTTTTCTCTTTTTTAAAAGATATCATGAAATAGGTTTATTTATTTTCTCTCTCTAGAATATAAAGAAGAGTCCCTAAAGATAAAACAATCATTAACTCCAGCCAAAGGGGTACAGCAAAAAATCTGCTGAATAAAATTGAGGCGACAAATCCTAAAAAAACATAAATTAAACTTCGCATACTTGTTTATTCCTTATTGATAGTACTTAAAAATCACATGGTGCTTTATAAAAGCGAGTTAACAACTTTTTAAGGTTTTCAAAACATTGACTGCGGAAAAAATTAAAAACGTCAATACTAGCGTTGCTGTCATCAAAGCAACCATACTCATGAATGGGAAAAATATGTTAAGTAATACGCCAAGTAGTGCACCCACAAAAACGTATAATGAAACGCTGTTCCCCGTAGTTAACTGACTTCCACAAGAATGACAGGAAATAACATCGTAATACATTAATCTATAGTGATTTTCACGACTGATTTCAGCCTTACAATGCGGACATTGTTTCATAGCGTTATTCCTCTATTAATTGACAAAAACACTGCCTAATAAAAAGCCTAATGAAAATCCGAAGCAAAAACCAATCAATAAAAATTTGATGACTAAGGTCTTATGTTTTTTAATAACAGTCATGGCTTGATTAGGTTTTATAGTGATCATGGATATGATGTCATCACTACCAAACAGGTTTCAAAAATGGGAGCCAAAACCACGGTTTCGAACAATACTTGAACAGGAGAGTTTATAATGGCATTTGTCAATTGTTGCTCAATAGAAAAGTCATACAAATCTATCTCCTTAAAAAGTAACACACTTGAATAGGATAAGATAAAAGCAGGAATAATAGACAAAAGAAATATTTTTAAAAA
>JBCCZV010000071.1:0-19468 GCA_039187085.1 Pseudomonadota bacterium
GCAGTATCAAACCTAAGTCACGCTTAAAACCACCACATATGGAATTTCCCAACTCACGTAAATAATCTTCTACTCGCTCATCATCGACATGATTGCCTGATCCTAATGCTAAAATGTCAGCGATTTGTCGCTTTAAGCTATCGTCATCGGTATAAAAAACAAAAATCAACATTCTCAATGTATAAGAACTAATAGTGAGTACCACAACTTGCTCACTACTAATATCATTTTTATTATCAATCACTTGAAGAGTATGACCACACCCCATATTTTCAGAAATATTTTTTTTGAGCATATTTTCTAACGACAAACGTGCTTGTTGTGTAATCATAGCGTTACTTTTCCAATACTCACTGTCATGCTGCTTCTTTCACGCTTTCACTGACTTTTTCTATCATTTCTTCGATGTTATGAATCACCGTAAGAATCATCCTTGAACTAGCTTGAATATCCTGAAAAGTAACCGTTGTGATCATATCATTTTCGTTAAGATTATCTCGATAACTTTGGCTCAAGCCTTCAGAGCGCATGGCTAATGAACGAACCTCATCAGCAACAACGGCAAAACCGCGTCCTTCTTCTCCTGCTCTAGCTGCCTCTATGGCAGCATTTAATGCCAAGATGATAATTTGTTTTACTATGGCATAAAATTCGCCGTTCTGCTTATGCATCGCTGCGTTATGCTCCATAAGTAATTTCATTCCATCATTCCAACGCTCGAAAGTAGGCAGTAAATGATTCAGTTGTTTTAATTCTTCTTCTATTTTCGCTAGATCAGCATTTACCGCATTCTGATGTTGTGCTGTTTCTTGTTCAATAGCATGTACTTTTTGTTGCCACTTGATTTCTATTTGATCTTTTTCTTCATTAATTTCGAATTGTTGAGATTCTAAGGACTCTATCGTTTGGTTTAACTGTTGGATTTGTTGATCTTTTTCTGCTGCAAGAGATTCAAGTTGTAGGTTCAACGAATCTGGACTGACAAGTGATTGTATTTCTGTTTCTCTTTGTTCTTGCTTCTGGCTATTTTCTTTTATCAATTCACTAACAACTTTTTTGTGATAAAAAAAAGCAAACAACAAAGCTACAACCACGCCGATAACAAAAGCAATCATAGACGTCTAAGCACTCCATCATTTTCAAGTTAATAGATGTTTAAACAACAACTTAACCTATGATTAAGCTGTTTGATATTTAAAGTAACACAACATACATATGTTTAGTTTACAAAATTAATAGTAGCCTAAATACTCAAATGTTTAATCGATAAAGCCTTTTTATTTAACACTTTTACACAACGAGAAGTTATGTTGGTCATAAATCATCTTTGCGCAGTTATTTTTTCTATACTTAAGTTCTAGGATTTGAAAATCGTCATGCTAAATAGTTATCTCATTATTTTACGTAATATCTTGTATCTACATTGAATTAGGTGTTCATGAAAAATCGTTCCTCAAATGATAGTCACAACGATAGACGTCAACACAACAGAACTGAAATCAATTACCAAGCTCGCTTGAGTAAAGATGACAATCATGCCCAACCTGCTCTAATTAAAGATTTTTCTGAATCTGGCATGCTCATTAGCTATAAGGATGCACTTGATATACTGACTCAACATGAAATGACGATTGGCAATGAAGTCGATGTATCTTTTGATGTTAAGACACATCAAGGGATAAAAAACTACCAACTAAAGGCTACCATCGCACGTGCTTTAGATAATGGTATTGGCTTAAAGCTCGTAGAACCTGACCCTGAAATGTTGCGTGTATTAAATGCCATATCAATGAAAAGACAAGAACAGCTATCAGAAAATGATTTAAAGCAGAATATTCCATTTAGCATTGCTCATTTAGTAAATTTATTTGAAGAAGAAACGCTAAAATTTTTAAATCCTCTTTTGAATCAATTTTTTAAAAATGTCGAAAACTATTTTTTTGAGATAGCTCAATCAGCTAAAACGAATACTGAACAAAGTCAATATATGGAAAGTCGGGATATCATTGGGAAAAAAAAATCGACACTAGAAAAAAGCTTTAACAATAAAATCGTTCAACAAATTGCTCTATTTCAATCTAATAAACTTTCAGATATGAAAGGTAATACCCAAAAAATGTCGGCGCTTTCTTTAGTTGAAAAAGAAACATTTGACGACTGGCTCGTTATTCGAGTTATTTCTTCAAAAGCTGATAATCATTTTCAAAATGAATTATTTGGGTTACAAAAGCGTTTATCTTTTATTTGCCAGCAAAAAATACATAATAAAAACAACCCTGTGGGTCCCACACTATTATGCGAAGCATTCCAAATGACTTTTAAAAATCTCAATATCGATAGAGCTTCAGAGCGCTCGATGTATGAAGTTTTTGAGAAGTCTATTGTTTCACATTTAGGTATTTTTTATCAAAATCTAAACCGAATATTAGCCAAAAAAGGGGTTCTTACCCATCTAAGACCCGAAATCAAAAAACAACCCGCATCTGATAGCGAATCCAATCAGGATGTTTCATCAGACTTATCCAGCGACCAAACTGAAACAGATATCGAGGAAAAAGCTTTAGGGGAAGAGACACCACAAAAAACCTATCAACGTCGAAATATTTCAAAAGTTTTTAAAAATCTTAAACGAAATGTTAGCCACAATGATACCTTTGCTGATGATTATGCCAATAATAACTTCACACAAACACCCGCATTATCTGCTAAAAACTCAGCACCTCCAGCTGTGGAAGCCTACAAGAACCTCAGTCAGTTTTTTTCGAAAAGAAATCGTGAAAAACAGTCGAAATCATCGGATGGATATGTAAGCAATGAAGCAATAACACCGGCATTAGCTAACGATCAATTTCTAAAAAATCTTAACCAGATACAATTTAGCAATACCAATCTATCCTCAACCCATTTATCTTTAAAACAACAAATTGAACATTATTTAGAGGAAAACTCAGACAACGCTAATATAAATTTAAGTGAAGAACAATCTTATTTTGTCGACTTAACGGATGGTATTGTTAGAAATATTCACAAATCACAGCGCATATCTGATGCAATATTTCCACATCTAAAAAGACTTGAAGCTCCTATCGCCAAGCTCATGATGTCTGACAGCCACTTTCTACAATCAAAAAATCACCCAGCTCGCAAACTTTTAGATAGAATTGCACGTTTAGGAGCCAGTGGTACAGTGATAACTACCCGTGTAAAAAAATCTATCGAAGAAACAATAGAAAATGTAGTTAATCATTTTAATGACGATATTTCTGTGTTTGAAAACTCTTTAGAAACCTTAGATAGCTTGGTCAACAAACAAAATGAAGTATATAAAAAAAATGTAGAACGTTTACGTCAAGTTTATGAGGGTCAACAAAAAACAGAAAACGCAAAAAAATACGTCCTAGAAGAAATTGATAAAAGAATCGCAGGAAAAAGCGTCCCCAAACTAGCCATTGATACACTGAAAGCGGGATGGGAGAATCTTTTAGTTTTAACGCGTATACGTGAAGGGGATTCCAGTAAAAACTGGACAATGTATATGCAAATTTTTGAACGATTATTAGAACTTCATAAGAAGAATGCTAAAAAGATCAAGGTGAATTTTTTTATCGATGCACTAAAGGGTGGATTAACCACAGCAAACAGCGGGCAATTTAAACATCAAAATTTGGTTGGGTTAATTCAAGGGATTCTAAAAGTACAGGAATCCGGTGATTTTACCGTACGCATTGAAATGGTCGATATCCCTGCATCAACACCTGAAACTCAAACGGTTAAACCTGAACAATCACGTGAAAGGGTTAAATCAGATGAAGGCAAAGTATACCTCATTGGAGAACCCTCTGAAAAAATTATACGCTGGGTAGAACGAGTTAAACGTTTACAAGTCGGTGACTGGATAGAAATCACTAGTGAAAATAAAAGTTTGGAACGAGTTAGATTAGCTTGGATAGGTGAAGATTACTCAAAATTAGTTTTTATTAATCACCAAGGTATGAAAGTCTTTGATTTGTCCTTACAAGAATTAGCTACCATGATGCAAAATGGTCGAGCAATTCAGGTTTATGACACCGATGAATCTATCGTCAATGTTGCGCTGGATGAAATGGTCAGAAATATTTATGAAAACCTATCCCACGAAGCAACCCATGATGAATTAACCGGTTTAATTAATCATAACGAATTTATCCGACGTATTGATCGATCCATTATGTTATCGCAAGGCGAAAGACTTAATCATGTGGTTGCTTTCGTAACAATACATCGATTTAAACTGATTAACCAATCTTTTGGATATGAGCAGAGTAATGAAATTTTAAAAACCTTCGCCAATCGCTTAAAACAGACAATGGAATCAGAATTTAGCGTGCACTGTGCTCGACAAGCCAATGCGGATTTTACCTTACTACTTGAACGTACAACTTCTGAAACAGCCTATCGAAAGTTTTCTGAGTTTATTGATCATCTCACCAAGGAGCCTATCCACATTGAGTCCAATACCGTTAGCCTAAACATTCATATAGGATTATACGAACTTAAAAAACACAGTATCGTTGCTGGAGATGCAGTGAAGTTTGCGGAGCAAGCTTGTGATAACGCCCAAGATATCGGCCAAGATAATATTCAAGTCTATAAGCCGTCAGAGAGAGATACCGATACAAACAATCAATGGGTCGCAAGTGTGCAATCCACGATTGATTATAATCGACTTAACTTGCGAAGCCAGGGCGTAAAATCTCTCAATACAGCATCCGAGAACTGGATTCATAGTGAAATTTTAATGGTTGTCTTCGATGAAAATGGTAAAGAACAACCACCTAAATATTTTATCAAAGCTGCTGAAGAGTTTGAAAAAATGGCCATTGTTGATCGTTGGGTAATTAGTACAACGCTACGATGGGCTCAACACCACCCTACCGCGTTTGCTAAATTAGGTGGTGTTTCTATTAATTTATCGGGTCATTCTATCAATGATGAATCCTTTGCGGAGTTTCTTTTTGAGATTCTTCATGAAACTCAAGTACCTTTGGAAAAAATCTGTTTTGAAATAACAGAAACCACAATGATAGCCAATATTGATGATGCTTCTGACTTTATTAACGAATTAAAAGACTATGGCTGTTTATTTTCATTAGATGATTTTGGTTCTGGGTTATCCTCTTATAATTATCTGAAAAACTTAAATGTCGATTTTATTAAAATCGACAAAAGTTTTATTCAACAATTGCATGAAAACTCTAATAACTTAGCCATGGTTAAATCCATTAAAGAAATGGGTCACTATATGGGCAAACAAGTTATTGCAGAAGGCGTAGAAGATAAAGAAACGTTAGACTTATTAATAGAAATCGGCGTTGATTTTGCTCAGGGTTACTACATTCAACGCCCCTCTACACTTGAGCTCGCCAAAGTGTAGAGAAGTAGAAAACATTAGTTAATCTTTGGATCAAGCTTTCCTGAAGTGTACAAGTTTGTCATATCTTCCAGGTTGTTGACTCTAATTTTGCTAGCTTGTCCTGCCGTGCCAAAGGCTTTGTAACGATCAATGCAAATGTCTGACATAGCTTTTAATGAAACTTTAAAATATTTGCGTGGGTCAAACTCTTTCGGATTATCATTAAGGAATTGTCGAATAGCACCTGTGGCTGCTAATCTTAAATCTGTATCAATATTGACTTTACGCACACCATTTTTTATTCCTTCTTGAATCTCTTCAACAGGAACGCCATAGGTCTCCCCCAAGTCACCGCCATTCTCATTAATGATTTTCAACCAATCTTGTGGAACGGAGCTGGAACCATGCATAACGAGATGGGTGTTAGGAATGCGAGCATGAATTGCCTTGATACGCTCAATGGCTAAAATATCACCTGTTGGTGGTCGAGTGAACTTGTAAGCACCGTGGCTTGTGCCAATAGCAATTGCTAAAGCATCAACGCCAGTCGCTTTAACAAATTCGGCTGCCTCATCAGGATCCGTCAACAATTGCTCTTTACTGAGCTGTCCTTCTGCACCAGAACCATCTTCTTCGCCTGCCATACCGGTTTCTAGTGATCCTAAACAGCCTAGTTCGCCTTCAACGGAAACACCACATGCGTGAGCCATATCAACAACAGTTCGAGTTACCTTAACATTGTAATCAAAATCAGCCGGTGTTTTCATATCTTCATGGAGAGAGCCATCCATCATGACTGATGTAAAACCTAATTGAATGGAACGTTGACATACCGCGGGTGACGCACCGTGATCTTGATGCATACAAACAGGAATATGCGGCCACTCTTCCATTGCCGCTAAAATAAGATGCCTTAAAAAGGTGGCACCGGCGTATTTACGTGCACCGGCAGATGCTTGAATTATCACTGGACTATCTGTCGCATCAGCTGCCTCCATGACTGCACGCATTTGCTCTAAATTATTGACATTAAATGCGGGGACACCGTAGTTATTTTCAGCGGCGTGATCCAGTAACTGACGCAATGAGATTAAAGCCATGAAATCATTCCTCTAAGCTTGTTGAAATAGTAAATGAGATAATTGGAGTATAAACGATAATGGATCTGAGGCGAAATATTGTCTCTCGCCTCTTAAAACAAACCCTTATTATGGAAGACTGAAAGCCATATTTTGGCTCAGATACCATGGTTTGTATTGTTCGTATTTTTAAGATGACGCTCTTTCTTCAAGAATAGCAACAGCCGGTAACACTTTACCTTCAAGATACTCTAGAAAAGCACCACCGCCCGTAGAGATATAAGAAATTTTTTCAGCAACATCAAATTTTTCAATGGCTGCAAGTGTGTCACCACCACCTGCAATCGAAAATGCGGAGCTGTTGGCAATGGCTTGTGCTAAAGACTGAGTTCCCTTTGCAAAACCCTCAAACTCGAACACACCGACAGGCCCATTCCAAACGATGGTTCCAGCTTCTTGTAAAAGCTTTTGTAATTGCTCCATCGCCAAGTCACCAATATCGAAGATCATGTCATTTTCGGTAACATCTTGCGCGGACTTAGTCACAGCAGGTTCATTTTCATCGAATTTCTGGCCCACCCTAACGTCTACTGGCAAAGGAACACTACCGCCTTTACTTTCCATTTTTTGAAGAATGTCCTTAGCAGCTTCAACCAATAAGGGTTCATATAGTGATTGTCCAACCGGATAACCTTTTGCCGCCAAAAAGGTATTCGCAATACCGCCACCCACTATTAAGTGATCAACTTTATCAGTGAGACTGTTTAACACTTCAAGTTTAGTGGACACTTTAGAACCACCAACAATAGCGACAACCGGCGATTTAGGCGCGGCCACAGCTTGACTCAAAGCCCCTAACTCTTTAGCTAATAAAAGCCCCGCACAAGCTGTCGGTGCATAACGTGCAACGCCGTGAGTTGAAGCTTGCGCCCTATGCGCCGTACCGAAAGCGTCGTGCACAAATACATCGCAAAGCGCTGCAAGCTGTTTAGCTAATGACTCATCATTGGATTTTTCACCGACATTAAATCGCACATTCTCAAACAAAACGACTTCACCGGGTTTAACCTCGCACCCTTGAAGATAAGTATTTTCCAATCTCACAGGTAAATCTAATAGTCCACTTAGATGACGAGCAACCGGAGCCATGGAAAAAGCTTCATCAAACTTTCCTTCGGTCGGACGTCCTAAGTGAGACATCACCATGACAGCGGCACCTTTTTCAAGTGCTAAACGAATTGTTGGGATAGCGGCTTGAATACGAACGTCACTAGTCACGTTACCTGCTTTTATAGGAACGTTTAAATCTTCACGGATAAGTATGCGCTTGCCGGCAACATCAATATCTTCTAATTTGAGAATGCTCATGAAATGGTTATCCTGCTTTCATCATTGCGATAGCGGTATCTAACATGCGGTTGCTAAAACCCCATTCGTTGTCTTACCAAGCCTATACTTTGACAAGATTTTTCTGTACCTTGGTTTGGGATGCGTCAAAGATCGATGATGCAGGATTATGATTAAAGTCGCAAGAGACGAGAGGGGCATCGTTATAAGCCAACACTCCTTTCAATTCACCTTCAGCAGCATCTTTCAAAATCGCATTAATCTCTTCAACGCTCGTATTGCGTTTAGGAACAAAAGACAAATCCACCATTGATACATTGATCGTCGGTACGCGAGTTGCGAAACCATCTAACAAACCTGAAAGTTCAGGAAGCACCAAACCCACCGCTTTTGCTGCACCCGTTTTTGTCAGCACAATATTTTGGGCTGCAGCTCGAGCACGACGTAGATCTTTATGTGTACCATCGATCAAGTTTTGATCATTAGTGTAAGCATGAATCGTGTTAATTAAGCCCGACTCAACACCTATGGCATCATGTAAAGGCTTAACCAAAGGTGCTAAACAGTTAGTCGTGCAAGAAGCGTTAGACACCACGATGTCTGATTTTTTCAAAGCGCTATGATTTACACCATAAACAACGGTTGCATCAACATCACTGCCACCGGGTGCGGATATTAAGACTTTTTTAACGCCATTTTCGAAATGCGTGCTGGCTGTAGTTTTATCTTTGAATTTACCCGTGCATTCAAAAACCACATCAACATCGGCTTCATACCAAGGAATGGTTGCAGGGTTACGATCAGCAAACATATGGATCTTGTTACCATTCACAAAAATATGCTTATCATCATGCGCAATTTCTGCGTTAAATCTGCCGTGTGTGGTATCCCATTGAGTAAAATGTGCATTGTCTGCGATAGGGTGTGAAGAATTGATCGCTGTTACGATGATTTCTTCTTGGCGACTGTATTCATAAATCGCTCTTAACGCGGTTCGCCCAATACGACCATACCCATTGATTCCCACTTTAATTGCCATACTACTCTATCTCCTGTATACCTTTGTTACTTCTTTCAAAACACTTTAATTAAGCCATTAGCTGGCGAGCACGTTCAAGAATCGCATCAACGGTAAATCCAAAATGCTGGAATAAGGCCGCTGCAGGTGCAGATTCACCAAAAGTTGACATGCCAATCACATCACCGTCTAAACCGACATATTTGTACCAGTAATCGGGGTTTCCTGCCTCAATCGCAAGACGCTTGGTAACTTGCGAAGGAAATACGGAGTTTTTGTAGGATGCATCTTGCTGTTCAAAAATATCAAGACAGGGTGCTGAAACCACGCGCGTATTGATACCTTCGGCGTCGAGCTTTTCAGCCACATTTATCGCTAAGCCGACTTCCGATCCTGTAGCTACGAGAATCATATCCGGTGTATTTTCTTCGCTACCTTTTAAAATGTAAGCGCCTTTTTGTACGTTAACGAGAACTTTTTCATCGCGCTGTTGGTGCGGTAGGCTTTGTCGCGACAGAATTAAAGCCGAGGGTGAATCACTCGTAGCGATCGCTGATTTCCAAGCCACTACCGTTTCAACACGATCGCAGGGACGCCACACGTTTAAGTTAGGTGTCATCCGTAAATTATTGATTTGTTCAATCGGTTGGTGAGTCGGACCATCTTCACCGAGACCAATCGAGTCGTGGGTAAACACATGAATGACTCTTTGCTTCATCAATGCTGCCATTCTGACAGCATTTCTCGCGTATTCCATAAAGACAAGGAAAGTCCCCCCAAAAGGAATAAACCCACCATAGAGTGCCATACCATTCATAATAGCAGCCATACCAAACTCTCTAACACCATAGGAAAGATAGTTTCCCTGTGGGTTTTCCGCACTTTGCAATGAACAATTTTGCCAATTTGTGAGATTAGAACCGGTTAAATCCGCTGAGCCAGCAAATAACTCAGGGCACAAAGCGGATAATTTTTCGATCACTTGTTGTGAGGCTTTGCGGGAGGCTACGCTCGTCGCTTCGGCTTGATAAGAGGCTGCAAGATTATCCAACTCTTCAATAAAGTTTTCAGGTAATGCCTTGTTAATACGACGTTTTAATTCTTGTGCTAATTCTGGGAAGGCGTCTTCATAAGCAGTAAATTTTTCATTCCATGCATCTTCTCGCTCGACACCCTGTGTCTGAGCATTCCAATCTGTACGAATGGTTTCAGGAATATCGAAGGCTTCGGCTTGCCAACCCAGCTGCTGGCGTGTTAATTCAATCTCATCTTCACCGAGCGGGGCACCGTGGGAAGATTCTTGTCCTGCTTTATTGGGTGAACCCTTACCAATGATAGTTTTACAGCAGATTAAAGTGGGCTTTTTCGTCTCAGACTGTGCTGCCTTAATAGCCTGTGTGATAGCTTCAGGGTTATGGCCATCAACGTCAGCAATAACTTGCCAACCATAAGACTCAAAGCGCTGTGGTGTATTGTCAGTAAACCAACCTTCTACCTCACCATCGATAGAAATACCATTATCATCATAAAAAACGATGAGTTTCCCAAGCTCTAGTGTACCTGCGAGAGAACAGACTTCGTGCGAAATACCTTCCATCAAGCAGCCATCACCTACAAAAGCGTAGGTAAAATGATCAATAATTTGATGGGCTTGGCGATTAAATTGTGCTGCTAGGGTTCTCTCTGCGAGCGCGAATCCCACAGCATTAGCAAGCCCTTGCCCCAGAGGACCTGTGGTTGTCTCAACACCTGGAGTATAACCGTATTCAGGATGACCCGGTGTTTTCGCATGCAACTGTCTGAAATTCTTGATATCTTCAATGGACACTTCGTAGCCAGATAGGTGAAGCAACGCATAGATCAGCATAGAGCCATGGCCGTTTGACAAAACAAATCGGTCTCTATTTAACCAGTTAGGGTTATTGGGGTTGTGAACAAGAAAGTCGTTCCAAAGCACTTCGGCTATATCAGCCATCCCCATTGGGGCTCCTGGATGCCCAGATTTAGCACGCTGAACAGCGTCCATACTCAGCACACGAATTGCATTAGCTCGCTCTGATCGAGATGACATGGCGCTCTCCCAGTTTGTGGAAATTGAATGATTGAATGATGAAAAGCGCGTATTGTCTCTTACCTGAAAACAAGAGGCAATCAATTTGAAACACTAGAGAAGGTGAATACAGGTATTTAATTGATAAAAAATGAATGCAAGTCACACACTCCTTGCGAGTATGTCGAACTTGCATGTAACACATCCAGTTGATTAATCGGAGCTTTCCTTTTAATTCTACTTTCCTGGTAAAATTGTGAGCTACTTTTGGTGCAGTCCTTTATTCAAGTCCCTTTTCCTTTTATCCTCTCTTTCCACAACAATAAAACTGTCCTTTCTTTGTATTTCCGTGTTTTACACCAAAACATCCTTTTTTACAGCTCATTCCCAACACATCGACATCCTTGCGTCAACAACTCCTATTTTCCCTCTCCATGCTTCCATGAAATACCGTCCTTGTGTCAATAAATCCGTTACTTTTCCTTTATCCGATATCCCTAAAATGCTCCTTTTTAGTTGCTGAATCATTCAGCTAATGTCCATTTATTCCTTAACCCTAATCCTTGGCACTCGTTCCTTTACTATCACTTTTTAATCATCCTTTAAAAATGTCTTTTCCTTGAACACCCTTGTCAGTACTAATATCCTTTTAAGCATTTCCTCCTTGCTCATCCTTTAGTCTATGTCCTTGTTTCCGTCAATCAACTTGAGTTCCATCTTAAAGGATCCAAAAAATTTATCTTTAAATTTTGCGTCAAATACATATGAAAAGCCGACACCCACAAAATTTATCATTTTGACGTTCAAAACTTACACATTTGCACAATTAGTAATGAAATGATCAAAAACGACATTCTGAAGAAAACGCCGTAAAATGCGTTTTTACGAAAATAATTTTTTTTCAGAAACAAAAAAAGAGAACTGAGTCACGGAAAAAAACGAAAAGAAGATTAGGAAATTGGTGTTAGATTATCTGTAATGGCGTTTTAATCACTTAAAGAAATACGACAATCGACAAAAAAAGTTTCGTCCTATCTCTTAAGTCGTGCCGTTTTTCTTGAAAAGACGTATTTTTGTCCATCAAATTGCTACAACACAGTTCCTTCCACTCTCCTTGGCTTGATACAAAGCTTCATCTGCCCTCTTCAAAATTTCCTCTTTGCTTTCTTCATTCATAGAAAACTCGGACAAACCAATAGACAAGGTAATAGTTTGTCCTTCAAGTTGAGGAATTTTTCGACTAGCAACAATTTCCCGTAAACGATTAGAAAAAACTAAAGATTGTTCAACTGTGGTATCGACCAAACAAAGACCAAATTCCTCACCACCCCATCGTCCAATATAATCCTGCTGTCGACAATTTTCTTTTAAGAGGTTAGCGACTTGCTTGAGCACTAAATCACCAATATCATGACCAAACTTATCATTAACATTTTTAAAATGATCAATATCAATGATACCTAAAGTCAATGGATGTTTATAACGACGCGAACGTGCTGTTTCGCTATCCATGATGTTTCCAATGGCTCTGCGATTATATATGGAAGTTAATTCGTCAGTTAACGATAACTTTTCTACAGATTTTCGCATAGAGTGGTTCTTATACAGCAAGATTAATAACAGAGCGATAAACAACACAAATCCATGTCCAGCGTACCAATAGTAATCATTGATTTGCTGTTTCTGCATAATGATTTTTTGATTCATTGCATTTTCTTTGATCAAAACAGCTTTCTCGAGTTTTACCGTTTCTGTTTCTAGTTCTACACGGACTTTTTCTAATTTAGCCCCTCTTTCTCTAAGGATCTGCTGTTGGTACTTTTTCAAAAAAGCATCGAGATATCGGTAAGCAGTTTCGTAATCCTTCAAAGCATTAGCAATTTCCGCTAGAGTTTTAAGAGTATGTGGCGCAGGCTCAATAGTATGCTGCTGAATGTAGTTTTTTAACTTGTCATTAATGGCTTCAATTTGGTCTTGTTTTATTACATTCTGGCGAAAACCATTGAGAAATAATCCGGCTTGTACTCGGTAAGCGGATTCTGACAGATTGACCATTTGGTTATTTTCTATTAAGTTGATAGCTTCCTCAATGTAACTCAACCCTGCATCAATATTTTCAGAGACACCTGCTAAATTCTTTAAAGATTGTGCCAACCTTTCTTTATCCCCTAATTCCCGATAAAGAAAAACTGCTCTCTTAAAATAACTCTCGGCTTCGTTAGTATCATTTAAGTTTTTATAATGAACAGCAATTTGTGCTAAAGACACTGCTTGCTGTAAAGTTATTTGATTTTCTGTGGCGATTTCTAGCACTTGCCTTTCAAAGCGAATAGCATCTTGATGATTTCCTAGCAACTGCGCGGTATTAGCGAGTGCTTTAAGGATGTTCAATTTATCACCAACATCACTAATGCTTCCAATATACGAATAAGCTTCCATAACGTCACGCAATGCAGCCTGATAAGAAAGCTGTTGCGCTAAAAAGAGCCCTCGAGCAGCAAGAGCAGTAGCAAGACCATCAAAGATTTCCCATGCTCTTGCCATATCAACCGCTGTTTTGAACTGTTTTTCAGCTATTTGAATTTGTTCCGTAGCACTTAGCGCCTGAGCTTGCAGCACCAGAAACCTGATCCGTGCCGGCGCTTTTAAGTAGGTTTGTTGAAGTCCTAATTTTGCAAAAGCAATCACTTTATGAAAGTGGGCAAGTTTTAATGCGTTTTCTGCAAGCAATAACAACACCGTAATATTGTATTCACTGGACGGCTGAGATTGCAGTTGCTCCCACGCATTTTGAGCAGCTTGAAAACTATTGATAGGATCCGTAAGGCTCAATGCTTGCGCTTGACGGATCCATTTTTCGGTAGGCGATAGCTCACTTTTAGCATAAACCCAGCTTGAGTGAAAAACTAACCCAATGAACACAACTTTTAGCAGGCAAAAATTCATTAGCACTCGCACTGATTTGTTTAGCTTACTTCAAAAATCAGGATTTTTTACGGTACTGGGATTCTCAATATTGTCGGTATATCCCTTGGGCGGCGGCGTCCATCCTCGCTCCGTCCGCGCGTGCTTGTCATCACGCCCACGGGTCATGGCTTCACTTAGCATGGAGTCAATTTTGACAAATAACTGTGTGTATTGACGGCTGAATTTAACATCTTCATCAATTTTTTCCCAAATTTCATAGAGCTCTTTATGGTATTTTGACTCCGTATCTAAAAAAGTCATTTTGAGTTGCTCAGAATGAAAAGGATGAAAACCCAAGGTTGTCAAAGTTTCAGCGCCCAATTGTAAAGCAGAAAAATAGGTTTCAGAAATCACGATATCGGCTCCAACACGCTCTAGCCTGTAACGATGCCCCCTGTCATAAGCGCGCGCCAAGATTTTTATATGAGGATAGGTATGTCGAATATATTCGACAATTTGTGTCGTTCTTTCTTTATCATCAATGGCAACAACAATAGCTTTCGCTTCCTCAATACCCGCGGTATGCAGTAAGTCAGGTTTGGAGGCATCACCAAAATAGGTTTTAATATTGATTCGGCGCAAATTCTCGATTTGAGCTATTTCGTGATCCAAAACCACAGTTTTAACACCATTGGCGGTTAGTAAACGATTAACAATTTGACCAAAGCGTCCTATGCCCGCCACTATCACGGTACCCTTCTCATCAATGCTATCCGCTTGACTATCATTCTTACTTTTCGCGTATTTAGGGACAATCAATTTATCAAATAAGATAAAGAGTCCAGGTGTCAAAAACATAGAAATTGCCACAACCAAGGACAAGAGTTGTGTCAAGTCTGCAGGTAAAACCTGTTGCTGTAAGCTGAAGTTTAGCAGAACAAAACCAAATTCTCCGGCTTGTGCCAGGCTCAATGCAAACAACCATTGATCGCTACCGCGCACTCGAAAAACAATCGCTAAAATGTATAAAACGAGCCCTTTGAGAAAGATAACAGCAGCTGTCAAACCAAGAACCACCGACCATTGCTCTGCGAATAAATCGAAACGAATACCCGCACCAACAGTGATGAAAAACAAGCCTAATAACAAACCTTTAAAAGGTTCAATGGTACTTTCTAGTTCGTGCCGAAACTCACTGTTCGCTAATACCACACCAGCGAGAAATGCACCAAGAGCAGGCGATAGACCTATAAGACTCATTAATGCCGCTATCCCAATAACAAGCATCAATGCTGTTGCAGTGAATACTTCACGCAAACGCGAAGCAGCGACAAACCGAAACAAGGGTCGGCTGAGATAAATACCCCCAACAATAACAGCCACAATGGCGGCAACGATAACTAGCGCATGCTCAAAACCACTCAGATGAGCGACTAGGCTCAATTCACTATGGCCATCACTATGCCCGTCAGTTATTGAATGTATTTCAACGGTAGCCAACAGTGGAATCAATGCTAACATCGGAATGACTGCAATATCTTGAAAAAGCAAAACAGAGAATGCTGTTCTCCCGCCTTCAGTTTTTCCTAAACCTTTTTCGTGAAAAGTTTGTAAGACGATAGCTGTCGATGAAAGAGCAAAAATCAGCCCTATTGCTAAACTATATTGCCACTTTAATCCTAATAAAAATGCACCCAAAAAAAACAAGACGGCGGTTAGTCCTACCTGTAAACCACCTAAACCCACCAAGCGATTGCGCATCGACCACAACATCTTGGGTTCTAATTCCAAACCCACCAAGAACAACATCATCACCACACCAAATTCGGCAAAATGTTGTATGGTTTCAGTTTCTTGTCCAACAAAACCTAAAATTGGACCAATCACTACACCCGCGATTAGATAACCCAGTACAGAACCCAAACCTAGTCGTTTGGCAATAGGTACGGCTATCACCGCAGCCGTTAAATAAATAAATGATTGTATGAAATAAAGGGTCATGATGAGCGCTGTTCGTTGTTCTTATCGTACCATTGATTAAATGTATCGTATCCTTCAAAATCTGCGGTATTAAAGGATGTTGTTTTTAGCATTTCCAAAACCTTTACCCATTGCTGAATATGGACGTCTAAGCGATTTTCTTCTAACGCGGTTCTTGCTCCGAACAAGGCAAAAGGTGGGTGAAAATGCATCCCTGTGAGCATGGCCGTTTGTTCCAACGGTCGAAGAAGCTCTCTCACAGTGAAATTGTTCAGGCCGCCCTTGCCGTAAGCGACCTCGGGACCACCCGCTGTAAAAGAGCACATAAAGCTTTTTCCATGAAGGGCGGTCCCCCCAGCACCATAAGCAAAACCGTATTCCAGTACTAAATCCTGCCATTCTTTTAAAATAGGCGGTGTTGAATACCAGTACATAGGAAACTGAAAAATAAGCGTATCGTGAGCAAGTAATCTTTCTTGTTCTCTATCAATATTGATGCGGTTTGTTGGATATTCCGCATAAAGATCAACAGCCGTCACCCCTTCAACTTTAGCACTGGCTTGGAACAAAGGAAGGTTAACTTCCGATTGTGATTGTGACGGATGTGCGAATAGTAACAAAATACGGTTTGTTTTATGGCTCATTGATTTTTCTCATCAAGCGCTTGATTTTCTTCTTTCAGTCACACTGATTCCACCGACACCCCAATTATCGGAATGTACCTCTTCAATGACAACAATGGTGGTTTCTGGATTTTTGCCCAGCTCACGATGCAGTAATTGAGTCACTTCTTCGATAAGTACTTTTTTCTTTTCAGTGGTAAGTCCATCAGGCGTTAGTTTGAAATTAACGAGAGGCATCGTTATCTATCTCCAATTTTATGCTCAAAACGGCGTTAATAATATAAGCAACTTAGCTTTCATTTGAAAATATCTTTCGCTACACTCAAGCCATTTTACATCCAAGGATCTACCATGAACCCAGCCCAAACAGAGCTTGATGCATTGATTGAGCGATGGCTTAATTATCATCAACAGCAAGATGTTGGATTTCCAACAGCTCCGCATGATAACAATTGGCCTTCATTATGTGAAATACCAAATACTTTATGGGACGGACAAATCCAATGGCGACCTATTAAGAGGGAATGTTCAGGTGACTTTTCAAATCTTGAAAAGGGTTTAGAGATGTCATTACATCCGGATTTAGCTATTTTTTATGGCCAGTATTGGAGCCACCAACTGGATGTCTTTCACAAAGAGGGGCCTGTCTATCTACTGCAAGCATGGAATGAGCAAGACTATGAAAACCTTCAAAAAAACCTTATTGGCCATGTATTGATGAAACGCCAACTTAAACAAGAGGAAACACTTTTTCTAGGATTAACCGATCAGGAAGACTTAATCATCACCATGCTCAACAGAACAGGAGAAATCGTTTTGGAACAGGTCGGTAAACCACCACATTTTACGATTGCTGATAATCTTGAAAGCTTCTTACAACAACTCTCGCCTGTATCATTAATTAATGAGCTAGAGTCGCAAAACTAGCGTACAAAAGATTTTATAAACTTTTCAGGTGTTTTATGCGGTTAACTTCTACTGATATCTCTCGAATTATTGAAATGGCTTGGGAAGATCGCACACCATTTGAGGCGATTAACACCCTTTATGGTTTGAATGAATCACAAACCCTATTGTTGATGCGCCAAAATCTCAAACCTTCCAGTTTCAGGCTTTGGCGAAAACGAGTGAACGGCAGAAAAACCAAACATCTTAAATTGCGTAATCCCAATATATTGAGAGCTTACGCTTCAACTCAATATAAACGCTAAACGCCTTTTAAGTAGAATGGCTTCGGCTTATTTGATCCTATCAAGATTAAACCAAACGTAAGTGAGGCGTCCTTTTGACGCATTTTTGCCGCTTAATTTTTTGTAAATACATACTTTTGTCGGCTTCTAGTATCAGATTTTCCGATGAACAACCTTTTCTCCATTCGGAAATCCCGTAGCTTGCACCAACGAATAAAGTTTGTGGTTTACCTTCGACCACTATCTGGAACGGAGCATGCAGGTTATGCAGTTTTTTACGGACAAGATTTTCAAAGTTTTCCGTACTTTCGTAGTGATTGATGATAAAAACAAACTCATCACCACCATATCGAGCAAGACAATCAGACTTTCTTAGGCCCGCGCCGAGTCGCTCCGCCACTTTTTTGAGTAAATCATCACCAACTACATGGCCAAACTTGTCATTGACCGCTTTAAAACCATCTAAATCAATCATGGCAATGCCAATTTGTGTTTGATTCCTTTCAGCTTGGTCAATCAGGAATTCTAATCTTTCGAATAATCCCAAACGATTCACCAAGTGTGTGAGGCTATCGGTGCAGGCTTTTTCTTTCAATGATTTATAAATTCGATAACGTTCAATAGAGTAACTAATAGAACGATACAATTGAGAACCAGTGGTTTTATTTTTGGGTAAATAATCTTCAGCACCCATTTGTATAGCAGCTTCACCAATATGCTCATCGTCAGTACCGGTTAAAACAACAATGGGAATATCAAAATCTGCTTGCAAGAGTTGGCTCAGCGTTGAAAGTCCCACTGAGTCTTCTAATCCCAAATCGAGCAATATGATATCTGGCATTTCCCGCTGTATCTGCGAAAAGCATTCACAGAGTCGAGAAACCCTTTTCATTGAGTAGGTTGTATCATTAATTTGCGACAGCATTTCGCGAAAGTAGATATGATCAAGCTCATCATCTTCAACCATGAGCAACCGGATAGAAGAATCCTTTACAGGTTCTTGTGTCTTCCTTGCAAGCATAGAGATACCACTCTGTGTGAGAAAATCCATTTTATAAGCAAACTCTCAATTTTATGATAGCGGATCTTATTATGAGTTGTTTAACATTTTTTAGACCTTTTTCTTTTTATTTAATCCAATGACTAATGCTTTTTTTACCCAAGATTAAAAACATACGACCAAACGTCTGGTTTGCTCAGCATAAGAGTTTATGGTTATCAGCTTAATTAAAAATCAGCACTAACTATGATTTTTAATCGATAAGGTGATCAATACCCTTATTTTTTGATCGTATCATTTTCGCCAAAGTCCAGTTGTCGCGATTTGTCATGTCTCGTAACTACATGATATTAAATGTTATTTTCTAAATGTCGTAAATTTATTTTTAATTGACGCAAATAAGCAGGCAGAGATAAGGGCTTCTTTGATAGCGTTTTTTAAAAAGAATCATCGCCTGAATATTAAGGAAAATAGCTATCCATGAAAATAAAGAATATTAATGACTGGTTGAAATTACATGAATTCAATATTGACGAATTTGCAAGCTTCCTATATCTCATCAAAAAGTACATTGATATTTATGAAGAGTACCCATTCAGTGATTTTGAAAAAAATATCAATATTACACTCGAAGAGGCAATAGGCATTATCCAAGAATCTTTTGATCATCTTAATATTTCAACATTAACCAAAAATTCCGATATAAAAAAAAATATTATTATAAAACCTATTAGAAGATGCGCATCTAAAAAATATTTCACTTTATTTAACAATCATTCTTCATCGGTTGAAATTTTTATATCTTATAACGAATCTATAACAGATTTCTTAAAATTAACGCATGAATTCTCGCACGCACTTAATCACATCGCTTCCAATGGC
>JBCCZV010000072.1:0-18953 GCA_039187085.1 Pseudomonadota bacterium
CAGAAGTTCAGACAGAGAAAGCCACAGAACAGTCCCAGGAACCTCCTGCAGCGAAGCGTGCGTGGGTCAGCCGAGCAGGTGTTACCGGCTCTCTAAGTACAGAAATACCCTCTGCTGTGACACAGACTGATCAGGGTGGCCCCGCTATTCTGAGAATCCTTTGCAGTGCTTGAGGTCGGCCCAAGGAGATCCACGGGCCCCTAGGACCCCCTGGACTACACCACAGGTCCAATGTGTGCTCAAATCCTGTGTGCCCCTAATATCGATCAAGGTGTGCCCCAAGGGGCCCCCTGATCAAGGTGGGCCCCCTTGATCCGAGAGTCCTTTGCAGTGCTTAAGATCGGCCCAGGGGTCTGCGAACCCCTAGAGCCCCCCTTACGCCGCTGGTCCAATGTGTGCCCAAATCATGTGTGTCCCTAATATCGATCAAGGTGTGTCCCCCTCCTCATTCTTTCTTTTACAACACCATATGTATTTTATTTTGATACATATATCTCTTTTTTCTTTTTACCCTAAAGTGTGCCCCAGAAATTTCGGGGGGAAGGCATGGCCCCTGCCCCTCCCCCCTGGGTTGCGCTACTGCTTGGTGTGTCAAGTTGGCATGGAATGGCCATATAGTTAATACATAAGTGGAGGCTAATCTGATGCAATGGCGAGGAAGCCTCGAGTACGGTGTTTGGGTAGTTTTTATTGCTGGTTTTTCACCGATACCCTACAAGGTTTTTACTGTTACAGCAGGCGCATTAGCTATGCCATTGTTACCTTTTACCATTGCTTCTTTTTTTGGGCGTGCCGGTCGATTTTATTTGGTTGCAGGATTGCTCTACTGGGGAGGCAATTCTATTGAAAAAGTGTTACAAAAATATGTGGAAAGAATTGGTTGGGCAACGGTCATACTTGTAGCTTTAGGGATTTTACTCTATCAAATTTGGTGAAAAAATTTTCGAATAAGTAAACTCTCTTTCATAAATCTGGGTTGGTTAATGAATATAGATTGTTAGTAAATCTGTTAATAAATTTTTTAAGTGGCTGGCAAAAAAGTGTTATTTTTTTATGCTAGCACTGACGAGCTAGAGACAAAAAAATGCAAAAAGTCGTACAAATAATTGTCCACAGCTTGATTTTCTCGTTGTGTGTATCTTGTGTGCAAACTCCACTTGCCCCGGTAATAAATAAGGGTACAACGGCCCCTAAAGGGTCATATGTGCAAAAAAAATGGCAAATTCCCAGTTACTATCGCGTTAAAAAAGGGGATACTTTATATTCTATTGCTTTTCGCTATCAACAAGATTTTTTAGATTTAGCGCGAAGAAATGCCATACAAAAGCCTTATATCATTCACCCAGAGCAAATTGTTCGAATTCAACCCTATCCTCGAGTCAAGCAGGCTAAAAATCAACCAGCTAGCGTTATTGTGCATCACAATAAAATAGAAAGTGTGAAACCTAACACAACAAAAACACCTTCTTCAAAGCCAACCTTGTCACAGAATTCAAAAAATTCACAAAAAAGTCCGACTTTAGCCTCTCCTCCTCCTCAGAAACCAAAAATCACTAACACTGTAAGTTCGACCGTTACGACTAAAAAACCACCAACTTGGTCAAAAAATGACAAAAAAAGCGTGACAAAGTGGGTATGGCCTGTTAAAGGTAGCATCATTGAGGGGTTTTCGAGCAATAGGCAAAAAAGTAATGGCATTGATATTGCCGGTAAAAAAGGAACGCCGATTCGTGCTGCCGCTGGGGGTCGAGTGGTCTACAGTGGCAACGGTTTGAGGGGTTACGGAAATTTGGTAATTATCAAGCACTCTGATGACTTGCTTAGCGCTTATGCTCACAACAGTAAAGTGCAAGTGCAAGAGAACGAGCTGGTCAATGTGGGACAGATCATTGCGGAAATGGGCGATACCGGAACGAATCGCATTAAACTTCATTTTGAGATCCGTAAGCGAGGCAGACCTGTTGACCCACTTAATTTTTTGCCAAAGACCTGACAATAATAATTACATCTTAAGTATGACTAAGCTCACTGAGAAGCTTGTGCTAAGTCATTTACAGTTATTGATTCTAAGCCACAATCGTAAAATTGCTTTGCGGAGAATGATATGAGTGTTCATTGGGATGAGGTTTCAGTTAACGAACAAGGTAACTTAGAAAATGAGTTGCCCGTTGAAGAAAATTTGGAGATAGATGACGAAGAGTTAGAAGGAATAGAACAAGAGGCTAATGCATTACAAGAGTCAGTAACAACCAGTACCGAGCGTCGTTCTGACAAGTCTCTTGACGCGACTCAACTCTATCTAGGGGAGATAGGCGCATCACCATTGTTATCAGCGGAAGAAGAGGTGTATTACGCCAGGAAAGCGCAGAAAGGTGATGACGCATCCCGCAAACGTATGATAGAAAGTAATCTTCGTTTAGTGGTAAAAATCGCAAGGCGCTACACTAATCGTGGCCTGGCATTACTCGATTTAGTTGAAGAAGGCAATTTGGGTTTGATTAGAGCTGTGGAGAAATTCGACCCAGAACGTGGTTTCCGCTTTTCAACCTATGCGACTTGGTGGATTCGTCAGACCATTGAACGTGCCATCATGAACCAAACTCGCACAATTCGTTTGCCTATTCATGTTGTGAAAGAGCTCAACGTCTACTTACGAGCATCAAGAGAGTTGGCGCAAACCTTAGATCATGAACCCACCGCTGAAGATATTGCGAAGAAACTTGATAAGCCAGTTGAAGACGTTGCAAAAATGCTTGGATTGAACGAGCGAATTGCCTCAGTCGATACGCCTATAGGAAACGACTCTGACAAGTCGCTGTTAGACACCATTGCTGATGCAAACGGGGATGGCCCTGCTGAAAATTTGCAGGAAAACGATCTCAAAGAAAATATCAGTCAATGGTTGGGTGAACTCAGCGAAAAACAACGGGAAGTTTTAGCTCGGCGTTTTGGTTTGCTGGGGTATGATGCGTCAACACTTGAACGTGTTGGTCATGAAATTGGCCTAACTCGCGAACGAGTTCGTCAAATACAGGTTGAAGCTTTACGAAGATTACGCATTATTTTAGAAAAACAAGGACTGTCAATAGAAGCGCTATTTCAGTAATAAGTGCCCATATCAAACCATCCTAATTAAGGAAAGAGAGTTTTCAACAGTCTCTCTTTCCTTAAAATTATTCATTTAGCTGTTAGTTATTGACAATCTGAATACTCAAAGCGTGTATGTCGGTTGACATCATGTCACCTAGGGTTGTGTATATCATTCGGTGGCATTGAACGCTGCTTTTCCCTGTGAATTCTTCACTAGATATCTTCAAGGTAAAATGGCCACCGCCGCCTCTGGCGCCTGCATGACCTATATGTTTATGGCTGTCATCGATAATTTCTAGATGACTGGGCAAGAAGGCATCTTTGAGAAGGCGCTGTATTTTTGCAATTCGTTGACTATTATCAGGTATTGCTGTCATCGTTGTTAGCTCCTGGCTTGTAAAAAAACTATTGTTTCGGCGACGACGGGGGCTCGTCCAGTGAGGTCTTGGTTGCCTCGGATTGCTTTGAATTCGAGTCTTCTTCAACATCAAAGTAAGGCGCAAATTTGAAAATAGTGTAAATAATTACAAATACTTGAATAAAGGGGACGCCCCAAGTCTCAAACATGACCCAAGTGTCAAGAGAAAATTGAAAGGCTACATAAAGATTAACGCCGCCCATAATTAAGAAAAAATACGCCCAAACATTATCAATGTGTTGCCAAAGTTCTGATGGAATACGGCTGACTGTATTTTCGCCCAGCAGCATGCTGAAAAGAGGTTGCATCGAGGTTTTGTGCATCCATTTACGTACAAAAATAATGCTAGCGAAGCCCCAGAAAACGATAGAAAACTTCCATATTAGGAAGTCAGGGTTGTTAAATAAGAGAGTTAACCCACCGAAAAAACATACAGCAACTAAAGTAATAATCTGTATTTTCTCAATTTTTTTAGTGAGTAGCCAGGTTCCACCCACTTGAAATACAGTCGCTACTATAAGAACCCCTGTAGCTACCATGAAATCGTACATCTTGTAAGCGATAAAAAAACTGATAATAGGGAAAAGATCGAGAAAAAATTTCATCTTCTTAGGAGTTCCGCGTTAGAATCAGTTTCGCATTTTAGAGCGCTTTGACAGAAAATCCAATGACTTCAACTCGATTATGTTATGACCTACACAGCCACACAGTACATTCTGATGGCACTTTGACACAAGAAGAGCTCATTTTACGTGCTGTAAATCAAGGGGTTACGCATCTTGCTATTACTGATCACGATACTTTGCGCGCTCATCAAACAACGGATGCACAACAGTTAGCGCTAGCGCAGGGTCTTAACCTTATTACCGGCGTTGAGGTTTCTTGTGCGTGGGAAGAGAAAGAACTGCATATTGTTGGGCTGAACTTGGAACCTAACAACTGTGCTTTGCAAAGTGCCTTGAAAGAGCAGGTAGTTCAACGTAGAGAGCGCGCATTAATGATTGGCGATAAGCTTGTCAAACAAAACGTGATTGGCGCTCGTGACTATATTGAGTCCTTTGCTGATGAGCAAGTTATTTGCCGTACACATTTATCGAAATTCTTGGTGGAACGACATTATGCTAAAGACGCTAATCAGGTTTTTAAACGTTATTTAGGTAAAGGAAGTAAATCGTATGTAAAGGGTAAGTGGATGTCCTTAGAGATGGCTATCCAACACATTAACGCAGCGAGAGGCTGTGCTGTTTTGGCGCATCCTGGACGTTATGGTTTTAGTCGAACCAAATTAAAATACGTGGTGGATGCCTTCAGAGCATTGGGTGGACAAGGTATCGAAATTAGTTATCCCAATCAAAAGCAAGGTGAGTTTGAGTACAATACTAGAATGTGTCAAACATTTGGGCTCCATGCATCAATGGGATCGGATTTTCACGCGCCCAGACAATGGATGGAATTAGGGCGTTTGCACCCGTTACCAAAAATCTGTAAGCCCATTTGGGAACTTTTTCAGTCTTGAAGTGGTGTTTATGTAGTCAGTTTTGATTAAGTAGAGAAGTAAAATATGGGGCAGTTTTTTCAGATTAATTGTGATAATCCGCAATCTCGACTCGTCAATCAGGCTGTGGCGATTGTACGTGGTGGTGGCGTGATGATTTATCCAACCGACTCAGGTTACGCATTTGGTTGTTGTTTAGGTAATAAAGCAGCGCTAGATAAAATTCGTCGTATAAAAAAAATGGATGCTAAACAAAATTTTACGTTACTATGTCGTGATTTATCTGAGCTTTCGCTCTATGCAAAAGTTGATAACACGGCTTACCGGCTTTTGAAAACCTATACGCCAGGAGCATATACCTTTATACTGCCTGCCACTCATGAAGTCCCCAGGCGCTTACAACACCCCAAACGTAAAACCATTGGTTTAAGAGTACCCAATAATGCCATTAGTCAAGCACTGTTGGATGCGTTGGGTGAACCTTTGATGACCACGAGTTTACCTCCTTTAAATGATGAGCTCATGATGGATCCCGAAGATATCCGTGACCGCTACGGCAAATTGGTCGACTTGATTATTGACGGAGGTTTTTGTGGGAGTGAAGCCACATCAATTATTGATTTAACCGATGGTTTGCCGCAAATTGTACGTAGAGGGGCTGGAGATGTCTCGGATTTTGAATAGAAGCCAGACAAAATAAATGTTAACAACAACAAATTAATGAAAAAATCTTGAGGAGCAAATTTTGAATAGTGTATCGACACAAAACCAGCGCGTTTTATCGGGAATGAGACCGTCTGGCCGCTTACATTTGGGTCACTATCATGGCGTTCTCAAAAATTGGATAGAATTGCAACATAAATACGAGTGCTTTTTTTGTGTTGTCGACTGGCATGCACTAACCACACATTATGAAGATCCACGGATTATTGAGCAGAGTGTCCATGATATGGTACTTGATTGGTTAGCAGCTGGTGTGAATCCAGGCTCGGCTACCATGTTTGTGCAATCACAAGTTCCTGAACATTCTGAACTCCATTTACTCTTATCAATGATAACACCTGTAGGTTGGTTAGAGAGACAACCTACTTACAAAGAACAACAAGAAAAGCTCAAAGATAAAGATCTTTCAACTTACGGTTTTTTAGGCTATCCGTTATTACAAGCTGCGGATATTCTTGTTTATAAAGCGGGCAATGTGCCTGTTGGTGCTGATCAAGTTCCCCATATCGAGCTCTCTCGTGATATTGCAGGACGTTTTAATCATTTGTATGGTCGTGAACCTGGTTACGAAGAAAAGGCGGAAGCTGCCATTGTTAAAATGGGTAAAAAGAATGCCAAACTTTATCGTCAGCTCCGTAAAGACTATCAGCAATCAGGTGAGCACGAAGCTTTAGAAAAAGGCCAAGCGTTAATTGATCAGCAAGCCAGTATATCGCTGAGTGATAAAGAAAGATTAATTGGTTACTTAGAAGGTGGAGGGCGTATTATCTTGCCTGGACCCGAAGCCCTTTTGACACCGGTTTCAAAGATGCCGGGTCTTGACGGACAAAAAATGTCTAAATCCTACAATAACACTATTTCATTACGTGAAGAGCCGGAGAATGTTGAGCAAAAAGTTAAGCGTATGCCAACGGATCCTGCGCGCGTTAGGCTGACAGATCCAGGCAATCCCGAGCATTGTCCGGTTTGGCAACTGCATGAAGTTTATTCCCCTGATGATGTTAAGCAGTGGGCGAAAGAAGGTTGCCGATCTGCTGGTATCGGTTGTCTTGAATGCAAACAACCTGTGATTGATGCCATTAAAACCGAGTTGCAAGGTTTTCGTGAACGTGCGAAAGAATTTGAAGAAAACCCTGATTTGGTGAAGAAAATTATTGCTGAAGGTTGTGAAAATGCCCGAGAAGTAGCGAAGCAAACCATGGAAGAAGTGCGCGAGTCTATGGGGCTAGCTTACCGCTAGCCGTTAGAGAAGTTTCATCCAAAATTACGAAAAATTTGCCATGTCAGAATTACTTGAACACGATGTCGATGCGCAAGAAGACGATAAGCATCAAGCACAAGAAAATACCGCTCCGACTCTAAAGGAAGTGGAAACAGCCGATGTTGACTCTATTGCGCTCGTTAATGGCGAAGTTTTTTCGGAACTACCACAAGATCTTTATATTCCACCTGATGCTCTGTTGGTATTTTTGGAAGCTTTTGAAGGACCATTAGATTTACTCCTTTATTTAATTAAAAAACAAAACCTTGATATTCTGGATATTCCCATTGCAAGAATTACCCGACAATATATGGATTATGTTGAGATGATGAAGGCCTTGCAGTTGGAATTAGCCGCAGAATACCTTGTGATGGCTGCCATGCTTGCGGAAATTAAAAGCCGTATGTTACTGCCTCGACAAGAAGTGTTGGAAGAAGAAGAAGATCCACGCGCAGAATTAATTCGTCGTTTGCAAGAATACGAACAATTCAAAAGAGCTGCTGAAGATATTGATGCGCTGCCTCGACTGGAGCGAGATATAACACCTGTTGACGTGAAATCGCCTGAATTTAACCTTGTGCGTCAAGATCCTGATGTTGATATGCAAGAGCTCTTGTTAGCGATAAGAGATGTTTTTCGTCGTGCAGAGTTATTTACAAGTCACAATATTCAACGTGAAACACTTTCCGTTAGAGAAAAAATGTCAAAGATTTTATCGATTGTAACACCACACCGATTTATTGATTTTATTCGATTGTTTGATGTAGAGGAAGGCCGAATGGGCGTCGTGGTAACTTTTCTTTCAGTGATGGAATTAGTGAAAGAATCAATGATTGAAATTGTACAAACCAAAGCTTTAGGTCCCATACATGTTAGGGCTTTATCGAGTGAGCAAGAATCATGAAGGTAAAAGCGATAGTTGAAGCCGTCATTATGACATCTTCAAAGCCTATATCCTCTAAGCAAATTTTAGCTGTATTCGATGATGCAGAGCGACCCGCGCAAGAGGAACTTCTATCGGTAATCCAAGATTTACAAGAAGAGGCTGATAATCGTGGTGTGGAGTTAGTCGAAGTTAGCTCCGGCTTTCGTTATCAAGCGAAAGCAGAGTTGGCGCCTTGGTTAAGTAAATTATGGGAAGAGAAGCCAGCCCGTTATTCAAGAGCTTTGCTCGAAACCTTGGCATTGATTGCTTATCGACAGCCAATTACGCGCGCGGATATTGAGAATATTCGTGGTGTCAGTGTGAGCACATCCATTATAAAAACCTTATTGGAGCGTGAATGGGTGCGGGTGGTTGGCCATAAAGATGTACCGGGTCGGCCAGCATTGTATGCGACTACCAAAACTTTTTTGGATTATTTTAATCTGAAAAGTTTAGAGGCATTACCTTCGTTGGTTGAATTGAGTGATTTGGATGTTACTGGTGAAAAAGCGGAAGAAGTATTAGAAAGTGAAGAAAAAGTCGTGCAAGCCCAGCAGTTGAAACAAGCATCAGCACGATTAATGCAGTCCATAAAAGAAGTGTTATTCCCCCCACCCGCAGTAAAACTTGCTGTTTCTAAGGATGAGACTTTCTCTGAGGCGACAGAGTCTGCATCGGATTTGGATACACATCCTACACCCTAGTTTCGTATTATTGGCATTGTGAACAATGCCTCCCAGGAAAATTTATCATGTCAGAACGTTTGCAAAAAGTATTAGCACAAATTGGTTTAGGATCACGACGCGAAATTGAACGCTGGATTGAACAAGGACGTGTCTCTGTAGATGGAAAAGTGGCACAGCTTGGGGTGAAAGTTGATGGTCAGCAAACGGTTCGTGTAGATGGCAAGCCAGTTAATCTGCAAAATTCCAAAGTGGATTGCCGTGTTATTTTATATAACAAGCCCGAGGGTGAACTTTGTGCATCGCCAGACAGTACTGATAAAGCGACCATTTTTGATAATTTGCCTCGTTTGCAAAAAGGTCGCTGGATTATGGTCGGGCGCTTAGATGTGAACACTAACGGTGCTTTATTGTTAACGAATGATGGTGAGTTAGCGCATCGACTTATGCATCCCAGTTATGAAATAGAACGTGAATATGCTGTTCGTGTTTTTGGAGAAGTCACTGACGAAGCTTTAAAAAACTTATCCGAAGGCGTGTTACTTGATGATGGTATGGCAAGCTTTTCAAACATGCGAGACTTAGGTGGTGAGGGAATTAATCATTGGTATTCGGTAAAATTAGGTGAAGGTAGAAACCGTGAGGTAAAGCGAATGTGGGAGTCGCAAGGTTTACAAGTTTCCCGTTTAGTACGCACTCGATACGGCTGTGTAGAATTGCCTAGAGGTTTAAGACGAGGCTCTTGGATCAGTTTAGAGCAGTCCGAAATCAACCAGTTAAGAAAACTGGTTGGGCTCAAACCTATTGCTGCTGTTTGGAATCGAAAAGTCGATGAGCGTCGAAAACTCAATCAGAAAGAGCTGCAACGGGGTCGTATCCGTAACCAAGCCGCTCGCGTGCGAAGAGCACAAAAAAAACAGCGATAATTAAAGCTATCGATTGGCGGCGTGTTTTATAGCTGATTGGTCGAGAGCTTGGTAACGATGCTCTCGGAAAAGAGGGGCGTAATCTTCTGGAATTTTGAGGTCGATCCCCGTTATCAGGCAAATACGTCGAGTATCATCAGTAATGTGCGCTAGACGTTGAATAAAGGGGTCGATTGCTGTATCAATAATGTCGGAACCCACATTTTCAAACAAAAAAATACCCAAGTAAGGCGTATTGGCAACAAATTGTAAGGCTTTACAAAAAGTCGTTGAGCCAGGCGCATAAACACCGGGAAGGTCATTACGCCAAATACCATAACCTCTTTGCCATCGATAAGAGGCGATATCTTTTTCTTTTTGAAACTCAAGCAACTTCGAGGCTAGTGTATGGGTGGCATCGGTGTTGATGTAGAAAAGTGAATGCTTTGAGTCAACCATTTCACTTAGCATATGATATGTATACGACATAAATGCTCCTTATTTATGCCGGTAGAAGACTGTTATAAACCCAATAGCTCTTTGCAACTTGGTGACTTTTCTGGCGTTTCAAAGTGCTGATGATTATTGATGGTATGAGCTGACACAGTTTCTACCGCGATCTTTAGCGGCATATAAAGCTTCATCGGCCTTATCCAGTACTTGATCCGCGGAATCACCCAAAAGGTACTCTGTTACGCCGATGCTTACTGTTGCCGAGATAATTTTATTTTGGCACTCACACGGCAATTGCTCAATAGTTAAGCGTAAACGATGCGCGAATAGTGTGGCTCCGTTCACATCGGTATTACACAAAAGAATAACAAACTCCTCACCACCGTAGCGGAATGCTAAGTCAGAACCACGAGTAATACACCTTATGGACTCAGCTATATGTTTGAGCACTTTATCTCCAACAAGGTGGCCATAACTATCGTTAATTTTTTTAAAAAAATCGATATCAATCATGAGCACACTAAGATGACAGTGATGTCGAGTAGCGATGTTCAGTTCACGTTCTAGGTTTTGTTTAAGCGCATGACGATTACCCAGACCAGTTAAGTCATCAGTCGTTGCCATGCGTAATGCTTGATAATATTTTATGGCATTGTATAAAGGATAAAGCAATGAACACATTAAGCTTTCTAGCAGCTGTAATTCTCGCTTGGTGAAATGGTCATCTTTTGATAAAGAAAAGTGACCTAGCTCGGTTTCATCGATTTTGAGTAAATAATTTACTTGATGGCGTTTTGATGTGCCAAAAATACATTCAAGGTTGTGAGTAGGGTGCTCATAACTTAAAGAACACCAAGGAATACGCGAGTTTATTTCATGATTAAAACTGCGTAATACTTCATCAAATTCAATGGATTTTTGTAAATCTAAATAAATGGTCCGATGGGGGGTCGTTTGCGGAGTAATGGTTTTTGATGTTTGAAAGCGCTGATTAATAGGCTTCGAACGCAAATCTATTACCTTGGCATGCATCGCCGAATTCATAATTTAACCTCTTAATATTGAACCAGTATTATGTGATGCTAATCGTTACTTTTTCCCAAGGGATCTGCTAGGCGTATTTGTTATCAGCACTCTCTTATCAATACGTTGAGTATTGAATACGCCTTTCAATCAAAATAACCATAAAGTATTATTGTTTTGATTTTGTATGTGCCAAAAGCATGCCATTTTGAAAGAGCAAACTTTTAGTCGATAAATCATAGGGATAGTGAGAAATGAACGGGTTTCTGTGGTGACGGGATTTTGGCTTTTACAAGATAGCGGCCGATTTTAGCCGCTATTTTTAGAAATTTGACGGGACTTGAGACTAGGCAGGTGCGAGTTGTTCCTCAATAGCGGTAATCACTTGCCCATTCACTTCAGTACTTGCTTCACTCATCAAATATAAGTAAGTATTCATGATAGATGCTGGCGTCTTCAATGACTCAGGTTCCTCGGCTGGATAGGCAATCTGGCGCATTGCTGTTCGTGTAGCGCCTGGATTGATGCTGTTGGTGGTGACCTTGGTATTTTCTAGCTCGTCGGCTAGTGTTCCCATAAAATTGTCGATACCGGCTTTCGATACTGAGTAAGCTCCCCAGTAAGCACGAGGTGCTTGGGAAACGCCGGAAGAGGTGAAAACAATTCGTCCGTATTCTGCTTTACCTAACAGAGGTAAGCAAGCTTGAGTCAACATAAATTGAGCGTTCAGGTTTACTTGCATCACCTTAAACCAGGTTTCTATATCATAGTGTTGAACTGGGGCGAGTTTTCCTAAGATGGCAGCATTATTAAGTAGACCATCAAGATGACCAAATTCTTGTTCGATAATATTGGCAAGATCTTGGTAGTCTTTAGGTGCTGCGCCCTCTAGGTTCATTGGGTAAATGGCAGGTTGTGGATAACCATTCTGTTCAATTTCATCATAGATTGACTCAAGTTTTTTCGTCGTTCGGCCTAATAAAATCACTGTTGCGCCGTAATGTGCAAAAGTTAGTGCGGCTGTTCTCCCAATACCATCTCCGGCACCTGTCACCAAAATGGCCTTGTTCTTCAAGAGGTCAGGTGTCGGTGTAAAGTCTTGCATAAAAACTCCTTACATAAAGTTCAATACTCGCCATTTTAGCGAATATCTTCGCTTTTGTTGATAGAGAAATGCGGCTTTCTTGAGTTTGTTGTGACTAAAAACGTGAGCTAAATGCCAACCATAAAAGGTAAAGAGGTGATAAATAAAACAAATCTTTTTTTTGGCGTTGATTACTTGGTTGTTTTGTTAAATTACAATTGATTTGTGAAGCGGCTACTTTATGCAAACATTTCCAGTAGAACATTGCACTCGCAGAAATGCCTTGTATGTTTGATAAGGCATCCGTTCTGAGCATGCGATTATACTCTTCTAAAAAATGAGAGAATTTTACGCGGTTATTTTCCTCAAGAAGCTGATCATATTGGAGCCCAATTGAAGCAATTTTATCAACAGGGAGCATACATAGTCCCAATGACTGATCTGTCTGAAGATGTTGTAGTACATCAAAAAAATGCATACTACTGCATAAGTGTATGAGAGAGACTTCCGGAAGATCAAAAGTTGACTCTATAGAAAGACGATAACGAGTGAGTGCTTCAAGTTGAAAATTATGTTCTGTTGGAAATTCAAAGTGAGTAATGTCTTCTTCGAGACGGATTAACAATGACTCAAATTGTTTATACTCCAAGCCATTGGGCAAAGATTCGTGCAATAGTTTGGTGATAGGATGAAGAGGTTTACCTTCGCATAAATGCATGATCTCACCTTGCCACCAGCCTAGTTTTTGAAGGGCTACAGCTGACTCACTCACTCTACGAGCAATATTAAAGAGTTCGTGTTGCAGTGCGCGCCAAGCGATCCATCGTCGTTTAACGGATAATGGCAGGTAGAGCGTCATATAATATTCGGGTGATCCGGTAGGTGTGGCCTTTTCAGCACAATAATAGTAATTGTCCAATGTTTTTCTTTCTCGGTTATCAAGTTATATTTTCGAGCAGATAATAAAAAAGCTAACAGAAATGGGCAACTATTTAGTGAGTCATCATGAAATAGTGTTAAGAGAGTTTATCAAGAAGCAAGGTTATCGAAGTTAAAAAGACATACAGCCATAAAATACTGAAGCTTCATGGCTGTATTATTTTCTCGACATGTAAAATTATCGATAAATTAACTGATTAACGAGCTACCGCGTTCACTGCAGAAATGCCATCAACGTAGCCGTGACCAGTATCAAAATCAAAACCTATGCCATTTCGAAACTCGAATGGGCCGCTTTCACCCAATCTTTTTGTCATATCTAGAGCTGTGTTTTCTAGCGTGCTGTAGATTTCTTCAGGAGATAAACAAAAACCTAAACGTGTTTCTGGATAGTTTTCTAAGAAAGTGTCAACAACTTGTTTTGATATTAGACGCGATCTATCTCTGAAGCAAACACGTAAACTTGAACCATCATTAGGACGTATTGTATTGGGCTCAGAGCTGTCTATCATTAGTGCAGCTACTGCAGCAACATGGGGAGCTGAAGCTGAAGTACCAAAGAAGTTGGGGAACACATCATCATCGATACCTGAATCGCCACCAAAGAAAGTGGTATTGGTTCCATCTGGACCAGTGACATCGGGTTTGAAACGGTCAATCGGTGAAGAGTAACGATTGCCGTCGATATCAAAGTAAATTTTTACACCACCAGCTGAAGAGAAGCTTTCAGCACAAGCCGGTAAACATTCACCACCAAATAAAATGTCATCGAAGGCAGCTGTCGTTATGAAAGGTGCAGCACCAACGCCCATAACATTTTCACCGTTAGCATGGCCATATGCCGTACCGCTAAATGTTTCATATTCCTTCAAATCAAAACTACCACTACGAGCAAAAGGAACATATTTAATTTGCGTTGGTTGCTCGCCAGAGGTATTGAGTAGTGCTAATTGTACTTCTGTAATCCCTTCGTTAAACGAGACGATATTCACAAGTTCACCCGCATCACCGCCAATGTTATCGACTTGACCAAACTGGCAAATAGGGGGGAAGCCACCAGTATCTGGAAACGCGATAGGATCTTGATCGTTAAAGCAATCTAAGATTTGCGTACCATTCATATCAAAAAAAGCGAGATCAAGGTTGCCTGAAGCGCCAGGTTCACCGCTAACAGAGAAGTTTGGATGATCCCATTGGAAGCTTAATGTGGTTTGCGCAAAGTCAGAGTTTTCAGGGCGTGTCAAGCTGACCGTTTGAAAAAGATCGACGGCATCAGTCGGGTCGAAGTCATGAGCTATAATACCTTCATCAATTTCAATACCATTAAAATTGGATTCAAAAGAATCTCGACCATTATTGCCTGCTGAAGAGAAATAAGGTACACCGAGTTGTGTGACCTGCGTAGCTGCTTGTGAAATAATACCATCTTGAAACATAGGTTCATTGAGGTAAATAATATCGTCCACAATGACATTGGAATCAGCTTCTGTTGCTAATTCTAGAATGCCATTGGCGAAATCAGCCGCACCATTAAATGCAGTATGGAAAGCGAGGCTAACACCGGGGGCAACATCGTAAATTAGCTGCATCATCGCTCTTCCTTCGTCGGAACCCGGACAAGGGCCCTCGGCAAGCACGATGATATCACTACTGATATCACCATTTAGAATATCTTGATCGGCAGTTGTGGAAGGTGCTCCTGGTACAGCAGGGGGAGGATTACAGGCATAGCTATCTGAAATAACTCCCACACGTACACCTTCACCAGTGACGCCGGAGATTTCTCTAATCACATCGGTACCCATAGCTGCATCACCTTGCGACTCAACAAGCCCTACGTTTTTTACCGCTAGTGGTAATTGTGCCATAGCAACTAATTGATTAGACTGCAGCTGTCCCATGTTCTCAACGGGAATTCTTGCGGAAATAATACGACCAAACTCTGAAATATTAGTAGCACCGAGAGCGATGAGTTCTTTTTTTAATTTCTCGGGTTCCGATCTAACCGTAATATCGACCACTATTTTATTATCATGTACTTTGGCTCCAGTTAATTTGAGTGTAGTATTGATAGTGGAAGGAGTTGTTCCAAGACTGTTTTGAACTAACGCTTGATGTTCTGATTCTTGGCGATTCGCTTTAGCAACCGCGTTGAATGCAGGCGTTGATTTTTTTAGATGTGCTTGTTGAATGCTTTTTATAAAGTTTTTAGGTAAATCAATTTTTTTTTCAGCAGCATAAGATAGCGGTAAAGTTAAAAGAAGAGATATAGCGACAGCAGTTCGCTTTAATTTTATCATTATTGTTCTCCATACAGGTCCAGTTTAGAACGTAAAAATAATGAATGAATAGACGATCACTCAAGTTAGTGTCATATTTCTATAGCGACCTGTTTTTCAATAACAAGCCGCCAAATCATATTCGTGTAATCGCGGGCAATTAGTCAAGTCTATTGATAAATCAATCACAAAAATTATTTTGCATGAACCTTTCGATTAGTGATTATTTCCTATTAAAATAAATACGTTAAATACTTAGGTATTTAAAAAAATATGGATGCTCATCCGATAAAAATTTAGTGCGAATGCCTGAACGAAAAAAATGATAAAAATTAAAACCATGCTTTTTATCAAATTATGCATAAGCAATTCCCTCTTAATAGTAAAAAGTTTTAATCATTCATTCCAAGTCTTGAGGTGATCACGAAAAAAAATAACCTTTTTTCCATGTTGTTCGTTAGATGTGAACTTGTTGACGCTTAATGTTTTGCCTTCAACACACATTGTCCTTTGCTTAGATCGCAATCGGACATTCTGAACAAAAAAGTGACAAAAAGCGCGTTCAAGATCACATCAATTGTTGAAATAGCCAGAATATAATCACGTAAGTTGCGAACAGTAGGACTGAATACAAAGGCACTGTTTTTAATTTTGTGGATTCGTAAAATAGTCTTAGATTTTCACGATCAGGGAAAACGCATTAACGAGGTAAAGATGACCAGGTTGTCAATGACTCCTTTAAAAGATACGCTACGTTTAATCATTTCTCATTTTTGGTTTTTATTGACCGTGATTGGATTTTTATTTTTTTGGAGTGATGAAAAGCTCAATGTGGACATAGAGAAAAACATTTCTCAGAATTTAAAAAGTATTGATACCAATAGTAATGGATTCTTGTATTTTCTTGGATTTCATGCATCAAGAGAAACACTACCTACAGATTTAGGTCGATGGTTAATTCAAGGTGTTCATACCCAAAAAAATGCTTACAAAGGTTTATGGAATATATCCGAAGTACAACTGCCTAATGTGCAAAACACATTGCCTTTACCTGATGCTTCTTTACCATGCTCCTTACTTTCCAAACACTGTATTATTGATAATTTTTATGAAAAGCAAAATTTACAAAAACTGATTAATGAACATCAACTTTTGTTACAACGGTTTTATGCTTTGTTGCGAAAAACAAAATTTACTACTTTGACCGCACCAAGTAAAATTAACTTTTATCAGAGTTATACTGCCGTGGCAGCAGCCAATCGTCTTTTTATGTGGGATATTGCGTTACAATTTCAGAAAAATCCTCAAGAGGCTATTCTTCAAATGATGGATGTTCGCACTAAAATGATCACCCACATTACAATATCTGATAATTTGATTTATAAATCCATGATGTTAAAACTAATGGATAATCAGTTAGATTGGATCGAACAGTGGCGAGAACAAGAGATTCTAAGATATGAAGATTATCGTGAATTGATAGAAAATTTTAAAGTACTATCATCATCAGAAATAAGTTTTAAACGCTACATAACCAAAGAAGCTTCATATATTATTGATTATTATCAGAGTCCGGCAGCTCAAGATGCTGTTTATGATAGGCATCTTGCCATACTAAACCCCACCCAATCTCACATTATTCCTCTTTGGGTAACGCAACTTATTTTTAAACCTAATATGACTATTAATCGATTATGGAAGCAATTACAAACAGTGGTGAAGCTAAGTGAGATGAATCAGAAAGATTTTATCATTCATCTAAAAGAATTAACAAAAAAACATACAACAACTCTTAGTAATATTCGTTCAGCTGCAACGCAAGATATGCTTTATTCTTATAGCCCAGATTTTGTTTCTCGTATCAATGCGTTTCACACTTACAACTCAAAGTTAAAAAGATTAAAACAAAGCCAGCATTTAATTTCGGTCGCTCAACGTTAGCAATAAGTAACAAATGACAACAGGTTCACAAAAATATAGATTGAAAAAAGACTTATTGATGTGTTCGAATCAATTCAATGAATATTGGCTATTTTTCATGATGGATATCGAAAGATAGCGAATAAAATTTATTGATAATGAGTTTTATTTACATTAGTATAAATGCCATATTCTCTATCTTTTGTAAATACAACTATATAAGGGTTCCTCTTCTATGAGCATTATCCAATTAAAACAAAAAGTTCGTTTTGTTGCTTGCAGTTTTGCACTTTTAGTGAGTTTTTCCACTGCAGCAGAAACTGAAAAATCGTGGAATAAATACGAAAAAGTTGCTCAATCATTGTTGGGTGAAATTAAACAATCACCACTTCCTTCGATTCAAAAAAAGGGCAATCAGTTGGTCGATTTAGCTAAAGAAATTTTGCCTGATTTCACTGCTAAAAATCCACAATGTAAAGAATATATTCAAGCAGCCTTAAAAGCTTCGAATCGTATGCTTGATTTAACCTTAGATGAAATTGAAAAAGATTATCATGCAGATGGCAAGTTGCCGGCTATGAAAAATGTCAGCTGCTATCATGCGAAAGATCTTTTAGTGCATCCTGCAACCGTCGTTGTTATTGCCAAACGTTTAAAAGATGAGCCTAAAACCCGTTTACAGTTGAAAGCTGAAATTGATGAAGTTCTTGAGCATTTTTCTCAAGTTAAGAAAAGCGCTGGCCTTTAATCATCAATGAAGCTATAACTGTAAATTCTTATATAAAAAGGTGATATTTTATTATCGCCTTTTTTATAAAGATTCAAAGAAACTTCACTAAATCCTTCCTCTCTCTTTATTGATTCACTGATCGATATCATAAAATTTAGCTCTTAATGGAATATTAAAAAAATTTTGTTTGGGAAAACAAAATGCCATCTTTATTGTGAAAAAGGTTGGTCCTAGTGTGTCAAAATCTTGCTTTCTAGGGCTTATCGTGAACTTGTTTGATTTCTGACCAATATGAAATAATTAAGAGAACAGCACTATAAAAAAGCGGTTAGCTCATACATAAAATATCGCCATATGTGGCACGTATTAACATTCAAATGTGCGTTTGGACGCCTCTTAAAACTTCCCTTTTGCCTCCATATTAACTTGGTACAGCCGATGCATTCTATAGATTAAAAAACAGGTAACGAGTTGAGATAACAAAATAACCATTTTATGAATTGTCATCGATAAGTTTTAGGGAGATTATCAATGCGTAATGATAGACGCGGATTTTCATTAATTGAATTAATGATCGTGGTAGCTATAATAGGAATTTTGTCTGCTATAGCTTTACCTGAATATCAAAAATATACGACTAAAAGTCGTATAGCGACAATGTTATCCACTGTTGATAGCCATAAACCGGCTATTATTGATGAGCTCAATACATCAGGACAATTGCTTGCTGCTAATGATCAAATGGGTAGCGTCAATGAACTAGTGGCTGCACTAACCACGTTAGACTCAGTTGCAGGAATACCTGTTGCAACGATTCTTGGACAACAAACTTTCCCTGTCACTATTAGTATACAAACTAGTGGTGTTGTGAGTTCTTTTGTGAGTAATGTCACTATAGGTTTGGATGAAAAAGGTAAAGTATCATGCATTTTAAATATGAGCTCAGATAGCATTAGTAAAAAAAGTGTTGCTCCTAATATTTGTGACATTAATTCAGATATCGATATATAAAACCTATAATAAAA
>JBCCZV010000073.1:0-18942 GCA_039187085.1 Pseudomonadota bacterium
CATTTTTATATCATCAATACATACTCATGCTTGGAATAGAAACACTCTAGAATTCTCGATGCTGACATTCAATAACCCAAAAGTATTAAGTTAAGTTCAATTCTTTCACAATTATGTTACCCAATGCTTATTATTTTTTTTAATACTGTTTGTTGAAAAATTAATGACATAGACTAAGGCATTCAATTTACTCATTTTTTTTGGAAAAAAGCGTTTTTTTTGAAGACTTTTAAATTTCAGGACTTTTCCCTATTTAATTTTTCATCAAGATTTTCAATGATTAAGGGGTTGTACATATAATTATTTCCATTAAAAAATAAGGTGTAAAATGGCAACTAAAAACTTAACGAATATTTTCTTTATACTTTTCTTATTTGTAATAATTTTTTTTCCTCAGGCGCAAGCATCTAACAAGCAAACATCCACTAATAGAGAATATGTCCCCGGCGAAGTGGTCGTCGTTTACAAAGACAATGCTTTATTATCTAAACGATCATCTGTAACACAAAGTGTTAAAGGCATTATGGAAGATAGCAATGCTGATGGTATCGACGATCGATTTTCATACCTTCTTAACGGAAGAATTGCAAAAATCAACATCGATAAATCTTTAAGTGTTGAAAAAGCGATTGAAATTTTAAAAAACGATCCTAACGTGCAATCGGTTGAACCCAATTACATTTTGAATCTTGCGAATACATCGCCTGATGATTCTCTGTTTGAGCAACTTTGGGGTTTACACAATACAGGCTTAAATAGCGGTGTCGCTGATGCTGACATTGACGCGATCGAAGCTTGGGATATCACTCGCGGTAGTCGTGATATTGTCGTTGGTGTCATTGACAGTGGTGTTGATTACACACACCCAGACCTGATTGCTAATCTTTGGGTCAACCCTAATGAAATCCCCGGCAACAATATTGATGACGATAACAATGGTTACATAGATGATATTTATGGTATCAATACTAACGGAGGAACTTCTGATCCCGACGATGATAATGGTCACGGAACACATGTCTCTGGCACTATTGGTGCTACCGGTAACAACCAAGAAGGAGTCACAGGCGTTAATTGGGAGTCGACCATGGCTTCTTGCAAAGCGTTTGATGCCGCTGGTCGTGGTAATGAAGCGTTCGCTATTGAATGTGTCAATTACATGGTAGGTCTAAAGCGCCAAGGTGTTAATCTTCGTGTAATTAATGCGTCTTGGGGATATTCCTATTACATTGAAGCTTTAGAACAAGCCATTGAAGAAGCGAACCAAGAAGGCATTCTTTTTGTTGCCGCTGCAGGTAATGACAGCGTTGATAACGATCTTATCGTTGATTCACCCGCTTCTTTTGACGGTGAAAATATTATCTCTGTCGCCTCGACAACACGCACTGACGCCATTTCTTCTTTTTCCAGTTATGGAGCGAATTCAGTAGATTTAGGTGCTCCAGGCTCTGATGTGGTTTCAACCTTACCTGATGGGCTTTATGGCTCCCTCAGCGGTACATCCATGGCAGCCCCACATGTTACCGGTACGGCTGCATTAATTTGGTCTGTAGCCCCGGAATTAACCGTTCAGGAAGTTAAAGAGTTATTACTGGATACAGGCGATCTTACGCAAGACTTGATTGGTATTACCTTAACCGGCAAAAGACTCAACGCTTTTAATGCATTAACATCAATTAACGATCCGAGATTTGCTCTTAATGTGCTTTCTACACCTCAGAATGTTACACAGGGTGAAACTGCGACATTCGAATTTCAATTAGAAGCCGTATTGGATTGGGATAGAAATGCTGTGGTCAGTGTTGATGCTCCTGAATTCTTGGTAGTTGATTTACCCAATACGACGGTAGGTGCAGATGATCTATTTTCTGTCGTAATATTAGCTCTTCCCGATGCTCAACCAGGAGAGCATACCATCACTTTCAATGTCACTGAAAATGACTTTGTCAAATCCTTTACATCAAACATTACAGTATTACCGACAGGGTTAATCGAAGTTGAATACTTTAATGCCGATAGCCCTATTGACATTCCGGATGCGGATCCCGCGGGTATTTCAAGCAATATCACCGTCCCAGATACTTTAGAGATCTTTGAAATTAGAGCTAGCGTTCAAATTACTCATACTTGGATTGGCGATTTATTAATTGAGTTAGTTTCACCTGATGGAACTGTCATCGCTTTACAAGAATTTGAAGGAGGTTCCAACGATAATATTGATACCGTTTACAGCACGACTGCATTTAACGGTCAATTTTCCGCAGGCGAATGGACGTTACAAGTGGCTGATTTTGTCGGAGCAGATACGGGTACACTAGAGAGCTGGAGCTTAACCGTGGTCGGCTTAGGCGATGTCACACCACCACCACCCATTGAACCTGAAGCAGGATTTACTTTCTCAACACAAAACTTAACAGCGACTTTCACTGATACGAGTACTGATGCTGATGGCGAAGTTGTTACTTGGTTGTGGGATTTCGGGGACAATAATACTTCAATACAACAGAACCCTACACATGTTTATGCGACTTCTGGCACCTATGACGTTACTTTACGTATCATTGATAATGATGGCCTCACCAGTTCTATTTCTCAACAGGTAACGGTAACTCAAGTCGCTAATCTCTATGAAGCCGAGATTGTTCGTCAATATCGTTCACGTTTTAATACGAATCTAGTCGCTATCTCGCACACAGTTCCTAGTGAAGCATTAGATGTTTACCGTGACGATCAACTGATTGAGCCTGGTATTCCTAACGTAGGCACTTATGTTTATCGTTCTACTACTGATAACCCTGAAAACTATGAATTCTTGATTTGCGAAGCAGGCACTAATCGTTGTACCTCCTTTGTAACAACAAGTTTTATTCTCGATTCAGAGCGTTAAATCGGTTTAATGTCATTGAAGAAGCGGAAGTCTAAGGATGAACTTCCGCGTAAAATTTTTCTCGATAAATTCAATGGAATTAGAGTCAATTAGCATTTTGTTAAAAAAATTGGATAGATACATGCCGTAAATTTTTATTCTAAGTGCGATTAAAAATCACTTATAAAAAATGCTTGCCGTTATCGTGTACGGTGAAACATTCAATAATATCCCCAGCATTCTTATCACCCACAGCTTTAGTTAAAGCTACTTTCACTGGTTCAAAACGAAAACCACTCGTACTATCCACATAGTAACGGACATTATCTGTTACCAATATTTGGCCAGGTTTTGCTGTTGCCTCAAGACGAGCGGCGTAATTGATAACTTCACCTTCAAGATCCATAAGCTCTGTCACTTCGTTATAACGCAATTTTACATTACCTAAGTCCATACCAATACGCAAACTAAAACCTGCGCTCCCTAATACTCGCTGAATCATACACGCACAGGCCACAGCAGCAGTAGCATTTTGAAAGGTTACCCTAACCGAGTCGCCTTCCATGTTGGGGTAGCTGGCATGAAACTTATGTAAAATTGGTTTGATCAAACCGCGAAATAAAGAAAGTTTTTCACTCAAATCTTCATTTTTCCAACGCGAAAAATCTTTAAGATCTAAAAGCAATACAGTAAATCGCCTGACTTGTGCATGTTGATCGTCAGCTGCCAATTCTAACATTCTTGGCCACAAGGTATTTTTTATCTCTGCTAATGCTTCTTTGAGTTGTAGACGTAATTCTTGGTCTTGCCGTAGGCGTAATTGCGCCAATTGTAATTTATGCGCCTCTTCTTTTAACTGCTCTTGAAATGTCGTAGGATTTTGCCCTCCGGTTTCATCAACAGCAATCGTCACTCTCGTTCCACCGAGAACATCATCGATAGACTTCAAACGTAAAACACAGCCCCAATGCGAGGCCTCCAAATGCTCAATTAAAAATGGTAGTGTCGTAATTTCATCAGAATTTAGACGACGAGAGTAATGTAAATCAATCGTCATGGTTTCCGAATAAAGGCGCTCAAACTCATAAGAATGATAACGTGTGATTTCAACACCTCGTTGATCCCAATAAGCATAATCACATTTAATATTTTTTATTTTCCAGCCTGATGTTTTGATCTCACCGAGTTTACACCCTGTAAGGTTGGCACGCATTAAGTTACTATTACTAAAATCAACACCTTGTAGGTTGGAATTACTAAAGTCTACTTGCTCAAAATTCAAATCTTTTAATAAAGCACTTCGTAAATCCACCTCAGAAAGAACAACTTGTCGTAAATTCGCATTATGAAAATTGACTTTTTTTAACTTCGCACGATGAAAAGAAGCTTCGAGTAAATTCGCATTTTCAAAATTAACTCGCTCAAGATTGGCTTCACTAAAATCAACACGACTCAGATCTTGATTCGTAAAATTTTGATCAGAGAGATCAGCCCCCACTAAGGTCGCATCTCGTAAATCTTGGCCACGCAAATCGTGTCCGCGCAAATCTGTATGACTAAAGTCAATACCTCTCAACATGGCAGTAAGAAAGTTAACACCACTCACATTCACTTTTTGTAATTTCGCACCCGTTAAATTAGCAGCAATGAGGTTAGCTCTTGATAAATTGGCATTTCTTAGAACAGCATGAGTCAAACGAGTGGCTATAAACGTTGAATTTTCTAAATTAGCGCCGGTTAAATCAGCTCGAGTTAAATCGGCTTCATTAAGATTGATACCAACCAGATTAAGTCCGGCTAAAACAGCATCGGTAAGATCGATAGGGTAATTAGGGTTTGCTTCACGCCATTGATTCCATGAATCCACACCACGATGAATAAGCCCAATTAATTCTTTATCTGCCATAAACGATTCTACTATTTTTTTATAAGTGAGTGGTTGCTTGTGTTAATATATCGGAGACAGGCATTCGGTGCAATGCGTAAGCTAAATACTACTTTTATCTTAGATGAATTGCTTAAGATTGACTATAAAAATTACTGTTATCTCAGTCTTCTAACAAGCGAGTATAAGCTTCTGAGATCAGCTCAGCTAACATGGTAAGGAACAATCCGCCCTGCTCTTCTTGAAAAGCATCTTGGTCTTTTCCGGTCAGCACGATATAACCAAATAAACGTTTATTAGAGCGAAGTGGCAAAATAGCAATAGAGCTCAAATCAGCTGGCTTATTGAGAACATGAGTAACAATATATTGTGTTAGAGGTCCGCAGTAAAAATGCCGATTTTTAAAGAAAGTGTGATTAATTGTCATTAATTTCAGTTCATTAACTGGATGACCCACTTTATTTTTTAAGTAAAGTGAACGCTCAAAATAAATATTGACTTGAGCAATTTGTGCAAATTCTTCAACCAGTCGTTTAAATAAATATTGTGTTAATGTTTTTGCGCATTCTGCAGCCGTTACCGATAACGCCAAATAATGCAGTTTTTTTAAAGTATTTTCGTTAATGCGCGCTGCTTTAATGGCAAAGAGATAACGTAACTGCAATTCACGATTACGTCGTTTGAGAGTCTTAACTTGATACTCAATCAATGAACTGACTTTTTCGACATGTTTGAAATGATTAAGCTCTAAGTAATGCAGGATAGAAGGGTTATTTTTAAAAAAATCAGGGTTTTCTAGTAGATATTCTCTAACTTGCATTTCATCAATAGGCGTTTTTTTAACGTTAGAAACTTGTGTAATGTTGCTTTCTTTCATATGTCGATTTGGCCTTGAAACACGGTTGTTGCCGGGCCTTTCATCAATAAAACCTCTTGCTCGCTGGCATAGCGTATTTGTAGATCACCACCTCGAAGGTGTACCGTCACATCCATTTCCGACAATCCTTGAGTACGCGCAATTGCAGCAGCGGCGCAAGCACCGGTTCCACAGGCTTGGGTTTCTCCAACACCTCTTTCGTAAACTCTGAGCTTAACGGCTTTGGTTGATAATATTTCCATAAACCCAACGTTTACACCCTCAGGAAACAATGAAGACTGATTGAGAAAAGCACCGATTCTATTAACCTCGGCCTTCTCAACACTATCGACACGAATTACACAATGCGGGTTTCCCATAGAGACACAAGCGCCTTGTAAATTGTCGATTCCCAAGTCATAAAAAGCCATACGCTCTTTAGCATTGATAGGAAGATCTTCCGGCTCCCAACGTGGCACTCCCATATTGACGGTGTAGCCACCATCACTGTCGCACTGAAGTGTTATTAAACCGCCTTTTGTATTGACAACAATAGAAGACTTCCAGGTTAACCCTTGCTCTCTGACATATTTAGCGAAGCATCGCGCACCATTACCACAATTTTCTACTTCACTGCCATCAGCATTAAAAATACGATAATCAAAATCTGCCTCACGATGTTTAGGTGGCTGCACAACTAACAGCTGATCGAAACCTATACCTAAATGTCGTTCTGCAAGCTGGGGAATATTGAGATCTTCGATGTTCAAAGATTGTACAATGGTATCCACCACCATAAAATCATTACCCAATCCATGCATTTTGGTAAAATTAATCAACACAGCTTACAGAGCTCCTTGGTCCTCAGTGTTCACAACTTCTTTGACTTGATCCGTCTTCTCAGATTCCATTTGCTCTTCCGGGGTTGTATTTTTACTTTCCGGTAGGTACAGAGGACCCTTTTGACCACAAGCGACGAGCAAACATAGCATAGCTGCAGCACCCAATACACCGTACATTGGCTTCACAGCATTTCGTTTTGTCACAAAAAAGCCTAAGTTCATCGGAAATACCTTGTTATTGAAACCGACTTTTTACCTCAAGTTTGAATGTAATGCAATTGGCTTAGAGAAAATGCTAACTCACATGGAATATGTCAATGTGATAATGGAAAAGTGATCTTCACCTTAACTCCTTCGTTCAACGCACTTTCACAGGTGATATCACCTTTCAAAATCTGGGAAACGAGATTATAGACAATATGCATGCCGAGACCACTGCCACCACGATGACGGCTGGTTGTAAAAAAAGGATTGAACACTTCTTTAAGTGTGTGTTCATTCATCCCCACACCATTATCAATATACGTCATTTCTATCGTGTCTTCTTTGTCCATAACATGAATCTCCATTTTACCTTTTTCAATGGTTTCGAAACCATGGCTCAAGGAGTTCATGATCAAGTTAGAGAATATTTGATAGAAAGCTGAAGGAAAGCTATCGATAGTGATATTATTTGGACATTTAATAATCAACTCATGTCGGTAGGCTTTCAGCTTGGGCTTCAACGTTAGCACAATATCTTCGAGATAGTCACATAAAACAAATATTCGCCGTTCCTGACTGGATTGATCAACAGCTACCATCTTAAAACTTTTAATTAAAGCAGCAACCCGACTTAAATTGCGTGAAATGATATCCAAGCCTTCTTTAGTCATTTTGTGGTGGTGTTCAAACTGACTACGTGTAAGCTTACCTTCTTTTAATGTTTCAAAAAAATCATTCGTTTGGGTTATAAGGTGAGAAACAGCTGTTACGCCAACACCAACGGGTGTGTTTATTTCATGGGCAATACCTGCCACCATGCCACCTAAGGATGCCATTTTTTCTGACTCAACCAGTTTTGATTGCGCAGAAGTCAACTCTTGATTAGCATGCTCCAATTCTTCAGTGCGCTTTTCTACGCGAATTTCTAGTTGTTCATTAAATTGTTGTAAGCTTTGTTCTAACAACTTTTTATCAGTAATATCAAATAATACACCATCTAAGTAATCGACCTTATTATCAACACCTTTAACGCCTGCTCCGCAGTCATACAACCACTTTTCATTATTGTTTGCATCAAAAATCTTATATTCCAAACGATAACTGCGGGACTCTTTCACAGCACGATTAATTTCTTTATTGACATTTTCAACATGTTCTTCCGCCAACAAACGGCAAACCGTCAAGTCTTGATTAAGAAATTCATATTTTGAATGTCCCGTGATTTGCATTACTGCATCACTCATAAAAACCATTTTTCGACGTTTATCATAGTGACAACGGTAAATGGCTCCCGGAATATTATTTACCAAAGATTTAAATTTTTGTTCACTTTCATGGAGTTTGTCGTAGGCTTTATTCAATGTAGCGACTGAATATTTGATGGATTGGCGCATTTGATTCAGTGACACCACCACATCGGATATTTCATCTTCTGGCTCTGTTAAGTTTCTGTAGAGCTCACTATCATGCGTTAATTTTTCTAACGACATACTTGCGGTATATTCTGAAACACGGGTTAAACGTATGGTAATGAGCTTATGGATAATCAATAAGATGATAAGTGCTGTACAACTGATTTTTATGGATTCAGCCAAAAGAGTAAAACCTACTTCGCTTTTTACTCTTTCAAAAGCCAGGTGTTTAGAAGCAACGACTCGTAAAGTGCCTAGATTATGTTCCCTATCACCACGAAAAATCACATCAAACTTTTTTTCAATCACATCGTTACTGATGCGTCGCCCTTTACGGTAGATATCGCTGAGATTAGTTCGCAATTCGATCAGTTCGATATCCGGTAGCTGTTGTATACTATTGAGCTGTGATTCAAGTAGTGCTTCATCGAAAGTCCAAACACTTCTCGCGATACTGTCCATATAGGTTGTATGGATAAAATCGATATGAGATTCAACTTCTGTCGTTTCGAGTCGAAGCAAAAAGTAAAGTTGAATGAGGCTTGAAAGTACGGTTAGGAGTATACTCACTAACACGATCGTCACCACCAGTTTTACGGTAATACTACGAGGTGCAACTTTGGCCATTCAGCACTCATCTATATTATTGTTTTTGAGGTATTTAGTAGATAATTCTCTCACCAAAGTATAGACTTCCACCTTAATAAAGTCTAAGTATCCCCTGAATGAACGAAGTTTAAAATGATGACAGAATCTGAATTTAATCAATTTGTTGAACGCACTCTTTTGCAAATCGAAGAGATGGCAGAAAACGCCGAACCCGACATTGACTTTGATTTACAAGGTGAAATTCTTACCTTAACTTTTCCACAAAATAAAAAAATTATTATCAACAAAAACTGGGGGGCCAAACAATTATGGGTAGCTACACCAACCGGTGGCTATCATTTTGACCCCAAAGAACAAATACAATGGGTAAAAGATGATACAGGCCAACCGCTTATACCTTTCCTGCGTCATGAATGTGAAACGCTAATGGGTACCGGCATAGATTGGCCAGATTAAGAGGGGCTTTAATGGGCTCTTTTCGATTTGTGCCAACCCTTGCCGATTAGATTCAGTACTTGATTTAATCACTAGTTTTATCTTGTACGGCCTGTTCGAGTGCCGCATTAATCGACGTCTCTACTTGTTGTTTGTAACGCAATAAAATGGATGTTGACCATTGGGCACTGTCTAGAGGACTTTTTAAATCTAAGTCTGAAATATAGACGGGGTAAAATTCATCAGTCGATTGACGCTTTTTTATAATTTGCTCTGCCACCACCCGATAAAGATCATCACCAAATTCTAACGGATGAAACTCATGATTATCGCAAAAAAAAGTGTATTCAATTTCGGCGTGAGATGTCCAGGTACCAATAACTTGAACAAAATTTCCCGGTAATTCACAATTAGCTACAATATCATGATGCCATGACATACTATAAGCATGACTTTTAGCTCGCCAGGTCACTTCAATGATTTCAATGGCTCGAATTACCGCTATGGCGCTTTCTGCGCGACGACGAAACGCACTACGTTCTACAAACTGCAAATAGTGTTTAATCAATTCCATTGGGTACAGAGAATAATGTTCAGCAAAATATGCTGCTCCTTTTTCATCTAAAATGATGACAAACACTTTTTCTGCAACTATACGATAAAAAATCTGCACGACATTCTTTTTATTCACATTCGTGATATCTCGAAACAGATCATCGACATCCGCGTGAGAATCAATCACTAAAGGGCAATATTCATTGAGCGGTAAACTCACAGCTTCCCAAACTTCTGGCATATTTTTATAGCGTGTAAACCCAGTATGCCCATCAACAGAATCTAACAAGGCAAAATCCTTGCCGAGTGACAGTAAATAACGCCCTACACCTTGATAACTGGGTTCAAAAAAACTCCAAAGCACATCATTAATTAATTCTTTGCATCGTCGAGTAATCGCTTCGGAATGATTGGAGTAATAACACCAAACGTCATAAAAAGGCTCTTGTTTAAACTCAACACCCATTAAATTTAAAGCACTACACATAGCTTGCAACAAGCTATCTTCACCAGCGTAATGATTAACACTTACCTCACTCCAGGTATTAATGGTTATCAGATCCACTTGTTGTACTAAATTTGCTTGCATAGCGCTATAGGCTAATACATCACTTTGATCACTAACTAAATTGAATCCTTCCTGTAGCCATTGTCGAATCGGATCAATACCTAAATTAATAATAAAAATACAACGATTGGCTTGAGCTGCTTGACGGAATGCTTCAATGGAATCTGCAAAAGGAAGACGACCACAACTTTGATGAATAAAATTCAACAGATGTATGACTTGTCCGACAATCATTTCCGAATCTTTGGGGATAACTTGTACTTCCGTTCCTTTATCATATAAACCATTAACACTAGCCCAGGCTAATAGCTCCACTAAACTTAAACTTTTTTTAAAGAGCACTTTCTGCTTACTTTCGTCATCAAAACCATACAAATACCAGGCGAGTTTTTCATGTCCAGACAATTCACATTGAAAACTGAGCTGCTTTTCCACCAAACTACTGGTGATACCTGGATTAATACGTTCAATTTTTCCGGGTTTACGCTCAAAACTTGCGAAGAGTTTTCGCCCTAGTAACATTAAATCGTCATAGCTAATATGAGCAGATGCATCATTTTTTGAAGCGAATTTTGTCAAGAAATGGTAACTATGGTTCAAGGTTCCCATAAGCTTCCTTCGCTCAGCTATCACTTGCATTGCCTTCCATTGATTACGTTTATCCAGATGTTCAATATCTTGGCTTGACCACTCCCATTGCTTCACTAAGTTCTGCATAACGGAACGCCGCCAATGACGTGCTTTTTCATAACGATGTGATGATAACTTTTCATCAATTTTTAAATAAAAGCAACGTCTTGCCAGCTCTAACTGTTCCAGTTTTCCTTTAGTTTGCAGATAATTTTCAATTTGTTGAAAAACGAGAAGATAAGGGTCAAGTGTTTCCAAATCAGTTGCAAGGTTGATCACTTGCAATTTTAAATCTTGACTTGATGGCAAAACATCGGGGTAAGCAGCGGCATAATGTTCCATCAGCAAGGTTTTTATAACCGATTTATAGGGATCTGAAATCGCTTTATGCAATTGCCACAAAGCTGCTCCTAAAAATTCGTTAGCGGGAATTCCTTTGATAGCCCCAAAATCAATCGCATCCTTGATAGGAGAAAAACGCTTAGTAAAAAGTTCTTCGGCGTACTCATCGTATTCCACTTCTTTTTCAGGAGAGATCACCCACCATAGTGGAAAACAGCCTGCCAGTAAAAGTCCAGTACGATAAAACTCATCCAATAACAAAAAGTGCTGTGCTGTGCCACAATTTTCGTCATGACTAATTTGTCCACCACCTAAACGGAAATAATTCGGACTCATTAAAAAACAATGCACATTCGCCGCATTGTCATTAGCCCACTTTTCGATTTTATCGACTTTTTCTTGCAATAAAACAATAGAATCTTCAGGTAAATCAGCTTCATGCACAATCCATATATCTAAATCACTGCTCTCAGATTGCGCTATCGAGCCCGTACTTCCCATTAAATAAAGAGCGGCTATTTGTTTGCGATCTTCTGTCTCGGGTTCTAAGCGCAAACTTTTTACTAAACGTTTGATATGATTTAATTCTGTTTCGGAGGGCTCGTAATGAGAAATTCCGTGAGGGACTTGCGGACCACACCAACCCGGTAATAAAGGGTGGTTCAAGTGAAAAAGTAACGGCAAAACCTCAATCACTTCGGACTGTCTTTTGCGTATGACAGATCGCATTCTTTGTAGACGAATCGAATTGAAAGAAAGAAATCGTTGTTTGCTGGTTTGTAAATAGTGAATATCGATACCTTCTTCGTAGGCATCTTCAGGGAAAAGCGGAGTTCGACTACGGACCATTCACCCCCCAATAACATCATATGAAAATATCTCAGGAATTCACATAATGGTACAGCTGATACCCAACATGCACAAGTTTGCATGAGTTCACATTGAGCCCCAACATTTCGTTGAGAACGGCGAACGCTGCGTCATTAAGAAAATAACGAGAGGAGAAAAGCATTCGCCGCAAACCGAATCGCTCTCTTTTAAATAAGAGAGTTTTTTAACTAGATGGCTTCAAAGTTACCCTATTAATGCGATGATTTATGACCAATAACAGCGCCAATCGCAATGCCGGTCACCAAATGATTTAAACCATGACGATGATGCTTGCAGTGTTTGTGCACATGCTTTACTGGCTTATGCGAATGATATCTATGGTGATGTTGATGCTTGCAGTGTTTGTGCACATGCTTTACTGGCTTATGCGAATAATATCGATGGTGATGTTTATGTGAGTGACGTCTATGATCATGTTTATGTCGATGTTTATTCTCGTAATAATGATTGCCGTGATGGCTATGTGAATGAGAATAACCTTCATGCGAGTGAGAACGATGATGATTTTTATTGTGTGCTTGCACAGTTGTCCCTATCATCATTGATGAAAAAATACTGAGCAATAAGAATGGCTTGAGAAATTTCATAAACAATCTCCTTAATAATTTGACCACAGGCTTAGGTTATCGCGAAGAGAATTAACACGACCTGAATAAAAAAGCGTACGATAAGTGGTTGTCAGAAATTGTAATGAAAACTAAATTTTATAATGAGACATTAGCATGATGCCTAGAAAAGTTGGGAGTGAAGATGGCTGACCAGGCATTGGAACAAACCGATGAACAATTCTTTTTACCCAATTTTTGTGAAACGCGTTCCGTTTTTCTCGTTATTCTCACCGGCGAAATGTTGGCCGTTTTATTGACCTTGTCAAAGTCAACATCGCCAGCACAAACATGGAGCAACTTAGGTTTAATTTCGCTGATGGTTCAATGGGTTGCATTAACCAGTACAGGGGCTTTGTGCCTGTTAAGAGGCTATTTAGCTCGCTTTTCTGTTGTTCTTGCAGCGACTTTAAGCTTATGTATTATCACCTTGGTGACAGCGATCTATACTGTAGGTGCACAAATTTTTTTCTATGGAGAGCGCTTGGTAAATTTCAACCTCGATGAACAAATGATATCCAAGAATTTGCTAATTGCTGTTATCGTAGGCTTTATGTGTTTACGTTATTTCTACATGCAGCAACAATATCGTGCGCGTTTAAAAACGGAATCCGAAGCACGCATACAAGCCTTACAATCTCGGATTCATCCGCACTTTTTATTTAATAGTATGAATATTATTGCGAGTTTAACACGCACTCAGCCCGAGCTGGCCGAACGCGTTGTTGAAGATCTTTCCGAACTGTTTCGTGCTAGCTTAGATAAAGCGGGGCGCTTAGTGAATTTGGAAGAAGAAATTTTATTGTGTAAACGTTACGGTAATATAGAGAAACTACGACTCGGTGAGCGCTTACAAATTCAATGGCGAATTGAAGCGGATACCCATCGCTTCCAAATCCCACTCCTCACCATACAACCTTTACTGGAAAACGCGATTTATCATGGCATTGAGCCACTTACCGATGGCGGTCAAATTAATATCGTCATCGAACCGCAAGATAAGGGTGTTCATATCACCATTGCGAATCCTTATGAAAAGCGGCGTTTAAATGCATCAAGCCGTGGAAACCAACTGGCATTGGCCAATATCCAAGAACGTTTACAAGTTTTATTCGGTGCCAAAGCTAATTTTACCCATAATTTGTCAGATAAAATCTACGTGGTATCTCTCTTTGTACCGGGAGAGGAGGTAATATGAAAATTGTAATAGTGGATGATGAGCCTTTAGCGCGCGATAGGCTTAAGCATATGGTCAATGGCATCAATGAGCACAATGTGATAGGAGAAGCGGGCAACGGCGTAAAAGCGCTTGAAGTCATCGCCGAACAAAAACCCGATGCTGTTCTGTTAGATATTCGTATGCCGGGTATGGACGGCCTTGAAGTGGCTCGACACTTGCTTCACACAGAAAATCATCCAGCGATTATTTTTACCACGGCTTATGGAGAACACGCTCTAGAAGCTTTTGACGTGCAAGCCGTAGGCTATGTTTTAAAGCCCGTACGACAAGAAAAATTACTGCAAGCGCTAGAAAAAGCCACACGTTTAAATCAAGCTCAACTTGACGCACTCAACCAAAACCCTAACTCACGAAGTCATATTAACGCTCGTGTGAGAGGTAACATACAACTGATTCCCATAGAAGATATCCATTTTTTCCAAGCTGATCATAAATATGTCAATGTGAATCATAAAAATGGGGAAAGTTTAATCGAAGATACCTTGAAAGATCTGGAAAAAGAATTTAGCCATCTTTTTATCCGAATTCACAGAAATGCACTTGTCGCCAAAAAAGAAATTTCGGGTATGGTAAAATCAGCATCAGGCCAACAGCTAATTACATTAAAAAACTCCGAAGCCCAACTTGAAGTTTCGCGCAGACATATCTCTGAAGTGAGAAAAATGCTAAAAAGCTTGTAGGCAGCAAAGCTTTATTCGCCCATTTCTAAAAAATTAAGAGACAACATGAATAAAAACGCTCTTACCATTGCCACTCGCAAAAGCCCTTTAGCGATGTGGCAAGCTGAATTTGTCAAAGCCGAACTTGAAAAAGCCCACCCAGGCTTAACAGTCAACCTGCTTCCTATGTCGACCAAGGGAGATAAAATACTGGATTCCCCACTCGCCAAAGTAGGTGGCAAAGGTCTGTTTGTCAAAGAACTTGAGGTAGCAATGCTAGAAAATCGCGCTGACATTGCTGTACACTCGATGAAAGACGTGCCGGTAGAGTTTCCAGATAATCTCATGCTGTCTACCATTTGCGTCCGTGAAGATCCCAGAGATGCATTGGTTTCCAATAATTTCACATCATTTGATGAACTTCCGCAACATGCCATTGTGGGCACCTCAAGTTTAAGACGTCAATCGCAACTGCAAGCCGCGCGCCCCGACTTAAAAATCAGAGATTTGCGCGGTAATGTGAATACGCGGCTCAAGAAACTCGACGATGGCGAGTATGACGCTATCATACTCGCAGCTGCCGGCTTAATACGCTTAAAAATGGGCAATAGAATTACACAGTATTTAGATACAGGTCGTTGTTTACCTGCTGCCGGACAAGGCGCTGTAGGCATAGAGTGCCGTATGGATGATGCAGACACCCAAGCTCTACTTCAACCATTGAATCATGCCCATACATGGCATAGGGTTCAAGCAGAAAGAGCTTTAAATACAGCCTTGGAAGGTGGATGCCAAGTGCCTATTGGCGCTCACGCGACACTTCAAGGCGATACCTTGCACCTCGACGCCTTAGTTGGTAGCGTTGATGGCTCAAAAATCATTCGACATCAAGATAGTGGACCTCTCTCTGACGCAGATGTCATTGGGCAACGGCTTGCCAATCATTTGCTTGACCAAGGCGCTCGTGAAATACTCAGTCATATCTACTCTTCTTAAATAAAGTATTCAACAGCCATTGAAATCACAGGATCAAACACCGCTGACACTTGTGTGTCGGCCCGGCGATGCTGGTGAAAACCTCACCCAAGAACTCGCTTCGCGAGGACTTCCTGCTCTTTGGACCCCGGTCATTACCATTGACTTTCAGCTGCCTGCTCTCTCTTTGACACACAAAGCCTACGACATTCTCATTTTCATCAGTGCAAATGCCGTTAGAGGTTGCCCTGAAAACCTCATACACTCAAACCAAACACGCTGTCGTTTTATCACTGTGGGTGCATCGACGGCTAAAATGCTCAATGAGTGCTTTGGCTTAACGAATATCGAAGTTCCAGAACAACAAAATAGTGAGGGGTTGCTAGCTATAGAATCATTAAAAAAGGTTAAAGGTTCTCGTATTGCTATAATCAAAGGTATGGGTGGGCGTAAACTTCTAGCACAAACTTTACGTCAGAGAGAAGCCCAAGTGGAAGAAATCTCGGTATATCGACGTCTTCCAAAACCCATCCCAGAAAAATTATCAACAACCATTTTGGCGGCATCCACATGGTATGCTGTCATTTCGAGTGTTGAAATTTTAGAGCAATTTCATCAATATGTGGGCACTAAACAGCTTGATGTCAGACAAATGCATTTGGTCGTTGTGAGTCAAAGAATATTCGATGTGGCAAAACATCTCAACTTCGTTCATATTCATCTCACAAAAGCCAATAATGCAGCGATTATCAAAACACTAACGCAACACATTTACCCTCTTTGAATTTATCAAATTGGCAGAGCGAACAAATATGAGCACAAAAAATTTGGAAACGCCTAATTCCAGCAAATCAAACCCAAAGAAAAGCCAGGAAGCTAATGAGCCACAAACGCCTTCGACTTCCCAATCATCTGCAACGGCAGCTCCTCCTTCAAAGGATACAGCCCAAACGGCTAAAGCAGACACCCATCAAACAATGTCAGCCACACCACCCCCAATCACTGAACCCACTGCAACAGCCAATATCGTTCCAACACCCGCCGGAAACTCGAACTCGCCTTTACTCGTGGGTATGATTGCCATGACTTTTATTTTGGTTTTGGCAGCAATCGCCGTGGTGTTTTTAGTGTGGCAAGAACTCAACAAAGTGGGCGTCCAAGCTCAACAAGTCACCAGTCAATTTGAAGCTTTAGAGAGCCGAGTGAATAATCAAGTCGGCATGGCCGAAGATACCGCCAATCAAGTCAAACGCACCGTGAATAGCGAACTCGACCGCCAAAAGAGTCAACTGACCCAAGATATTTCTCGACTCGATGGACAAGTGAAAGATTTTGCGGGAGATATCCTCACGCAAAATAGAACCTTAGCGCAATTTTCTGAGGATCTGGATAAAACCCAACGTGGATTACAAACGCTCAGTGGTGAAAAACAAACGCAATGGAGCCTCAATGAAGCGTATTATTTAGTCAAGATGGCGGGGCAAAATCTCTTTATTATGAAAGATATGCAGACTGGGCTGGCCTTGTTGGAATTAGCTGAAAAGCGTATCGCTGAACAAAAAGACACCAACCTAAACTATGTTAGAGAAGCCATTACCAAAGATATTGCCGCCATCAAAAACTTACCTTGGGTAGATTCTGAAGGCATCGTTCTCTCTTTGGAAGCATTGATACCACAAATTGAAGACATGCCATTGTTGAGTATGCAGTTGCCTGAAGATAACACCACCGATATGAATGTAGCGGAACAAGTGACAGGATGGCGCGCGCGCGTCAATCGTGTGCTTGAAGAAATAAAACGTGAGTGGATTGTTGTACGCCATCACGATGAGAAAGTCGAACCTCTTCTCACTCCAGAAGAATATACCAACTTAAAACATAACTTGATTTTAGTTTTGCAAAAAGCACAGATAGCCGCTTTCAAACAACACCAAGCCTTATACGATCAACATATAGAAACAGCTCTGAGTTGGCTAAAAGGTTTTTTCCAGCATAATGCTGAAGTGGCTCAAAAACTCACTGCAAGCCTTGAAGCGCTCAGCGAAAAATCGGTAACCCAAACCTTACCGGAAAAACTAGAGTCGAACAATGTACTCGCATCTTTGCTTGCTAATCGCGCTGCTTCGCGAGGAGAATAATTATGGTCCGTAGAAACCTCATGCTGTTCTCGATTGTTTGTTTAATGGCTGTTGCCATTGGCTTATTGATGGGCCCTATCATTGGAGATATACCGGGTTTTCTTGTAATAGCTATTAACAAAACCACCATCGAAATGCGCCTGTGGTTAGCCGTGAGTTTACTGATACTCTTTATTTTTGGATTGTTTATCGTTATACAACTTTTTCGCAGCTTTTTTGGAACCGTCAGAGGCGTTTCACATTGGCATCGCATCTATCGTGGCAAGAAAGCCCGCAAAAAAACCATTGATGGTATGATCGCTTATGCCGAAGGCAATTGGAAACAAGCGGAAAAACTCAATATGGCTGCCACGAAACAACAAAGTGAAACCAAACTGCTCAACTATTTGGTGGCCGCTCAAGCTGCTCAACAACAAAAAGATACCAAAAAGCGCGATAGTTATTTGGGTTTGGCAGAACACAGTCAAGATAACGCACGCATTGCCGTTTACTTAACGCAAGCACAATTACAAATTCAAGATGAACAATACGAACAAGCTCTAGCCACTTTATCACAACTTAATAATGACACCTCCTCTAAACATCAACTCGTCTTAAAACTTTTAACCGAGATCAATATTAAATTGAATGATTGGCAAGCGGTTTTAGAATTGTTACCCAATCTAAAAAAAGTCAAGGTGTTCCCAGAAAAAGAGCTACTGGAGTTTGAAGAAAAAGCTTACATCGGCAAGATGAACAGTATTGATAAAGAAAAAGGTATTGAAGCCCTACAAACCATTTGGCAACAGTTGCCCTCGCACTTACAAAAATCGGTTTCAATGGTTGCTTATTATGTTAAACAATTATTAGAACACAAAGCAGGCGATGAAGCAGAAATCTTGTTGCGCGAACAAATAAAGAAACAGTGGCATGAAGAACTCGTACACCTTTATGGAAATGCTGTGGGACGCAACCCTTCCAAGCAGCTCTCCACTGCAGAAGCTTGGTTAAAACACCACAACAATGACGCGACTTTGTTATTAACCTTGGGCAAACTTTGTTTAGTTAATGAGTTGTGGGGTAAGGCACAAAGCTATTTTGAACAATGTCTTTCAATTAAAGCCACTCCTGAAGCTTACATTTTTCTTGGTGTTGCTCAAGAGCATCTAGAAAACCATCAACAAGCATTTGAGTGCTATAAGAAAGGTTTATTCAATGTTATTGGTAAAGATATTCATCAAAGCACCAAGC
>JBCCZV010000074.1:0-18439 GCA_039187085.1 Pseudomonadota bacterium
GCATGACCCTTCATCGCCGCGCGCAGATACCACTCGAACGCCCGGACGGGATCGCGCGGGACCCCCAGACCCAGCGCATACATCACGCCGATAAGCTCCTCGGCCTCGGCATTGCCCTTTATTCACTTAAATAGGTATTTTGATGTACACTTCAATGGATATTGAATCGGAACATTGATGCAGGTTGGTCTTATGCAAGAAATCCTTACCCATAAAACAGCGTCTATTACAGAGTTACGAGAGCCAAATAAAGTGATAGAGGAAGCAGGTGAAGTGCCTGTTGCCATTATGAACCGCAACAAAGTTGTTGGTTACTATGTACCGGCGAAAGCCGTAGAGCTTTTGGATAAGCGTGAAGCAAGCAATCAAGATGTAGAATCGATATTGAACAGGCGAGACCCGATTATGAAGCCAGTCAATGCCTACTTGAGAGATAAATAATATACTTTATGTATCTATGATTTTTTTAACGCTTGAACAGCTGGTTTTCATTCACGAATCGGTGATTCAGCAAGAAGAGCTTCAAGGTTTAGCGCCGGATAAATCGTTAGAGTCCAGCTTAGCCAGAGTCGATAATCGTTTAAACTACGGAATGGTTGACGATTGTTTTGAGCTGGCTGCACTTTATGCTGTGGCTATAGCTAGAGGTCATTGTTTTCATGATGCCAATAAAAGAACTGCGGCAAATGCTATGGATGTTTGCTTAGTGCTAAATGGCTATGAGATCCCATTTGATGCCACAGAGCTTGGCGACAAAATTATCCAAGTTGCACAAGGTAACTTGGATGAAAAAGGTCTCGCCAAGTGGTTGCGTAGAAAATACAGTGAACTGTGTTAGCGAATCCAGTTAAAAGTAATCTGATCGCCTATCTTAACGTCAACCCTTCGTAAGATTCACTTTAATGTTGCGCCCCAGTCAGTGCGGTTCTTGTCACGTAGGCTACAAAAGAAGAAGCTGATGGCTGGGATTAAATCTAACTTCTCTTTGGTAGAAAAATATCCGGGTGACTTCTTTTATCCTGATGATGATAACACTATTATTTTTAAATTAAATGGTGAGCTACTTGGTATTTATGGAGAAGAATTGTTTTTAATGATTTGAAAAAAATCTTGATTTTGTTTGTGCTTTACGATCCTGAATTACTTGGCAATGTGTACGGTCCTCGTGTGATGCAAGACTTAGCGGCACAGAATGCTCAAGCATCTAAAAAGTGGGCGATGTCGATAAGAAATTATAAGTCGGCCTTGAATCGATTTATGATCGTATTCGAAGACCGATTAAAAGATGTTATTTAAAACCTTTGATTACACAAAATGTGTTACAGGGTCCTTAGAGAGCTCGCAAATAGTTTATTCCATTTAAAATCCGCGTTCTCGATTCGACACCGAAACTACTGCCAAGGGTATTACTCAGATTGGGTTGCATGCGATATCTGTTTATATAGGCATTAAACTCAATCTCGGAAAAAGCCCGATTCATTTCAGGTGTCGCCTGTTCAGCAAACAGATGAGCGCCTTCTTCAAAAGCTGCCGGAACATCTTCAGAGGCAATATTTCCCATTAAAATATACCCAACATAGGCAACGTCACTAGCGTTTCTGCCTACAGTTCCGATTTGTCCTCCACTTGCAACCCTCGCTTTTAGAAAAGCAAGCTTCCTTCCTACTCCGGTAAAGTTTCCTTTTTCTGCTTCTGGCATAGCGGTATTCATTTCAACGTTGCGACGCGTTGCTCCAACAAAAAAATCCTTAAAAAGTTTACAGCCCATCACTTTGGCTCCAACATTATGTGCCAGAACATTATGTGCCAGAACTTTATGTGTTGACACGTAGTAATTATGGGCAACATCAACGGTAAAGTTAAAAACTCGCGCTGGTTGTTGTTGGAGCTTAATCTCATCGATAATAATGGAGTGTCCCTCATACGTACGTATATCATCACCCACCCTAAGATCCTCTGCCTTTATCCAGCCACGACTTTCCACATAAAATGGATGCTCTGCTGTCGTTTCGATAAAGTCACCATCGATGGTTAGTAACAGTGTGCCTGCCGCTATGCGATTCAACAAAGCGGATACTAAGTTGAGCTCTACTTCTCCGCTTTCCTCATTATAAGACCAGACCTTATCACCAACTTTTACCTGTTCTATAGCGACAAAACCATTTTCCGTTAATATTTTAGTACCTGCTACAAATGAAGCCTGTGCACATTGACCATTACCCGAGCCTTGAATAGCACTCTCTTCTCCACCTGTACTTACAGAGTCCAGTGCAGATTTTTGTAGCGCAGCACCTTCAACTTGCTTGCCTTGGGCACCCTCTAATCCTGCAAAGGCGATATCGTCTTCGGCAGCATCGACAAGACTATGGCTTAAACCCGACATCAAAGTTGATGTTTCTCCCAACTCTGAAGGTAACGCTGCTGGAACAGCAACTTCAATCGTTGCACCACTAGGCGCAAAAGCGATGCCGGCGGCCATGTTCATATAGGTTTTCCAAGACTTAAAGTTCCAATGGGCTGGGTTCCAAGCGTGATTAGATTGAGCACCACCTAGATATACCCCGGCCAAAGTGCCACCAACCTCCGGCTCGACAACGGAAGCGACCACCAAACTGGTGATAATACCTATGTTTTTTAATACGGATAAGAACGAGTTACCTGTAGGATCAACAAAGGTCAGTGGATTGTTGCCACTAAAAGCATAGGCATTATAAGAGGCAGGGGAGTAGCCAGGACCCCCTTGTAGCTGCGGATCGGGAGTGATAAAACGACCAATACTCGGTAATAAGGCACGCTCACCAATCACATACAAACCGCTGTCTACTGATAACTCAGCGCCGTGGTATTTTGGCGCAAAGCTGTTGGTACCCCGACTTATATGAGTGATTTTCCCGAAAGGATCGTAGTTTAAGCGAGCCCATTCTTTAGGAATACCTTCCGTATTTTCGCCTGTAACCAGGGTCGTGCTACTTGCCGGATCAGCATGAAAGAATAACGTTTCTCCAGCTACCGCCACGCCTGGGCCATTACTACCTGGAACAAAACTATCACTAACAGCACCAATTGCTGGTATAAAATTTTCATTTAACATACGCGGATAGATGGTTCTTGATACGGTGTGTTGTTGAATATCAAAAGCTTGGGTTTCATCACGACTAATAGTGGCGACAATGCCGTCAGGACCTTGAACGCTGATGGTCCCTACGTTGGTATAATTGGGTAGCAAAGTCAGCTGATACTCTGGATCAATAGAATAGGTAATACTTCCATCACCTCGGCCACGAGAAATGAGGTTGCCAAGATAATCATAATGGTATTTTTCCGTCGCTGGTAATAAGGCACCGCTATTAGCCTTAGGCCCATTGGCTCGGATCAACTGGCCTGCAGGATCATAAGTATAGCGCCATTGCTCTGCCGCGTTATTAGGATCACCAATCCATTGCATCGTGCCATCTGCATAATAAGCGGCTTGTTGTGCAGGTTTATCGGTTTCACTAATGCTGACTAGGCGTTGATACGATGAGCTATCATCGATCCCAGAGGGAATGGGATCGCAACCACTGCCATCTGGTTTCTGATTACTTACCCCGAATGTGGTATCACTGAGTTGCTGCCCATTTTTCGTATTAATCTTGCAAAGACTACCGCCAATATTGTAGGTATAATGTTTTTCTGAATCGTCACTTATCACATCTTGAACATAGCCTTGATGTGTATAGCTGTAGGTTCTTGAAAAACTCGGATCAACAGTATCGGTAATAGAAAGGATTTCATATAACGATTGCCAGGCATAGGTGTTATCCAGCAATGTTTGTGAATCGTTCAACATCGCGGATATAGACTGCCGTCTACCGAGTACATCGAAGGCACGTGTTTCCTGCATACCATTTTGGTAATTAAGCTGCTGGGCTTGCTTAAAACCATTAAAGTTTTGCCAGTTTGTTAATGGACTGCAGTGATATTCATCACTACCATCCGTCGTGGGTAAACAATGGCTAACTTCAGTTAGAGGGCCTTCAATAGCATAAGTTTTTTCCAAACGAGAGCCTTGCAGATCACTAAAGTCTACTTGAGTTGCTCTCCGTAATGGATCAAACTGGCGCGATACAGTGATAGCTGAAGAGCCAAAAGCCAAACCAAATAATTCGATGCCATTAATATTAAGGGTCTTTTGTCGCAGGTTACCATTAGCATCGTAATGATGACTGAGATCTGGACCAGCAGAGTCGACCACTGTCCAAAGACGTCCGAGTCCGAAGTCCCCTGCAGTAGGGTTATCGTAAGTCATCGTCAATATTTGTGTTGTTAAAGACGAATTTGCTTCAGGAGTCAGTATACGCTGGGTTTCTCTCAATAAAGGATCATCATATGCATACGTAATTTGCGCCCCCGTAGCAGAAGTCACCGTTTCTACCGGACCTCTCGTATCGTAAGTCCATGTGCGTATTCCTCGTTCACTACTTTCTTTAGAAAGTGGGCGGTTTAAGGAATCATAAGTTAATTCTGTTGTTGCTCCATCAGCGGCATTCAATGTGTGTAAGCGACCCAAAGCATCGTAATATTTTTTTATTACGGGAGCAGTCATTGCTTCTGTAGCTGGTAACACACTTTCTATCACTCGATGATGATCACCAATCAGTGAAGTGACGTTTCGAATGAGCTGATGGTTTCCATTAAATAACTGACTTTGGCTTGAACTGCGCATAACACCTGACGTATCTGCCAAAATATCATAATTTAAACTAGTGTAGTCACCACTAGGATAATTGACGCCACTGATACGGCCTACACTGTCATAGGTATGAACCACATATTCTGGGTTTTCCTCACCTTGTAAGTATGGCATAGAGCGTTGTTTAACGGATTTTTGATCATAGTAAACAATTTCTTCGATAATCGTTTTATTTTCGGAAGTATTTTGCTCATGCCGATAAGTGCGAGAAAAACCATCGAAATAATGATAGCTATTGCGCAACTTATCATTGCTCCAACTGGTTAAATGGCTATCCAAGCGATACAGTTCGCCAGCATTATTCTTGCCCCAGCTTCTGCTAGCCACTTTTACTGAACTTTTACCATCAGGTGTGCTGTTATAGACACCAACCCTTCGTCCAAATCCATCAAGCATAACATCAATCGACACCTTGTTAGCATCTGTGAGCTTAGTTTGTTGCCCGTAAGCAGGATTATAATGATATTGTGTGGTAAATAAGCCATTATTGATTGCTATTGGGAAGCTGCGATAATCACCATACTCAAGGGATTCAGTAGCATAACTTGTATAAGACTGAGTGGTCTTATTCCAATAGTCGTGACGACGACTCTTGAGCATACCTAAATCATTCCAGCGATAAACAGTAGGTAACCATTTCTGATTGGATGAATCCCAATGTCTTATCGTATCAATATTGAAACGAGAACCATCTTGATAGCTCGTTTCAGTACAAGGCATGTTGATGTGCTCTTGACTTGGCGTATCACAGGATAAGGCAACCATACTTGAGTCTGGTGCTTGCGCGTCAAAACAACTTTCGGTGCGATGCATATTACGTATAGGGAAGCTGCGCCACGTATCATCAGTTATAGGTGTATACGCCGTACAAGTATACAAATCATCGGTAGGATCGGCGTTATTGCCAGCATCAAATTCCATCACTTTTCTTCCATACACATCGAAAGTGTATGCTTTTGAACTTGTGTATGAAGGTCCTGTTCCACTATCAATATCACAGGTTTTGCCTTCAATAATGCTGCAATTAACTGTGCTTTCCTCTACAGGATAAACAAACAAGCTGCCTAGTTGATGTTGGCCTGGCAAGGAATCGGCAGGCAATGGGTTAACCACTGTAGCCACGGCATCAAGCTGATATTCTGTATAGTGATAAGTGACTTTATGACCACCACGATAAATATACATCTCTTCGGATTTTGGCCGGGCCGAATTAACGGCAACATTGCTGTCTGCAAAAAGAAACTGATAGGTTTTGGTTTGGTATAAGCCAGGTATTTCCGCTTCAACATTTTCCTGCAAGTCGATCCTTGTGTGTGCCTGAAATCCTAAAAAGCCGCTTTGATCAATACGAGCAAGGCTACCTTCATAGCGGTTTTGATAAGTATAGATTGAACCATGACTATCACTTTGCCTTACCTGTGTTACCACATACAAGGGAGCTCGATATTCACGGTATTGAAGATTATTGCTTAATATACCTTGTGGCTGCTGTGGGGTATAGTAATCGGTAACATTTGAGCCCGCTAAAGAGGCATAATCGATACATGTTTCGGCACCTAGCCCATTGGTTATTTTAATGAGTAGGCTCGATTTTATAGGGTTAGAGTTTTCTGTTTCTTTGGTTTGAGCACAAGTAGGATCGCCCACGGTAGAAGGCGGTCCAGAGACGTATAAATTACTATCGGCATTGGCGCTAAAGCTGACTAAAGCGGCCACACTTTCACCGGTCATAGAAACGGAAAACGCAGGATCGATGGGTATGTTGCCGGTGTTTAACTTACCGCCTGGGGGAATAGCTGCCACAATATCCGTATTAAAACCTAATGCTATGTGGCCATTGGCCTGATAAAACTCTGCTACGCCAAAAATAATATCGCCACCATCGCGAGTGTACCCAATAATATCGGCTTTACCATCACCGTTAACATCACCGAATACACGCTGTGCTCCGGTGCCATTCCAGTCACTTCCAACGAGTAAGCTGTCGAATAGGGAAACCGGCTCACTAAAAGAGAGGCCCGTTGAAAAGGCCACCCGGATCCTATCATCTCCTAAACCAACCGCATCAGCCATACCATCGCCATTAATATCTACCATTAAACGTCGAGTATTGGCTGTCCATCGTGGTGGAAAAGCCGAAGATTGGCAGGCAGGATTAGGATCCCCCGCGCCTTCACAGAGAGAAAATGCATCGGTCCATACCTGCTTGTCAGTAAACCCCTCTTCAGTGCCTAAGCTAACATAGATTTTAACTACTTCGTCGTTGTACAGAGGTGAACCAAAACCCACGATATCCTTTAAACCATCACCATTAACGTCTGCCAACATCGGTGCATTACCGGTATCATTAGTAAAATTGTCAGCTTCACTAAAATCAGTGGTAGAAAAACGGGTTTTCTTAACGAATTGGTTAGCATTAGAGTACAAATACACCGTTTGCTGCTCACCAAAACCGATAATATCTGCTAAGCCATCACCATTGAAATCTGCCACTGATCGCTGACTGCTCCCCCAGCCATTATTCGTAGACAAGACATCAGACCAAGCGACATAGTCTTTAAATTGGTTATCTTGAAATAAACTGACATAAACATTATCCGTTTCAAAAGCAATGATGTCACTTTTTCCATCACCATTAACATCCGCTAATTTCCGCGGAAAAAAATTACTGTTTCCCGTAGGGCCTGCGGATAAACAATTATGGCCACTGCTGCAATTACCAACAGAAGAGCTAAGACTTTTAACAGCAACGTTGCCCAAATTTGTGGCTGTTGATAACGCATAATTCACTCCTTGTTGATTAAATCCTACCACATCGGAGAGGCCATCCCCGTTAATATCGGCCAAACGCCGAGGTTGACTATTTCCATCCCACCCTAAGATAAAATCTTGACTCCATGAAAGGGCTTCAGAAAAAGCAAACTGATTGGTTTGTGTTTTTACTGCCTTTTGCCAAGAAAATCGTGTTGCCGGTAACTGCGTGCCATCGCTACCTGATAGGGAGACAGATGTTAGGAGATCATGTCCTGTGTAATCATTTTCCTCATAGGTAAAGTCATATTGAGATACTCCCTGTGCATTCGCACTATCACACCCAGCAGAAAGCTCAGCAGCACCACTGCTAGCAATACAAGTCGCGATTTTAACCAGTCGCTTGCTGTGCAAAACTTGTGCGCCTCCTTGGTATTTCACACTGTTGTGTGATCGTGGCTCGTAGTAAAAACTGATACCACGAGTTCCCACTAAAGGTGTTGTGGATTCTTCATTAATGGTATAAGTGATAGTTGCTGGGCTATATTCCCCTGTCTGCGTGTCTTCGTTATAGCTATAACGCAAGTAATTAAAGTTTCGGTCCATTGTTTTACTTAGGGCCCAAACACGCACCGATCCTGTTAGCGCATTATCATTTTCCTGAGCACCTTTAAACACAGCTTCAATACGTGAGTCACTTGTCGAACCAAACCAGCGTGTAGCGCCGCTTCTATTTTCAACCGAAAAAAAACACGGGCCTTTACCACACTGACCATGGGAAGTAATATTTTTCCACGATTCAACTTCCGTGCGATATTTTGTATTATCCGCACCATATTCGCCTCCAGTGCTGATTAATAACTTTCCGTTTAAACAAAATCTATCTGATCGACCTTCTTTTTCTAAACCATAGCTCACTGGGTAATTCTGCCCATTACGTTTTACTCGACAGCGAGTGATAGCGTCAAATCCTCCTAGCAACCAACCATTACCCAATAAGCCTTCTCCTGTTTGACTGTTATAAATCAACTCAAGATTAGGCTGCATATGAGCTGTTCCTGGTGGTGCTTGAATAGGTATTGTGTAATGGGCAGCACCTGTAGAGCTTGTCGTGTAATGTCCCGGTAGTGTACCAATGGGATCCGTAGCAACTGTTCCGCTAACGGGGTTTAACAAGGTATGCACGCCAAAATAGAAAAGTAAAACTAACAGCTTGTTGAGGTGTTTGATCATCATCGTTCGATCATCATCGTACTGATAATTATTTTTATGCAATAATAGATTCGTTAACATAGTCTTCCCCTGATAAATCGGTTTATCATGTAAAAATGCAAGTTGTCTCATTGCTATAGCCAATCAATAAAAATGCCAAGCAAAGCTTGGTAGCGCATGGAGCGCTACCATTGCAATAAAACCATGAATTTTGATATTGGGATCTTTTAAGGAACGACGGGATACCACACCGTTAATCTTTCCTTGCATCCATGACAATCCGACATAGTAATGCGGCTAAATATAGCTTGCGATACATTTTTAAATTTAAGAACTTTCCCGTTATTACCGGTTACTTCTTGCAGATTTAACAGATTTTTTGCTTTTTGGATGTTATCTCCCATACCGTTATCAAATTGAATATAATCCCAGGAGGCGTTACTCGGATAAGCCATAACCGCAGGTACAGACATATAAAAAGCTACGGCATGTGCGGTACCGTTAGCTAAATCTGCTGTAGCTCCCTTTAAAGTAGCCAGCTGTTCATCGAGTAATTTTAAATCATTTAGCTCTGCTGAAACATCTGCTGTGGCATTCCATATCCGACTACTCTTACGATAAATAGCTTGCCAACTGTTACTGACTCCTATGTTCTCGCAGAGTGAATGGCTCACTGATGGCATAGACACATTATCATTTTGAGTAACACTACAACCTGTTTCTTCTACCTTAACGAAAGCTCCCCCCGCCAGATTGGCAACCTCAACCTCACCGCTTTTTAATTGCTCGCACAACGCTTTAGGGGCTTGCCAAAATTGCGCATAGGTGATGGGGGCATGTTCACTCGGACAGGTTTCACCAGGTATCAGCTGGATCTTATTCACATCCGTTGCAGTAACAACCAATGTGTTACTCATTAATAAACTGCAAATTAAATATTGTGTAATCTTTGCATAACGATTTTTTTTATTAACTTTAAGCATCATTTTTTCCTCATGAAGGGTTACAGGGCTTGCCAGAAAAAAGCTTTTGGCGCATCCGTCAAATCTTGGCTAAGTGATAAAGAAATAGCGCTGTAATAGATGATCGCCCTGGCTTCTTTGCGAACGTTGCTTGGAGGTATCTGAAGCCAACTTAGCAGATCTTTTAAATTGCTATCTCCGCCGTTATTGATAAGAAAGTCCCTTACTGTCATGCGACCATTTGCCTTAAGGTCTCTTGGTTGTGGTACCGGATCGAAATCAACTGTAGGGTAATACACAGCAACAACCGTCGTACGTGTGTTATCTAGAAGAAAAGCTCTTCGAGCTTCGCCAATCTTTGCTGCTTGTGCAATGCCAGGGCTAGTTATGGATAGTTGACTTATAAAGTGAACAGCTTGTGCGTAGGCGTCTGCACCAGTAAAAATATCATCATAAAAAGTTTTATACGTATAAGATATGCCAGCCAAACAAAGGCTATGGCTTGGGCTATCCACAACATCTTGATGAGACATGACATCACACCCAGAATCCTGGTCTACGACAAGACCTTCGTTAGCTAGAGCAATACCCGAGGTATTCTGCTCTTTCACTTTTTCACACAATTCGGCTGGCATTTGCCAAAACTCTTCAAATGACAAGTGATCGTGACCTTGCGGGCAGGCTCCACCTTCAGCCACAAGAATTTTTTCATTGATGTTGTCAGGCAAACTGGGACATAAGCTTGGAAACAGTTGACACACAGGATTAATATCAATGGAAGATAGGTTATCGATAGTCGTTTCTTGTTCACTGCTAACAGCAGCACCCGATGCCAGTGAATAAAAGCATAAAGCTATCAGGGACTGAGGGCGATAACGGCGCATTATTCTAACAGAGGATAAAAACATAATGGGACTCCTAGTCAGTTGGTATAACGTGTAACCTCATTTGGAGGGTCGTTTGCATTGAAGACGTAAAACGCTGTAAGGCTTAAAAAGCGATATATTGCTTACGCTCACTTTCAAGCTATCACTATTTTTTTTGATGTGAAATGACAACTCTCATTCATGTCCGTATCGTGCTGAAGATTGTCCGATATGTACGGATTTATTTGGGTATCAAATACTTATAGAAGGTTAACTTTAGAAATCTGATACGAGTAGGACTTGCAGTGGCTTTGGTCGTTTGCACCTAAACTGATGATTGAAGCAAGACTGAACGGTTTCTATTTATACGATAAGGAAAAAATCTTATGACAATTCGCCATGCTAAAGCAAAAAAATTTTCTAGTGGTAATTATATTTCTGGTACGATGAAAAAAGGCATTCTTTTGTCATACAAGGAATTTGTATGTATACAAATGAGTAAACAGAATCAAAAATTTTATTAGAAAATGAAAAAAATGATGAGTTGCCAGCTGGACATTACCATATTGAAGTTTTAGGTGAAGAAGATTTTGCAATGGTCGTTGTTTGAAACACTATCGAAAGAGGGTGTGCTCGCTAAATAGAATACAAAATTTAGGAGGATGCGTATCTATGTATTTCCTGATTATCAATTAAAAAAGCCAGAAACCACTCTGCCTTAACTTTTAGGAGCAATCCACAGTCTTAATCTCATTATTGATACGCTTGAAGTGGAGACATGCTCATATCAATAATGAGAAATTATCAATTTTGCTTCGGTAAAATTTTAAAATACCTTGAAAGTTCACTAAAACCCTAAAGGTATACCTAAAGCAAAAAATCCTATTAACAACAAGGTCCAAAAAATTAAAAACACAAAGGAGTAGGGCAGCATAATAATAATCAACTCACCAAAAGCAAAGTTGGGTTTATATTTGCGTATAAACGCTAAGATAATACCTGAGTAGATCATCATGGGAGTAATAATATTGGTAGCGGAATCAGCAACGCGATAGGCTGCTGCCACTAAATCTGGTGTCATTGCTGGGTTAACTTGATACAGCATAGGGATAAACACGGGACCTAACAGCATCCATTTTGAGGTGAGGCCACCCACAAAAAGATTAATAATAGCTGTCGTAAAAATAAAGCTCACAATCAGTAAAATAGGAAAATCTTGAACGCCGAGCCATTGTAGAAAAGTGACACCTAAATACGTGATGTAAGTGCCTAAGCCAGAATAACTTAACAAACCAAGAAAATTATAACTAAAGAAAGTTAATACCAGTATGTAACCCATGGCATTCATTTGTGAAATCATGGCTTGCACAATATCCATTAAATTTTTGAATTTACCGGAAGCCACGCCAAAAGCCGCCCCCACCGCTATAAATACAAAGCTGATTAATAAAATCACATTATCTAAAAGAGGCTTTATCGTTTGGCCTTTGTCGTTTTCAAAAGGGGCTAAAGGACCTATAGCCAATAATCCAATGACTGCTAAGGAAGCGATAAGTCCCCAGAATGAGGCCTTCAAGCCCTTCTGTTCTTGTTCTGATACTGAAAAATCGGATAAATCCAATCCGTCGGGCAGCTCGTAAGATTGATTTTCTAATCGTGGTGCAACAAAACGATTGCTTACCCATGTGCCTAAAATAACTAATAGAAATGTCGATGCAAATATGAAGTAATAATGCATCGTTGCCGGCGTTAAAGTTTCACCCGACGCGGTTTCAAAAGGGACGCCTTGAGCTTCAGCAAAAGCTTGCGCATTTAATCCGATGATCACATCAATAGGAGTGGCGGGGATTAGATTGGCACTAAATCCAGCGGATACCCCAGCAAAAGCGGCTGCCATTCCAATTAAAGGATGTTTGCCCAATCCAGCAAAAAGTAAACCGGCCAAGGGGATAAGAACGAGATAGCCTGCGTCACTGGCTATGGAGCTCATAATCCCGAGAAAAATTAAGGCCGGAGTCAAAAATTTATCACTGAGTTTGGTGCCAAGCTTTTTTAGCACCGTAGCGAATAAGCCCGAGTTTTCAGCGACACCAACACCGAGCATAACGATTAAAATAACACCCAAAACGCCGTTACCAAAAGCGAGCCAGTTTTTAAGTATCGCATTATCAAATAGCCATCTCACATGCTCAGTATCTGCCATATTTTTGATAACGTGTGTGATCGCTGTGCCATCAGCGGATTGTGTTTGAAAGCTCAGTCCACCAATAAATACGGTCAAAATAAAAGAGAACACGAAAAAATAGATGAATATGATGATAGGATCTGGGACTTTGGAACCCGCTTTCTCAATAAAAGCAATCAGTCGATTGGTTGGTTTTGGTTCAATTTCTTCAGTGTTTGTTGTCATATCGTTGCCAGCCTTCGGATAATTACGGGTAAGTCTTATGTGAGAGTTTGCTTGGTTTGTTCAAATTTTAAACAGTTTGTTTGAAAAAACTAAAATCAAGCAAGGAGTTTCTAGCGCATTGCAGTCACTCGTCTGCTTTAAATGAAAAAACACTTTATACGACTTGCCAAATAAAGAGCAAGTTGAATTTTTATTTGAGGAAAAATCAAGGTTAGAAATTAAATGGTAGCCTATTAAAAGCTTCTATTTTTTGATAAACCTCGTTATTGTTTAAAATCCTGCCACCAGAGTCTCTTTGTTGCAAAAAAATACGTGTTGTTATTTTAAATAATGAATAGGAAAAATGATGAATAACCAATTTCTGAATAAAATTTCTATTGAAGAAGTGGTTGAGTGTGAGGTCACTCCCGAACACGCCCAGTTAAAAATTATTGTTAAAGGAGAATCCGTATTTTTTGGAAACGAAGCTTTTTCAAAATCAAAAGAAATTGCACGCTTAATTGCAGAGCTTAATGCAATAGGCTACTTAAAAGAAAATATAAAATTAATGCATGTTTCTATTCAAACCAGTACAGGTAAAGTACGCCAACATTCATCGGCGAGATTTCATTTGCTTTTGGACAATATTTCTTTAAAAAAAATGCCTCAATTGCTGGGTATACTCTCTGCGCAAAAAAATCTTGATATCGGTGGTTTAGATTATGAGTTTGGTGATTTAAAAAAGCAAAAAGCCTATTTATTAATTGAAGCTTGTAAAAATGCAAAACAGCAAGGCCAAGAAATATGTCGTACATGGGAAGTGAATCTTTTAGGTGTGCATTCCATGGTGCCAAAGTGGCGTAATCCCTTTGATGATAAAATACCTCATGAAGTATCCATGCAAGGTTGGCAACGCAACAGAATGCGAAATCCTGAGCCCGATGAATTACAAGGTTTAGACTTTACAACAGATTATGTGGGTAAACTCTGTTTAACCTTAAAAGTGGATTTTAGAGTGAGTGAGTTTATCGACTCGGCATTTTTTTAAGGCATTATAAAAAGTGATGGCGTTAACATTTGTTTGATTGTCGTTCGACTTTACGTTTGTCATAAAGGATTGAAATTACACGATCAAAACATAAATGTGACGGAGCCCTAATATTACCATCAGGCAATTGCAAACCATCACAAAAGTCATGACAATCGAGGCATTGGCTTATTCTAAAAAGGTAATTTAATGCGAATTCACCATTTATCATTGCTTTGCTGTTTATTGCTGATTGCTTGTAATGACAGCAATGACGACGATCAAACCGAGTCATCAGAAAATTCACAGGAAGACGTGTCGGATAACGGTGGCCAAGAATCTCGGTCTGACGGTGTATCGAGTTCTTCCGATTGCGAGATTCCTGAGGAACAAGAGTTAATGTTGGAACTGGTTAATCAGGCGAGATCTCAACAGCGTCGTTGTGGTGACGAATCAATGGATGCTGTGGAGCTACTAACCTGGAATTGTGAGTTAGCCGATGCTGCTGTATCGCATTCAGAGGATATGGCGACGGTTAATTTTTTCAGTCATACCGGTTCGGATGGTCTTAGTGTGGCTGATCGTGTGAGCAACGCTGGTTATTCATGGAGTCGGGTCGGAGAAAATATCGCTGTAGGACAACGAACGGTTGAAGTGGTCATGGAAGGTTGGTTAGACAGTCCAGGGCATTGTCGCAATATTATGAACAGCGGCTATACACATTTTGGTTCTTCGCGAGTGGATACTGATGCAGCAGACTATCCTGTGTATTGGACGCAAGTTTTTGCTACGCCACGCTAACGCGATATAAAGCTTCCTTATTATTTGCCTATCCATTCACGGGTGGTTGTTTATCGTTAACCGCCCAGGGTGAGTCATTTAGTTGGATATCTTCGTCATCTTAAGTGATTCAAAGATGTAAGTTTGCATTTTGCATATAGCTTGCGTAAGTTCTTTGTGAAACCATTTCAATAATTTTGCCAAGATAAAGATAGCCTGTAAATGAATGCGTTTATTGAAGATCACTTTGTTTTTTGGCCAATACTCTCGTTATCACATCTACTAACAATTCGTAGTATTTCAGCATATATTTATTGGATATACTTCGAAAGTTTTGTCACGTTATCTCATTGATTCATTTAACAAACAAAACCACGTTGAATTTCTTAATAACCCTTCACTATGAAAGCTGGAAACTACTATGTCAAATGAAAACAAATCTCAATGCCCTTTCGCAGGCCAAGCAGATAATCGTGGCATGTCGAACAAAGATTGGTGGCCTAATCAGTTAAATGTGAATATGCTGCATCAGCATTCGGAAAAATCAAATCCTTTCGGTGAAGCTTTTGATTATACACAAGCTTTTAAATCGCTCGACTTGGAACAAGTGAAACAAGATTTGTATATGTTGATGACGGATTCACAAGATTGGTGGCCTGCTGATTATGGGCATTATGGTCCATTGTTTATTCGAATGGCGTGGCATAGTGCTGGTACCTATCGTACCAGTGATGGTCGGGGTGGAGCAGGTTCGGGTATGCAACGCTTCGCTCCCTTGAATAGCTGGCCGGATAACGCCAATTTAGATAAAGCGCGACGCTTGCTATGGCCCATTAAACGTAAGTATGGTCAAGCCCTTTCATGGGCTGATTTAATGATTCTGGCGGGTAACTGCGCGTTAGAATCGATGGGTTTTAAAACCTTTGGCTTTGCTGGTGGGCGTGAAGATGCTTGGGAACCTGAGGAAGATACCTTCTGGGGGATTGAACAAGAATGGTTGACTGACGAACGTTATTCCGGTGAACGTCAGCTGGATAATCCTCTGGCAGCGGTTGAAATGGGTTTAATTTACGTTAACCCAGAAGGCCCGAATGGCAATCCAGATCCTGCTGCATCTGGGCTCGATATTCGAGAAACTTTTGCCCGAATGGCGATGAACGACGAAGAAACCGTGGCTCTGGTCGCTGGTGGCCATACGTTTGGTAAGTGTCACGGTGCTGGTGATGCTGCTCATGTGGGTCCAGAGCCTGAAGCCGCAGGCTTAGAAGCTCAAGGTTTAGGGTGGATAAGTGGTTTCGGTAGTGGCAATGCTAAAGATACAATTAGCAGTGGTATTGAAGGTGCTTGGACTCCAACACCCACAAAATGGGATAATTCGTATTTTGAAACATTATTTCGATATGAATGGGAGTTAACGGAAAGCCCGGCAGGAGCGAAGCAGTGGATACCCAAAAATGCCGAAGGAGCTAACGATGTTCCCGATGCACACGATGCAAACCTGCGTCATGCGCCTATTATGACGACAGCAGATATGGCTTTAAGAACGGATCCTGCCTATGAGCGTATTTCTCGTCGTTTCTTGGAAAACCCTGATGAGTTTACAGATGCTTTTGCACGAGCTTGGTTTAAGTTAACTCACCGTGATATGGGACCAAAAGCGAGGTACTTAGGCCATGAAGTGCCTCAGGAAGATTTAATTTGGCAGGACCCGCTACCTGAAGTTTCGCATGAGTTACCCTCCGCAGAAGATTTGCATGATATTAAATCTGTACTCAAAGCCTCGAATATTCCTGAACCGCAATTAGTTGCCTTGGCGTGGGCATCAGCATCAACATTTAGAGGTTCTGATAAACGAGGTGGTGCAAATGGCGCTAGAATTCGGCTGGCTCCTCAAAAAGATTGGGAAGTGAATGAACCGCAAAGACTTGCAGAAGTGCTAGCAGGTTTAACCACGATTCAGAAGGCTTACAATGAAAAGCATGCCAATAAAAAAGCAATTTCTATGGCTGATTTAATTGTTTTAGCAGGAAATTATGCCATTGAGCAAGCTGCGGAGCGTGCAGGCTTTGCTGTGCAAGTCCCCTTTACACCGGGCAGAACTGATGCTTCACAAGCCCAGACAGATGTAGAGTCTTTCGCTGTTTTAGAGCCCAAAGCTGATGCATTTAGAAATTATGCGAATACAGAGTTAGCGCCTATCGCTGAAAAACTGCTATTAGATAAAGCACAGTTATTGACACTGACCGCATCAGAAATGACCGTTTTGATCGGTGGTTTACGTATGTTAGGCGCTAATTATCAGAACAATAAAGTAGGGATGTTGACTGATAAGCTGAGTTGTTTATCCAATGATTTCTTCGTCAATTTGCTTGACATGAGTACCGTATGGCAACCAAAAGATGAACAGGAAATTTTATTTCAAGGTGTTGATAGAACATCGGGTAAAGAAAAATGGACTGCAACACGCGTTGATTTGCTTTTTGGTTCTAATTCACAATTGCGTGCTTTTGCCGAGCTGTATGCGAGTGAAGATGCAGGCGCAAAATTTGTTAAAGACTTTATTGCCGCGTGGAATAAAGTGATGGAGTTGGATCGCTTCGATATAAAAGCACAATAAGAGTGAGTAAAAGTAAATATTTTTAGCAAGCGACTTAACGATTAAAGAGTTCTGCATTACGACTTTTAGTATGATTGATGTATGTTTACAAACATACTAAAAGTCGCACATGATGTTAATATGATTGGTATGACGCCTGTCTATTTCAGGTGTATCATCATGGGCAATTCCAATAAGGTACTCGTCTTTTTTAAATATAAAAGACGTCTTAAGCTTTCAATTTTTATTCTTTAATCATCGGATTTTTGTTAGAAAGACGAGTATGTTGATAAAGTTGAGAGAGTTTATCCATCTCTTTCCAAATACAATAACGCCATTCTGAAATATCACTATAACGTTGATTCAGCATCAATAAATGATTGATAAAAAGAGGCTGAAAGATAGAGGTAGAATCTTGAATATCGTAGGATAAACTCATTATCCACTCGGCGAAACGACGTTTTTTTAGATTGCCATCAGAAAAATGACGAAAAATATGATGTCGTTCATCATGACGAATACTGTCCATACACTTATCAATCGTTATGTTATCGCCTTCAATATATTGAAAAAATTGGCCAGATTGAAACACTAGAAAACCAGTTATTTGCTTTAATTGATTTTGCCAAGTAATCCCTTCGGCAAGTTCCTTTAACATGAGTGGTGTAAAAGTATAGGTTGTATTACTCGCGTAAACGACACATTTTAAAGCACACATTTAAATCACCTTTTCGTTGATAGCACCGCTTACTGAGTTTGTCGATTGAGAAATCTCAGTTCATGATAATTTGGCGATGAATGTTTTGCGTTATCACAATCCCATAGAGTACCCGTAATGATTTTTTATATTAGATTTCGATAGAGTGGCAAAATATTATTGCTCATAATACTTGGCGAATGCTTCTTAGTACATACTCCATAAAAATTTTGTTATTACTGATTCTAAAAACCCTACTATTTAGCCTTCAATAGTAACAGCGATTTTTAAACTAAAAATACTCACTGAAAATAAAAATGGAATTTTCATTATATATTTTATGCATTGTAATGGATACGATTCGAATGCCTTTTCGCTGTGCGGGTGTGCACGTCAAGTGTGCAGACAACATCATGTACTCTCACAA
>JBCCZV010000075.1:0-18411 GCA_039187085.1 Pseudomonadota bacterium
ACCAGTGATATTTTCATGATCATCATTAAATACAGGTATTCTAGAAAAAGCCATTTTATCATAACGATGAAAAAAGTTTTCAACTGTCAAAGTTTCAGATAAAGAAAAAATAACAGTTCTCGGTGTCATTGCACTCCGAACATTCATGTCTTTCAAATGCAAAATATTTTTAAGCACTATAGACTCTTGTACGGCAATTTGCCCTTGAGAAGAACTAAGTTCAGCCATAGCTGTAAACTCTTCACGGCTAAAACCGCTTAGGTTAGGACCATGTGAAATCTTCCCGGTAATCATTTCTGAAAATTTGACAAAAGGCCATAGAATTATAATCAGATATTTCAAAAAATAAGCGGTTATTGGAGCTAGTTGACGCCAAAAAGTTGCACCTAGCGTTTTAGGTATAATTTCGGAAAAAATAAGAATGAGTAGAGTTAAAACTGCGGAAGCAAGCCCTAAGTATTGACTTCCAAACACAATGGCCGCCTGCGCTCCTGCTCCTGCAGCGCCAATGGTATGCGCAATCGTGTTGAGAGTTAAAATGGCAGATAGAGGTTTGCTAACATCATCTTTGAGGCGCTTGAGCAGCTTACCTGATGGTTTGTTTGCTTTATCAAGAATTGCAATGTGTGCACTATTTACACTCAATAAAACTGCTTCAGCGATAGAACATACGAATGAAAAAGCAATTGCTACAACTACATAAAAAATCAGCAATGTCATATTTTGTCAGCTTAATTCAATAAATTGATGATAAGGTTAACCTTCTTATGCCAACTGTGCAAGTCAAGTCAAGTATTGGTAATGACCTTTGTCATTCGCTCGTTACAAAAAAACACATAAAAAAATGAGCGAACGATTTATAAAAAATTATTTTGAAATACAACTGCTTTAAAGATTTTATTTGGTTTCAGGAAATACTTTAGGGTTTATAGGTAAATCCATCAACTCAGGCCAAGTATAATCAATAAAAGCTTTCGGTATAGAGTCTGATAGTCGATCTTGCAAAGTAATCGACAAGAACTCATTTAAAATTTTACGGTTGTTATAATGGATAAAGGTCTCGTGGGATACATCTGCATCTAAAAGCACTAGAGCCAACCAGTTCGACATGCGATGTTCCCAATAAAACATATCAATAGGATCATAACCCCAGTGATCGTACAATAATGGTGACTGAACAACCATATACTCTTCCCACGCATCTCTACATAGCTCTTTTACTGATTTTTTATACAGATTTAGCATGGTTTCCAAATTTAAAACACCCTGACAAATGGATGGATTGCGGTTCCAATTACCTCGAAATACTTCAGAAATATTTGACCGCATATTAATTAGATTAGACGGAAAATATTCAAAATAAGCCGCATTGACAGACGAGGAACGTTTCAGGCCCCCATAAGTACGAGCGATAGCATCATGTGCTTCATCATGACTATCTTGCCGAGAATAACTAATTTTTTCATGATGGAAATCAAACCGACTAGCTAGCTCATTCGCAATATCTGCATCAATTTTATGTGATTTATTACCCCAAATAATGTAAGTAAACGTTGAAATTTGAGAACGAAAGTTTTTTGTCAGGGCCAAAGACATGCGACTATCCAAACCGGCCGTTAATGATAAAGCGACTTTAAATCGAGAAAATAATAAAACATTTTGTTGATCAAAAATCATACTCATTTTTTTAAGAAATTTCTCATCAACTGAAGCGTTTGGTGTCAAAACTTCTGATGGAAAAAAACGTATCACTTTTCTTTCATTAATCTGAAAATAGGTGTTGGCTAATAGCTGCTTTACAGGTTTAAAAGGTGTCATAACTCCTGGTAAATATCGTCCACCTAAAAGATGTTTTGGATGCTCGGATATTTTTACAGCGAGAGCATCTACCTTAAGTTCAAGTAATTCGGCAATCAACCCAGGATGAGATGACATAAGTAACTCGTTAGGGATCTGCGTATAAAAACAAGACTTCAATCCAACAGCATCTTGTACAATGAAAGCTTGATTATTTTGTACAACAAGCAAAACAAAACGACCCGTCAATTCATTTAACGCATCAAAAAAGTGTTTTTTGCTTTTTGCTAATTCTTGAACTAAATATTTCAATATTGCTTGGTTGGTGTTAGCAATTTTTAAATGAAAAGGATTGATAGCATAGCCTAACATTAATATTTGAATATCAGCGTCAACGCTGATTGTAATATCGACGAGTGGGCAATAAAAAATACGAAAATCACCTAACTCAACTTGATTCCAGTGATTTAGATTTAATGCTTCTATATTTAATTTACAATGACGAAACATTAATAAGTAGCCACGACGAAAACAAAGATTATTGGTATTGTTTCGTGAAAATACACGTCGTCTAGTAAAAATCGTGTTGGGGTAAAAGTTCTGATTCTTTTTGTCACCCATAGTAAGTTCCTTTTATTGAGAAGGTTTTGCCTTCCAGACCAGTATAGGTATTGCGTTTTTTTATAGCAAATGCTCTTATACTAGAAAGTTCTCATTTCTCAATCGTTACTTTTTGTAAAAATCAATAATTTTTCGAGTCAATAGAATCGCTAAGCAGGTTTTAAAAACAAACCGCTCTTGCCCCACTCTTAATTCGCTCACATGACCAAACGTTTTATTCATCAATACAACAAATAATCAACGAGTAAAACTTTTGATATTTCTTTTTTATTATTAAAACGAAGATAATAAAGAAGATTAATCAATGTTAATAATTATCAAAACTTTAATTTTTTTATGAGAAATTTTTATTTATCGTTTATATTTATTGATTTGAATCAATAGTAAAATGCGTACCGTGATGTACTTTACTCGTGATCTCTTAGACAGTAAGTCATCATGATTTTTTAAAGAAGGGTTAGGTCTACATATATTTTTATGCTGACTTAAATCCGTGATCGTTACATGAATAAAGGTAAAAACATGTTATTTCAAAAACGCCACTTAACATACTTAGTAACAGCCCTGTTCAGTACATTTATTTCAACTGCCGTTAGTGCATATGATGCAGGCGATATGATTTTTCGAGTAGGTCCCACTATCGTATCGCCCAATGACGATAGTTCAGGTGTTGTCGGCCAGAACACTTCACTTGGATTAGTTTCTGGAGATGATGGCGTAACAGTTGAAGAAGGCTACGCATTAGGTTTCACGTTCACGTATTTTTTAGATAGCAATTTCGCCATTGAGCTTCTTGCAGCGACACCGTTTGCTCACGATATTGAAGGTGACGGAGCAACAAGTGGTTTGAAAGTGGGCGAAGTAACTCATTTACCACCAACACTTACTTTGCAATGGCATCCTGATGAAATCGGCGAGTTTAAACCTTTTGTTGGTTTAGGCATTAACTATACCATATTCTTCGATGAAGAGACCGATGCAGAATTAACCAGTACTTTGGATTCTCTTTTACCGGTTAGCGTGACATCAACAGATTTAGAGCTCGATGAATCTATTGGATGGGCAATCAACGCGGGCTTTGATTATACCATCGCTCCACAATGGAACTTGAGTGCCGAGTTTTGGTATATCGATATTGAAACGGATGCGACGGTTTTGGTTAATGGTGCACCTGCCACTGATGTTGAAGTGACTATTGATCCTCTTGTTGCTTTGATAGGCGTGTCATATCAGTTTTAAATATACCCACCCCAAAGAGTGTGGCTCTTCACCACACTCACCTTAAAAAGACTTGCCTTTTCAACTCACTGTAAATCCACATTTTTAAAAAGCATTTGTGACAAAACTCACACATTTAATTGTTAATATCGGTATTCACCTAGTAAAAAATGACATACTTTGCTGCTAAAGTATTACTCACTTAAATAAAGTTTTATTAAATAAGGAAAAAAATTATGAATTTATCCAAAAAACTTGCAGCAAGTTTAGTCGTTTTGTCTGCAACGCTGGGTATACATGCTGAAGATGAAATCTTTAATGAAAATTTAACGGATATTAAAGAGTTTTGGGGTCCAGCCGTTGATGGTTCTGTTCCTGGTTATGGAAATGGTGTTAGAGGATCGTTTGAATCTCAAGTAGATGGAACAACCATCGAGCATATCTCATTTGATCAAAGCAATGAAAAAGCGAGTGTGGTGATTGTTCCTGGTAAATCTGAGTACTTATCACGATATAAAGAATTAGCTTGGGAGTTTTTCGAAAATCAATACGACGTACATATTCTTGATCATCGTAGTCAAGGTTTTTCAGGTCGTTTAGTTGAAGCTAATGACAAGAATCATGTCAATCATTACTCAGATTATGTCACTGACTTAAAAACGTTCATTGATGATGTTGTCAAACCAACGCGTCCTGAAAAGATTTTTATCTTTGCACATTCAATGGGCGGTGCGATATCCACGCTCTATATGGAGAGTTATCCTGAGGAGATTACCGCAGCTTGGTTGAGTGCACCGCTTCACGAGATGGAAACGGGTTATCCTGAATGGTTGACAAAACTCATCGTAGGTTCTGCTGTTCTATTCGGTCAATCAGAAGAATATGCTTTAGGTCAAGGCTTATATACCTTAGATGATGTTGTTTTTGATGGGGCGTTTATGACTAGCGAAGCGAGGTTTGAAGCAGATTTTGCTGATTTGGTTCAAGTGCCAGAAGTCATTACTTCAGGCGCAACTAATGGTTGGGTGAATCAATGGTTAGATGGTACTTTCAAGCTCAGACATTATGCTTATAAAATCAAAACACCTTTGGTAATTGCACAAGCAGGGATCGATTCATTAGTCAAACCAGGTGGACAAAATTATGTATGTGAGCAAGCTCGCGATTGTAAAGTTATTGAATTCCCAGAAGCTCGTCACGAGATTTATCGAGAAAAAGATTCTATTCGCGCTCCTTACATTCAGAAAATGTTCCAGTTTTTCGAACGATATTAATCAATATTAAAAACCCGTTTGTCTACCTTAAATATGCGAAGACGTGCGTGTTTGCGCCTTCGCGTAGATATTCCACAACAACACATCAAAAGCCCACACCAAGTTATCACCTAAAATACATTTCTGATGCTTTTACTTATCACGCAAACTTTATACTTAGCAGCTATCTAATCAATGTTGATTGATTCCGTCGTAAAATTTATTTGCTAACCCGCTTGGAAGTTTGCATAATCATTCGGCTACTCACGGTTAACACTACTCAATACCACGCAAATTAAGGTGTTTTATGATTTGGAATGCAATTAAATCCGTCAAAAATATGGTAACTGGAAATTCTGCGGAAATTGAGCTTTTTCTTGAAGAAGAAACGCTTGAACTTGGCAGGGAGTTTAATGTAATGGTCAAAGCGACTCTTAATGAACCATCATTAAATGCAAAAAATGTTTATTTAAAAATACGAGCCATTGAACGTATTGAAGCTGAAGGCATAGAGATTGAGTACGAAGATGGTGAAAGAGAAGTTGAGACGACCATCGTAAAAAAATCCACGGTCACTTATGAAGAGCAATGGCTTATTCCTATAAACTCTGCGTTGAATTCAGAGCAATCCTATGAATGGCAATTCACCGTATCAATTCCAGAAGACAATAACGGTACCTACTCCGGTCAGTACGCTTGGCACAAATATGAAATACAAGCGGGATTAGATACTGTGGGAAATGATCCCGATACAGGCTGGCAAATATTCGAAATATATTAAACTGATTAGCTATTGCTGCTTCATTTCTCAATACACTTGCTCTAACTCATAACAACGAATCCAAAACTTATGAAAAAAATTAACGTTTCTTATCTTTCAACTTTGATTAAGTATATCTTTTTTCTACACATTTTCTGTGTGGCTTCAGCGTCCGACCGAATTACAGGAGAAACATTTGCAACCCGTTCCGAAGTCATTGCTTCAAATGCGATGGCTGCGACAAGCCAACCGCTAGCAACCCAGATCGCTCTAGATATTATGCGTTCAGGTGGAAACGCTATTGATGCAGCGATTGCGGCCAATGCCGCTCTCGGACTCATGGAACCTACGGGCTGTGGTATCGGAGGTGATCTATATGCCATTATTTGGCATGAAAAGAGTCAAAAGCTTTACGGCTTAAATGCCAGCGGTCGCTCTCCTAAAAGCCTTAGCTACACAACACTAAAGAAAGCATTAAATGATTTAGGTAGAAATGACATCCCACCCTACGGCTTCTTACCCATTAGTGTTCCTGGCGCTGTCGATGGCTGGTTTGAATTACACAAAAAATTTGGCTCCGTCGACATGTCCAAAATATTATCACCAGCGATTAATTATGCTCGTGAAGGTTTTCCCGTTAGCGAATTAATCGCTCATTATTGGGATAAAAACATTGAGCGATTAAGCCAATACCCTGGTGACTTCAATCGAGTTTTTACTATTAATGGTAAAGCACCACAAAAAGGCCAAATATTTAAAAACCCTGATTTAGCCAATACATATGAGTTACTCGCAAAGAACGGTAGAGATGTTTTTTACAAAGGTGAAATAGCTAAAAAAATCGATAGTTTCATGCGTCAATCTGGTGGTTATATTCGATATGAAGACATGTCTTCTCATCAGTCCAATTGGGTAGACCCGGTTTCCGTTGACTACAAAGGTTATCAACTTTGGGAATTACCACCTAACGGTCAAGGTATTGCTGCATTACAAATGCTGCAAATTATTAAAAATTACGATTTAGCTGGTAAAGGTTTTAATACACCAGAATCATTACATATATTAATAGAAGCTAAAAAGCTTGCATTCGAAGACCGAGCCAAGTTCTACGCGGACTCGACACTCAATAAACTTCCCATTAATGGTTTGATTTCCTCTAAGTATGGACAAGACCGTGCCAAAAAAATTACTAAAAAGGCGCTCAAAACACTTGATGCAGGTAACCCGGCACTATACGAAGGCGACACTATCTATCTTTCTACAGCTGATGCCGAAGGTAATATGGTTTCTTTAATTCAAAGTAACTATCGAGGTATGGGCTCAGGTATTGTAGTACCAGGACTTGGCTTTGTTTTTCAAGATCGTGGACAACTTTTTTCAATGGATAAAAAACACGCTAATGCCTATGCGCCTGGCAAAAGACCTTTTCATACCATTATCCCCGCTTTCGTGACAAAAAATAACAAACCACTAATAAGTTATGGAGTGATGGGAGGAGCTATGCAACCGCAAGGGCATGTTCAAATCTTAGTAAACATGGTGGATTATGGTATGAACCTTCAAGAAGCTGGCGACGCTCCCCGCTGGCAACATAAAGGTTCTACCGAGCCGACAGAGTCACAGTCCAGCTACTTGAAAACCGGCGGTTACGTTGAAGTTGAATCTGGAGTACCTTACTCAGTTGTCAGAGCTCTTGTTGAAAAAGGTCACGATGTTCGTTACGGAGTGGGAGGTTATGGCGGTTATCAAGCTATTATGAAAGATCATAAAAATAAGACATATATTGGTGCATCAGAATCAAGAAAAGATGGCCAAGCGGCTGGCTTTTAAGTCAAAAAAGACCACAATACTTGATTTTATTCTGATTCAGTATTGTGGTCTTGGCTAATTTTAATCAGAGGCAAAACATTTTACTTGTTAGATTTTCTTTTGGATAATCAGCTTCCAGTCTTACAATAGTAAGAATTTTCATTTGACCCAGTGCCCATTAGGTTGCGCTGAGTCAAAAGTTGAAGTGTTCGATTTAGTGAAATATCAAAACCCAAGCGAGATAACCACTCGACTGCTTCAGACAAACTTAAAAAAGTTTCAACTTGCACACTTTGATGATATGTTTTTATGGTGTTTGCATCCAAAGCAATAAATGGATTATCGCAAAGCACGATGGCTTTGTGAGTCAGCTTATGCTGTTCAGACCATTGAATAATTTTATAAAGCTCTTCCCAAAAACCGGGAGTTGCCATCTCCCAATGCGTTCCTTCAACAAACATGCACCATGGTGATAAGGAAAGTGGTTTGGCATACCGATAAAATTGTTTTCGATACTTTTCCATAAGCCATTCATTCCAAGTTCCGGAAGCTCTGAAGTACAGAACCTGCTTTTCACTGCTGACAATAAAATCTCCCAAAATCGGCTTATTTGCTTTCATATCAAACATCCATTTTCGATAGTATCTCGTTAAGGCATTATGTCACACATTTTATGATCCTCAACTCAATGAGATAAAAGGTATTATTAAATCTATTCCTAGAAATAAAAATAATACCTTATAGAAACACTTTGACATCTGCTAAGTAACTTGATAAAAGCTCATAAATTACGGCAAAATTTTTTGCCAACTTGCGATTCTATCCAAGGATGCATTTAAGGGTATTACATCATTAGTTGTATCATACTGATGATGTAAATTATTACATCCCTGTTACAAGCAAGAAAACTAAAAATATCAATACACAAAAATAATGTAGATAAATCTCAACTTTACATCGTAGAAAATATACGGTTAATTATGCCCGCCAAAGCACGTAAATTGAAATCTGACAAATTTTTAATTTCTCAATAAATATTACGATATGTTGTTAGTTGTAAAGCGCTAATAAAGAATAAATTTAGTCGGTTCTATCCAAGATAAAATTTCGAGAAAACGTAGACTGATGAAGAATACTGTTACAGAAGCCTCCTATGATTTGTCATCATATTCTCAAAACAATCATAAAACCTGTAGAGAATTGAATGATTCTCTTGATAATACAAAAAAATCTTAAATATCAAACGATTAAATAGATTTCAGCAATACAAATTACCGAACAACCCGTATTAACTCATAACTTTCGGAAATTATTCTTTTAACATTATCGGAGTTCACCTAACAATTCCTTTCATGTTTGCTAAATATTAAGTATAGTCGTGGCTTTTATTATCCAGAGCAAACCATTCATCGAACCCAATGGATGAAAAAGGTATTATTTTGAACAGAACCGTTTTTAACACTCCTATCGTTAGTTGGCTTTTTGCACTTATTTCTCGAGTTGCTCTGAAATTATTTGGCTGGAAAATAACAGGAAGGCCACCCAAAGAAAACCGCTACGTTATGATAGCTGTACCTCATACCAGTAATTACGATTTCTTTCTGACTCTAGGCATGGCTTTCGCTTGCAGAACCAATATACATTGGATGGGCAAAAAATCTCTATTCCGCTGGCCTTTTGGTCCTGTAATGCGCTGGTTAGGGGGTATTTCAGTAGATAGAAGTCAAAGGGCCAATGCTGTTGATGCCATGATCGAGCAATTTAAGAAAAACAAGGAATTTATTCTCACCATAGCACCAGAAGGAACTCGCTCAAAGGTTAAACAATGGAAATCTGGTTTCTATCACATTGCTTGCGGCGCTAATGTCCCTATCGTTTTAGGGTTTTTAAATCATAATGCTAAAGAAGGTGGCTTTGGACCAAGTTTCAAGCCATGTGGTAACATACAATTGGATCTACCTCTTATCATAGCCGAATATCGAGAATTGATTGGTGACTTAGCCAACCGACTTCCAAGAGCTGATCAGGTACAAATACAACCAGCTGTTACTAAAGTCATTAATCAGGTTTTTAACAGTGATTCTTCTAATAAAACCAAAGTGGACTAAAAGAAAGACTCTTTGCTATAACAGAAAACATGTTTTAAGAGGTAGTTTTTTCCAAAATCGACTCATGTAATATCCATTCATTTTCTCAATCGTCGGTATACCAATTGGATAAACTTTGATACCTCGAGGGTCCATGAAATGGACTAAGCGCTTAATAAACCTTCCTTTGCTGCAGCATCAATTCCTTCAAACACGACAATAACGCGCTTTTTTTGATGATGTATTGCTTGCTGAAAATGCATCAATTGCAGTTGTAAATTGTAAAGATGCTTTTTGTTATTCTTTAAAGAAATATCTTTCAATGCGTGTAAAAAAGTACTTTGGTTAGTTTTTTTCTTCATAAAAGTTTTGTCTCAAATGAATTTTAAATACTTTTGTATATGTAATATTTTCAAACTGTCTTGAAAAAATAAAATTTTGTTGTTGTTTATAATTTTCAATGAAATCTTTTTAAAATACACTTTATGGACTCTCCAACCAAAATTCTAGAGCTTCTTTATTTTCAATCAGTAGCCAGCAAAAAGTTGCTCGAGCGCTACACAACCTAAAAATGTATCTTAAGTCGACATAATCGATAGAGAAACCCAGCCACTACGTTAGGTTCCCACCCCTTAAATCATCAAAACCACCTATTTTCAACCGTTTAAAAGAGAATTGTTCAATAGACAACTAACAGCCTACTTTATATTGTCGACAAAACATGAGTTTTTGATTGATATAAAGACATCTATAGTCTATATTGTCGACAAAAGTAAATGTAATGGCATTCATGTTAGTTGAGCAAGCTGTAACCATAGCGGACAAAACTTTCTTGCAACTCCGCACAGATATTGTTTCGGGCGATATCGTTCCTGGATCAAAACTGAGTGAAACTGAATTATCCACTAAGTTTGCCGTCAGTCGCGCTGTCATCCGCGAAGCGATAAACCGTTTAGAATCTTGTCGATTGGTTGAAAGAAAATCCAATATAGGCGCACGTGTTGTTTCTCTTTCTTTAGAAGGTCTTATCGAACTCTTCCAAGTACGTGAACCATTAGAAGGTATGGCGGCACGACTCGCCGCCACTCACATGCTTGACAATGAAATCGCTGATTTAAACACCCTACTACACTCTCATCTCTCTTCAATACGTACCAATGAAAATTATTTTCAACAAGCAGGGGATGTGGATTTTCATTATCGAATATTGGTAGGCAGTAAAAACCAACAGTTAATATCACTGCTCGTTAATGATATTTATCACGTCATCCGCATGTACCGTGTCCAACTTGGCATGACAGGCCCAAGAGTGACAACAGCTTTTGAAGAACACCAACAAATTGTCAAGGCCATTGCTAATCGCGATGCCGAACTCGCAGAAATACTGATGCGTCGTCACATACTTTATACTCGACTGCATCTAGAAAATACCTTTAATCAAACATAATCACTGACTTTATCAATCATTAATATATAATTTTGGAACACTACAGATGAATAAACACTATCGCAAATCGTTACACTCAACAAAACTCGATTATTTTGATGCCCAACAAGCCATCGAAGAGATACAAAACGGAGCTTATGAAAAGCTACCTTACACTTCTAAAGTGCTAGCCGAGAATTTAGTAAGACGTTGCGAGCCTGAAAAACTAACCGAAGCCTTAAAGCAAATTATTGAGCGTAAGCGCGAAATCGATTTTCCCTGGTTCCCCGCTCGTGTAGTCTGCCATGATATCCTAGGGCAAACAGCATTAGTTGATCTAGCGGGTTTGCGCGATGCCATTCATGAAAAAGGCGGCGATCCCTCACAAATCAACCCGGTAGTTCCAACACAACTTATCGTGGATCATTCTTTGGCCGTAGAGCACCCTGGGTTTGAAAAAGATGCTTTTGAGAAAAATCGTGCTGTCGAAGATAGACGTAACGAAGATCGCTTCCATTTCATTAATTGGACGCAAAAAGCATTTAAAAATGTTGATGTAATACCACCTGGTAACGGCATTATGCATCAAATCAACTTAGAAAAAATGTCACCAGTTGTACATGCAACTGATGGTGTCGCATTTCCTGATACCTTAGTCGGTACTGATAGCCATACACCTCATGTAGACGCTTTGGGCGTTATAGCTATCGGTGTGGGTGGATTAGAAGCGGAAAGTGTTATGCTCGGTCGTGCTTCTTATATGCGTCTGCCTGATATCGTTGGTGTAGAACTCACGGGTAAGCGCCAACCAGGTATTACCGCTACAGATATTGTTTTAGCACTTACTGAATTTTTACGCCAAGAAAAAGTTGTTTCTACCTATTTAGAATTTTATGGTGAGGGAGCTTCAGATTTAACCCTAGGCGATCGTGCGACTATTTCGAACATGACACCTGAATTTGGTGCAACAGCGGCCATGTTTTATATTGATCAAAAAACCATTGATTATTTAAAACTCACCGGACGAGATGACCAACAAGTTGAGCTAGTCGAAGCCTATGCCAAAACGACGGGATTATGGGCTGACTCAATGGTTAAAGCAGAATACGAAAGAGTACTAACTTTTGACTTATCAAGTGTTGAACGCAATATTGCCGGGCCATCCAACCCACACAAACGCGTTCCCACCTCTCAATTAGCCCAACAAGGTATCGCTAAAGAGGTTGATATCCAAGATGGCGTCATGCCAGACGGGGCTGTCATCATTGCGGCAATAACCAGTTGTACTAATACCAGTAATCCACGCAATGTCATTGCCGCAGGCTTATTGGCTAAAAAAGCCAATGACAAAGGTCTAGCACGTAAACCTTGGGTCAAAACCTCTTTGGCACCCGGCTCAAAAGCCGTTCAACTCTATTTAGAAGATGCGCAATTATTACCAGAACTTGAAAAATTAGGCTTTGGGATCGTTGCTTTTGCCTGTACAACCTGTAATGGTATGAGTGGCGCACTGGATCCCACTATTCAACAAGAAGTTATCGATCGTGATTTGTATGCAACAGCTGTTTTGTCTGGCAATCGAAATTTTGATGGTCGTATTCATCCATATGCCAAGCAAGCTTTTCTCGCCTCACCTCCCCTAGTGGTAGCTTATGCCATTGCTGGTACGATTCGCTTTGATATCGAAAAAGATATTTTGGGTTATGATAACGACAATAACCCGGTTACCCTTAAAGATATTTGGCCAACCGATGAAGAAATCGACGCTATAGTTGCACAGAGTGTTAAACCGCAACAATTTAAAGAAGTTTATGAGCCGATGTTTAACCTTTCTGTGGATTACGGTGATAAGCTGAGTCCGTTATACGATTGGCGGCCTCAGAGCACTTACATCCGACGTCCTCCTTATTGGGAAGGCGCTCTAGCTGGAGAAAGAACCTTAACGGCTATGCGCCCTCTTGCTGTCTTAGGCGATAACATCACAACTGATCACTTATCTCCTTCTAATGCGATCTTAGCCAGTAGTGCTGCTGGCGAATATTTAGCAAAAATGGGTTTACCCGAAGAAGATTTTAACTCTTATGCCACACATAGAGGCGATCACCTTACCGCGCAACGAGCAACTTTCGCTAATCCTAAATTGTTAAATGAAATGGTGCAAGAAAATGGCGAAGTCGTACAAGGCTCTTTGGCACGAATCGAACCCGAAGGCAAAGTCACCCGTATGTGGGAAGCAATTGAAACTTATATGGATCGTAACCAACCTCTTATTATAATTGCAGGAGCGGATTATGGTCAGGGTTCTTCACGTGATTGGGCAGCTAAAGGTGTCAGGCTTGCTGGTGTCCAAGTCATCGTTGCAGAAGGTTTTGAACGTATTCACCGCACGAATCTTATTGGTATGGGTGTTTTGCCTTTAGAGTTTTTATCCGATGATAATCGGCATAGCTTAGCCATTGACGGCACTGAAACCTTCGATGTTAAAGGCGATAGAGAACCAGGTGCAACACTCACTTTAATCATTCACCGTAAAAATGGTGAAACTTTAGAAACCCTAGTCAAGTGTCGACTGGATACCGCTGAAGAAGTTTCAATCTACGAAGCTGGTGGTGTTTTACAACGTTTCGCGCAAGATTTTCTTGAAGCGTCTGCTTAACGAATCCATCGCAATAGAACCATTCATAGAGAAACTAACATGACGCATTTACCACAAATTAAAATTCCAGCCACCTACATGCGCGGCGGAACGAGTAAGGGTGTATTTTTTAATCGCGACAAGTTACCGACTACAGCACAACAACCCGGCCCCATTCGTGATGCTTTGTTATTACGTGTTATCGGAAGCCCTGATCCTTATGGCAAACAAACGGATGGTATGGGTGGTGCTACATCAAGCACCAGTAAAACCGTAATTTTATCGAAAAGTAACACAGCTGATCACGATGTGGACTATTTATTTGGCCAAGTAGCTATTGATAAAGCCTTTGTTGATTGGAGTGGGAATTGTGGAAATTTAACAGCAGCTGTTGGTGCGTTTGCTATTCGAGAAGGGATAGTCGATACCGAAAAAGTACCAGAAAATGGTATTGCCATTGTCCGCATTTGGCAAGTTAATATCCAAAAAACCATTATTGCCCATGTTCCTATTACAAACGGAGAAGTCCAAGAAACTGGCGATTTTGAACTTGATGGAGTGACATTTCCGGCGGCAGAAGTTCAAGTAGAATTCATTGATCCTGCCGATAGTAAAAATGCATTATTTCCTACTGGGCAACTGATCGATGACTTGAACATTCCTGGCATTGGCAAGCTGCAAGTAACGCTGATCAATGCTGGTATACCGACCATTTTTTTGTTGGCTGAAGAGTTAGGTTACTTAGGGACTGAATTACAAGAAGCAATTAATTCCGATAGCGAAGCACTGAACAAGTTTGAATTGATTCGTGCACATGGCGCATTAAAAATGGGCTTAATTCATTCGCTAGAAGAAGCGGCCTCGCGACAACATACACCCAAAGTCGCCTTTGTAGCTAAACCCAAAAGCTATGCTGCCTCTAGCGGCAAACAGGTTCAAGCTGACGAGATTGATATTAATGTTCGTGCACTTTCCATGGGCAAGTTACATCATGCCATGATGGGCACAGCTGCCGTCGCTATTGCTACCGCCGCAGTTATTCCTGGCACTTTAATCAATCTCATTGCTGGAAGTGGAGAGAGAGAGTCTGTCACTTTTGGTCATCCATCGGGGACGTTAAAAGTAGGCGCTCAAGCCAAATTGATTAATGGTAAGTGGAACATCAAAAAAGCAGTTATGAGTCGAAGTGCTCGCGTGCTTATGGATGGCGCTGTGTTTATACCAGGAAATTTTGATAAAAGTTAGTTTTATAGACTTTCAATATTGAGAAGCCCCCTCTCACTTTCATAGAAACTCATTCTATTTGAGAGGTCTTGCAACAAACTATAAGCGATTATTTTTGATTTTTATGGTCGCTTTCTAGAGATAATTGTTGTTTTACCATGTTATCAAAAGCATAAACTAACGGTTGAAAAGAAACGGATGGCTCAAGAATACTCATGGACTCATAAACAGCCTCTACTAGCGATAATGAGTCTTCATAACGACTTCGACGTATTTGATACTGCGATGATTGCTGTAGACTCAGCTTAAATTGCGGCAAATCGTGCAAGAAGCTATTAATATACCAAATTTTTTTAGCTTTTTTCCAGGTTCCATCCACATATAATAAAGCATTAGGTTTGTCATGCTCGGCAATGCTCTCCATTTTTTCAGCAAAGTCTTGCGATTCAGCCGATGGAAAAATAATCCAAACACGTAATCTTCCAAGCAGTTTTTGTAAACTTTCTGTTTGCGTAAAATCCTCACCCACAAAAACATGACAACGCGCTAAGGTGTTAGCTACAATAGGCAAAGTTGAAAAAGGGTGTCGAGTTTCTTTTTTATGCTGAAGGATAATCACTGTTTGTATATTGTCAATGGTGCTTAAAAACTGACAAATACAACGTTTTTTGGGTTTATCACAGTTTGAACAAGTTTCTCTCACCATTGCCTTTCACTAACATTGAGCTTCTTTTTTACAGTTTACACATTATGTCCATTATCACCAATGCTAAATTTCAATTATTAAAAACGGATGCTTTGCGAGTTAAACAGGCCAATGCCTTTTATAAAACCAATCATTATCGGGGTCGAGCTAAAAAAGGAGAGTGGCTTGCTATTACAACTATCGAGCAAAAGTGGGTTTGTATCAACCGATTAACCGCAATAGAAGATTTTTATTTTATGCGTAATATGTGTGTTGCGCAAGAGAAACGCGAACAAGGTTTAGGCAGCCAGCATCTCAAATTTTTAAATGATTTTGTAACTGCGGCTATTTACACTTTTCCTTTTCCAGATTTGGTCTCTTGGTATGAAAAAAATGGTTTCTTAATGATCGGATTAGAAGACTTACCTGCACCACTAAGAACTTACTATCTGAGTTACACACGTAAAAAACTTTCTTTAGGAATCGCGGTTATTCGCTAATTTTTATCGCTAAGTACATACAACCATTGTTTCATAGGTTGCAATTTTAAAGTCACTCAAGTATCTTCGAAGAAATAACAACCAGAAAACTAACAATGACTTTCAGGGAAGAAATGATGCTTTTAACAAAAAAGAGCTTTGCTTTAAAATATCTTCAGGCCATAATCATTGCTACTATTGCACTGAATTCTTCATACGCTAAACAGCAGTTTCAAGAATCAACCTCTTGCCCGGAAATACCTCCCCCAACCTTGATATTAAAAGAACAATCACAAACCCTCAAAAAAAACCATAAAAATTATTACTTGGGAAAACCGACTCAACTGACTGATCATGAGTATGATCAATTAAAAAACCACTTAGAAAAAATAGTACAGTGCTTTCCACAAATGGCAAGTTTTATTGAATTGCCCACGGATATTGGTTTTGAGAATGAGAACCACAAATTTAAACACGATGTAAAAATGTTAAGTTTGAAAAAAGCCAAATCCAAAACGGATGTTAAGGATTTTATACAGCGTATTTTACAGAAATACTCTGAAGCAACTTTTGTTATAGAGCCCAAATTTGATGGCTTAGCGCTCTCATTGAATTATCGAAATAATCGATTACAACAAGCTCTAACGCGTGGTGATGGGCTATATGGACATTCAATTTTAAATAAAATAACTTTTCTCGATAAGATTCCTTCTAAGCTGGAGTTCGGCCGTTGGAATATGCCAAAAGATACATCACTTTTCATCCGTGGTGAATTACATGCCCATAGACAATGTTATCAACAGCTTGCATCCGATTTAAAATCACCACGCCAATTAGCAGTGAGCTTTATCAATCAAGAAAAAGTCGATAGCACTAAACTGCCTTGCTTACAATTTTTTCCCTATCAAATTCTACATAATCATCAAGATATTGGAGATATCAGTGAATGGCGCAATCAACTTTATAATCAAGGATTTGATCAAACAATACAGTATGTGAAAATAATACACAAGGTTGAAGATATACACCAAGTCCGCGAAAACATTGCATCACAATTTCCCAATAGTTACTTAGATGGTATTGTCGTTAAAGTTAGAGAAGCTGCAATACGCAAAGCCCTAGGAAGCAATCAAAAGTATCCTCATTGGTCTATAGCCTGGAAGTTTTCTGCACCACAAGCTTTCACACATGTTTCTAATATCACTTATTCAAAAAGTCGAATTGGAAAACTTACACCCATTGTCCATATTAACCCTATCTATTTCGGCCGACGTAAAATAAGCAAGGTATCTGGCCATAACTTAGCGTGGATACAAAAGCAAGGTATTCAAGTCGGCTCTGAGATACAAGTTGAACTTGCTGGGCATGCAACACCCAAAATCATCAATGCTCTACCAATAAAAAAGATAAACACACTAAAACCTGTTATTTGGCCAAAAGAAAATAAAAATCTTTGCTTAGCAACACACAACTCATGTAAAAAACGCTTCATTCAACAAATTGTTTATATGTCTAAAGCTAATAAGCTTAATATCCCATGGGGAAGCAAAACAGCCATAAAAAAATTAATAAAAACAAAAAAATTACAAAACATCGCTGATTTACTACTTCTTAAGCCTGAAGTACTTCATAACACCTTTCAAAAATCAAAAATTAATGCCTTAACACATTCACTGAATCAATTAAAAAGCACTCCACTATCAGTGTGGTTTTATTCTTTAGGTATTCCTCAAGTCAGTTTAGAAGATAGTATTAAGTTGTTTGATCTATTATCAAAAAACGATCAACGTATAACAGCAATACCTCATAATGAGTTCATGAGAATTTCTGGTTTATCCAAAAAAGACCAATTAAATATTTGGCACTTTATCAGCCAAGAAAGTTTTAAAGACAATTGGAAACGTTTGGAACAAGCGTCCAAAACCAGTCAACTTTGATTGAGGTTATAAATCTACAAACAGCGCATTTTAGTATTAAAGCGCTGTTTAAAAGATTTTTACATTAATAAGACTTGTAGCAAGCGTCTCCGTGATCTATCCCATCAATCTCATCTCCACAATATTGATTTCCCCTTGTCCCTATTACGTCTAAAACAATATCACTGTTTTCATTTGACAAATAATCAGAAAAACAGTTTTCTAAACATAAGTTATGGTTTTCTACACAGGCAATTAATGATTTGTCAAATTCACAGATTTTGATTTCATCATTACATTGTAATTTACAAGAATTATATTCTTCGTTTGTTTCAGATGCAAAACTACTACAAGAAAACAAAAACAGAGAAGTAATAATAACTTTATTCATTTCATGTAGAAGACATATGGTCTGACGTGCACTGTATCATTTCCATAATTTCTTCTAAATATGTGCTCAATGCCGTGAAAATCTTAATGGTGCTCCATTAGTTGGTTGCC
>JBCCZV010000076.1:0-17980 GCA_039187085.1 Pseudomonadota bacterium
CCCAATATCACTTTATCTTTCATGATTATAGCTGCATGTTTCATAATATAAACATGCAATAAGTAGATAATATTGTTAATACGTTTCTACTAACTCATCTCTAGAGATATTTGTGTATCAACGAGATGAGGAGGGTATATTACGGATTTTGAAATAAAATACAAGTTATTTATTTATTTTTTTATAAATTTCGTATAATTGAACGTTTTGAGACCTTAATCTGCTTCGTCAATCCAAGCTTGTTGTATCGCTTCTAATATACGCTCGTTGCATCGCTCTGGTTCATCATCGAATTCATCAAGTTGTATGACAAATTCGCGTAAATTCACGAAATTTACTGTCATTGGGTTAATTTCTGCATGCTTCTCTGACAAGGCAATACCAATATCTAATACATCGACCCATTTCATTTGTTATTCTCCGTAGCAGCGTTTATTTAGTGCCGTTCAGATACCTGATTGATAGTGTATTTGGGGATTTCTACAACTAAGTCTTCGTCACCGACTATCGCTTGGCAACTTAGCCTTGATTCAGGCTCTAATCCCCAAGCTTTATCCAGCATATCGTCCTCTAATTCATCGGCCTCATTAAGGGAATCAAAGCCTTCACGTACAATGACGTGGCAAGTGGTACAAGCGCAAGACATTTCGCAGGCATGCTCAATATGAATATGATTTTGTAGAGCAATATCCATAACGGTTTGACCCTGCTCGGCTTCTACAACTGCGCCTTCTGGACAAAGTTCTTCATGTGGTAGAAAAATAATTTTTGTCATTGTTGAACTCTCTCTCAGTTAAATATTGTCCACTGACTGGCCGACAAGCGCCGATTTTATGCCATCATCCATACGAAGAGCGGCAAAGTGCTTAGAATTAGCATCGAGCTGTTTTATGGCATCTTTGATTGCTTTTATGTCTTCACCTTGCGCTAGATTTCGAAGGTGTGATATTTGTGCTTCTAAATTAGATTTTTCTGAAGGCTTTAGTAGATGTTGATCACTTTCGATGGCAGCGCCAAGCGCTAAAGCAAATCTTTCAGCTTCAACACGCTGTTCAACAAGATTTCGGTTTTCCATATCCGCTTTGGCTTGCTCATGAGACGCTTTTATCATCTCTGCGATAACATCCGGCGATAAACCATAAGAGGGTTTGACTTCGATTCGACTTTCTTTTCCGGTGACTTCCTCGTTTGCAGAAACCGTTAGCAAACCATCGGCATCCACTTGAAAAGTCACTTTTATTCGAGCAGCTCCAGCCACCATGGGAGGTATTCCATGTAATTCGAATCGGCCCAAGGAACGGCAGTCGCTAACCAATTCGCGTTCACCCTGAACCACGTGAATTGACATAGCCGTCTGACCATCTTGGTAGGTAGTAAATTCCTGTGCTCGTGTGATAGGTATTGTGGTGTTGCGAGGAATAATTTTTTCTACGAGTCCTCCCATAGTTTCTATACCTAAGGAAAGAGGAATCACATCTAACAACAATAAATCTTTATTCGTTTTGTTACCCACTAACCTATCGGCCTGAATGGCCGCACCCAAAGCGACAACACGATCAGGGTCAACATTGGTTAAAGGTGATTTGCCAAACAGCTCAGCTACTTTTGATTGAACAAGCTGCGTGCGTGTAGAACCACCAACCATGACAACTTCTTGAATTTGCTTGAAATCAATTTTTGCGTCTCTACAAGCCCGTCGACAAATACGTAAAGTACGAACGATTAATGATTCAATCAGTTGATTAAAGACTTCTATATGCAGCTCTTGAGAAACTTTGGAACCATCTTCCAGTGTCAGTGATAGTAAAGCGGTATCTTGAGAGGTGAATGATTCTTTAGCTCTTTTTGATTCCTGTAAGAGTTCACGCAATAAGCGACTGGATAAGGTTTCAAGTTTTGATTCAGCTTTAAACCAATTGGCAATAGCTAGATCAAAATCATCACCACCTAAAGCACTATCTCCTCCCGTACTAAGAACTTTAAAAACACCTTTAGAAAGCTCCAATAGTGATACGTCAAAAGTACCACCACCTAAGTCATAAATAATAAATAATCCGTCAGATTGCGTCTCAAGACCGTAAGCAAGCGCCGCTGCTGTTGGTTCGTTAATAAGACGTAAAACATTTAGCCCTGCAAGTTGTGCTGCATCTTTGGTTGCTTGTCTTTGCGCATCATCAAAGTATGCGGGAACAGTAATTACCACACCTTGTAAAGAGCCCTCAAGTGCATTTTCTGCACGTTTTGCGAGTTTTTTTAAAATTTCAGAAGACGTTTCAACCGGAGTTATTAGACCTGCAGTTGTTTCAAAACAAGGCACATTATTGTGTTCTTTTATCTTGTAGAGCGAGGATAAATCTGAGCTTTGAATATCAGAGAAGCTTTTACCTAAGAAGCGCTTAGCTGAAAAAATGGTATTTTGGGCTGAGCTAGAGGATTTTTCAATGGCGTCAAAGCCAATAAGAGGCTCTTCTATTGATGAGTAATGCACAACTGAAGGCAATAAAGGATTATTGTTTTCATCATCAAGCGTATCCGCTTTACCACTTCTGACAGTTGCTATTAATGAATGTGTGGTTCCAAGATCAATACCAACCGCTAGCTTTCTTTGATGAGGTGCTGGTGCTTGTCCTGGTTCAGAAATTTGAAGTAGTGCCATGATTACCGCATTTTGTTTTTCTTTGTTAAATAGAAAATATCTGAAAATACTTTTTATAAATCATCCAATTGATCTAATTTTGTATCGATCTCTTGCTGCAATTTTATCAAAAATTGCAGCTTCATCAAAAACTCTCGAACTTTAACTGTATCATTTACTTTTAGGCCGGTTAAGTAATGAGGAATGGTTGCTAGCAAGGCTTCGACACTTTGATTGATTGTAGAGGCAAAGTGCTCGATTTCTGCTTCAACATTCTCGGACTGCTCATCAATATTTTCAAGCTGTTCCCGTAACTCCATTTGCTGCATTAAAAACTCAGGATCAGCAATTGTGTTAGCTTCTAAGTTTACATCGATTTCATTCAGACTCAGGATATATATGAGACATCTGACAGGATCTTGTAAGGTTTGGTAAGCATCATTAACCAGTGATGACAAGGTTACGTCTTCTAATGAAGCAGATTCATCGCCAGTGGGTTTCAAGTTGTCAGGATGAAAGCGAATTTGCAGTTCTCGGTAAGCCTTATCCAGCTGAGTAGCCTCAACGGGATAAGAAGGATGAATATCGAACAGTTCGAAATAGTTCTGATTTTTTGTATTCACTTTTTGAGTGCATCTCAATTTAGAAGTTTCAATAGTATGAAGAAAGGGCTTACATAAAATTAGACTGTAAAACTCTCTCCGCACCCGCACTCATCTTTCACATTAGGATTTTTAAACTCAAATCCCTCGTTGACGCCTTCTTTGACGTAATCTAAGTGTGTCCCATCGAGGTAGACCAAACTTTTCTTATCAATAACAACTGTTACACCATTATCTTCAAAAACTTCATCATTCTCAGTGTGATCATCGGTGAATTCTAAGACATAAGCTAGCCCAGAACATCCCGTTGTGGTGATACCTAAACGTATACCAAGACCGCTACCGCGGTTTGTTAAGAAATCCTTAACTCGAGTTGCAGCAATTTCAGATAAAGTAATAGACATGGTTTACAGCCTCACAGTCTCTACTAAATTTAGTCGTTTTTTTCTTTATAATCTTTAACTGCCGCTTTTATGGCATCTTCAGCCAATACCGAGCAATGAATTTTTACCGGTGGTAGAGCTAATTCTGAGGCAATATCCGTATTTTTTATTTGAGCAGCTTCGTCAATGGATTTACCTTTGATCCACTCTGTGACCAACGAGCTTGATGCTATTGCTGAACCACAACCATAAGTTTTGAATTTAGCATCTTGAATAATGCCATCATCAGCCACTTTAATTTGCAATTTCATCACATCACCGCAAGCAGGCGCACCTACCATTCCGGTTCCTATGTTGGTTTCATTTTTGTCAAAAGCCCCAACATTTCTTGGATTTTCATAATGATCAATTACTTTGTCACTATAAGCCATTTTATTTCTCCTACCCTACGCTCAAGGCGACTTAAGTTTTGGTTTTAAAACTAAAAACAAATATCGATTACAAATCAATTGTTAGTGCGCTTGCCATTGTACAGTCTTTAGGTCAATGCCATCTTTATGCATTTCCCAAAGTGGTGACATATCTCTTAACTTATTGATAGAGCCACGTATGAGTTGAACCGCATAATCAATATCTTCGGTTGTTGTGTATCGGCCAATTGAGAAACGGATTGAACTGTGAGCTAGTTCATCTTCCAAACCCAAGGCTCTTAGCACATAGGAAGGTTCTAAGCTTGCTGATGTACACGCAGAGCCCGATGAAACCGCCAGATCTTTCAAAGCCATTATTAAGGATTCGCCTTCTACAAATGCGAAAGATACATTGAGAATACCAGGCACTGATTTATCGGGACAGCCATTGAAATGAACCGCTTCTAAATCTTGGATACCCGTCCATAATTTTTCTCTTAAGCCTGCTATACGCTCATTATCCGAGGCCATTTGTTCTGCAGCAATAGCGTAGGCTTCGCCCATACCAACAATTTGGTGTACAGGTAAAGTGCCTGAACGCATTCCTCTTTCATGACCGCCGCCATGCATTTGTGCTTCAATTCTAACACGTGGCTTTCTTCTGACGTAGAGCGCACCAATGCCTTTAGGGCCGTAGATTTTATGCCCTGTAAAAGACATTAAATCAACCTTTAATGCATTGAGATCGATAGGTACTTTACCAACGCTTTGGGCCGCATCCACATGAAAAACTATTTTTCTTTCTCTGAGCAATTCACCAATCGTTTCAATATCTTGGATAACGCCAATTTCGTTATTGACATGCATGATAGACACTAAAATCGTATCGTCCCGAATGGTATCAAGCAGTTTTTGAATATCAAGCATACCATCTGATTGCGGATCCAAGTAAGTGACTTCAAACCCTTCTCTTTCCAATTGGCGACAAGTATCGAGAACAGCTTTGTGTTCTGTCTTCAAGGTAATGATATGCTTGCCTTTACTTTTGTTGAAATGGGCCACTCCTTTGATTGCTAGATTGTTTGATTCTGTGGCACCAGACGTCCAAACAATTTCTCTAGGATCAGCATTGACGAGATTTGCCACTTGTTCGCGTGCAATATCAATGGCTTCTTCAGCTTGCCAACCGAATCGATGAGAACGCGAAGCAGGATTACCATAAACACCTCCAAAGCTCATAAATTGCATCATTTTTTCAGCGACGCGCTCATCAACAGGTGCAGTAGCAGCATAGTCTAGGTATATCGGGTCTCTCATTATCTCTCCAGAAGACTAAAAGAAATATTTGTAATCAATAAGTTGTAAAATGCTTTGTTATTTTGATTGCACAAAAATCAGTTTTTTATTTAATAAGATAAAATATCAAGTCGCTCGGAGCCCTATAAACTTGAGCGGGCTATTAACGTGTCTTTAAAGTCTGTTTTTAATTCGGACTCTTGACGTTGTGCCACTTTCTGCACTTCATGTTTCTCGATAACGCTCGCCAAAGATATGGACTCGAGAAAACGATAGAGCTCTTCGCTTAAGTCACACCATAATTGATGAGACAAACATTCATTACCGTCTTGGCAATCACCAGCACCTCCGCAGCGAGTAGCATCGACATTTTCGCTCACCGAATCGATAACTTCCGCGATGTTAATGTCTCTTGCATTACGGCTAATTAAATAGCCTCCACCTGGGCCTCGAACGCTTTTAACTAGCTCGCTTTTTCGTAGCTTTGCAAATAGCTGTTCAAGGTAAGAGAGCGATATTCCTTGACGACGTGAAATATCGGCTAATGTTACTGGACCTTTGTCATAATGGATAGCTAAATCCAACATTGCGGTCACTGCATATCTACCTTTGGTGGTTAATTTCATGGTTTTCATTCCCGCCATAGTTTGCACATAATAGTCACATACCTTACTAATTTAGTCAAGTATTGACGATAGAAGTTTCTATATGTCGTGAGAAAAATTTAATTTATTTTTCTTCACTTAACCTATGTACGACTATTTTTTGGCAGATGGATTGCTTCATGCCTTTTCATCCGTTTTCTTTGTTTCTTCTTCACAAAGCAATTCTTTAAATTTTAACTCAGGTATATTAACTAACTGATTGAGAAGCCCTCTTTTTTTTAAGGATTCACAAACTTCAACCATTTGCGTATCAACCATTCTTTGATGCTCAACTAAGCGAGCTAAAGCTTGTGCCACAGGATCTAAGTCATTCGGTGATACGGCATAAGCCTCAAAACCAATCAGTTTTTCGTTGTCTTTTGGGCTTTTTTCTTGCTTCACTTCAGGAGAGCTTTCAGGCTCTTCAGACTTTTGATGAGATTTTCTTTCAACGAGGCGGCCTGGAATACCGATTACTGTTGCACCTTGGGGCACATCCTTTATAACAACAGCGTTGGAGCCAACCCGTGAGTTATCACTTAATCGAATAGGCCCCAGGACTTTTGCTCCAGCGCCAATGACGACATTATCGCCAAGTGTCGGGTGTCTCTTGCCCTCATTCCAACTGGTTCCTCCTAAGGTGACACCGTGATAAAGCGTGCAGTCATCGCCGACAATGGCAGTTTCGCCAATGACTACGCCCATTCCATGGTCGATAAAAAAGCGGCGACCAATTTGAGCGCCAGGGTGAATTTCTATTCCAGTCCACCAACGCCCAAAAGTTGAAAGAAACCTTGCCAACCAAAACCAACGATTTTTCCATAATCGATGTGACATACGATGCATCCAAATTGCATGTAACCCAGGATAATTAAATAAAACATCAAATACTGTTCTTGCCGCAGGGTCACGCGCAAAAACGCTGGCAATATCTTCCCTCATGCGTTTAAAAGCCATTGATTCACCTTATCATTTTCAAATTTTAAGGTTATTCACCTTATCGATTTGTCAAAAAAACCCAAAAAATTTGTGATAGCTTAACATAAAGCCAAATTTTACCGTATCAACTATGGGTTTTTAACTCGTGATTGGGGTGTATGTAGTTAATCTTCCTTTTTAACCGATACATCATCTGGCTTTAAAGCATCTTTAACTGGATGTTTCTTTTGTGTCATAGCCAGGATCCCTCTGAGAATATTCAATTCGACTTTCGTGGGGCGAGCGCGATTATAAAGCCTTTTTAAGCGAGTCATCAAATGTCTCGGGTTTTCAGGATTAAGAAAACCTATATCAATGATAGTGTCTTGCAAGTGATTGAAAAAATTATGCATTTCTTCGCTAGTGGCGTGCTCTTCTTCATTTTTTTGTGATTTTTGGGTGTTTTCACTAAACAGTGATGCTTTTTCAAGAAGTAATTGTTTGCTTAACTCATAACTTATTAATTGAACTGCACTTGCGAGATTGAGGGAAGAGTAATCAGGATTTGTGGGGATGTTCACGTGGCAATGGCAAGCATGTAATTCGTCATTTGACAGGCCTGAGTTTTCTGTACCAAATAATAGCGCACATTGACGTCCAGCTTTCGCTTCTAAAACAATACGTTCTGCTAATACTTGTGGTGAAACGACGGGAATAGCCAACGAACGGCTTCGAGCGCTTGTACCTGCTATAAACTGCATGTCGGATAAACTATCTTCAAATGTTGTAAAAATAGCTGCATCTTCTAGGATGTCTGTGGCCCTTGAGGCTCGCCTAGAAGCCTCTGAAGAGGGAAAATCTTTTGGGTTAATCAGTCGTAGGTGATGCAACCCCATAGTTTTCATGGCACGAGCCGACGCACCAACATTTCCGGGATGCGTTGGGTGGCTCAAAACAACATGAATGTTTTCTATGAAGGGTAGGTGGTTTTGAGTACTCATTTAGGTATGTTCACGTAGTATGCAATATTATCAGAAATAGCTTTTTCAAAATCTCTAAAACTATCAAGCAGAACCCATTAAGGTGCCAGGTTAAAAACAATGAATTTTCTTCAACACAAACATTGGAAGTTCTCTTAAGTTTAGGTTTTTGATATTATCCGCGACAGATTCTTTTATCGAGAATTATGCTCTTTGAAAACTTATAAGTTGTTAGGTTAATCGCTGGATCTTAACAATTCCGCTCACTACTGTCATTATTCACTGGAATAAATCTATGCAAGCACATTTAAATATTGCCGTTCGCGCTGCAAGAAAAGCAGGAAATATTGTTTCAAAAGGTTTTTGGGAGCGCGATCGCGTTAAAGTTGCCGAAAAAGCCGCCAATGATTTCGTTACCGAAATCGATAAAAAGTCGGAAGCAGCTATTGTTGATATACTCACCCAAACTTATCCAGAACATGGCATTCTTGCTGAAGAAGGTAGTGAAAAGTCAGGTAACGAATACACTTGGATTATTGATCCACTTGATGGCACTCACAACTTTATTAATGGAATTCCACACTTTGCTATCTCTATAGCTTTATTACACAAAGGGCGACTGGAACAGGGCGTTATTTACGATCCTATCAAAGATGATTTATTTACAGCCTCACGCGGCGGCGGCGCCACACTCAATGAACAACGAATACGCGTAACAAATACTAAAAATTTAGACAATGCTTTGTTAGCAACTGGATTACGAATTCCAAACAAACAAAAAGTCGATCAGTATTTATCAACCGTTAATGCAATGCTTAAAGTTTGCACGGACATACGTCGTATGGGTTCTGCGTCACTCGATTTAGCCTATGTCGCTGCTGGCAAAATGGATGGTTATTGGGAATACAATCTACAGCCATGGGATATTGCAGCAGGCTGTTTACTTGTACAAGAAGCCGGTGGCATGGTAAGTGACACTGATGGCGCACCCAAACATTTAGACAATGGAAATGTTCTTGCGGCTACACCTAAATTATTCAAAGTGATGGCACAGACGCTTCGTCGATAACAATCATTCTATGCTTGATTAAGGGGTGCTGTTCGATATTACCCTTAATCAAGCTATTGTCTTTAGCTAGAAATAATCTGCCAAGTTTTCTTGGTCTGCGCCTTCCTTCTCAACTTGAACTTGTACGAGATCTTCCTTTTTGACACCTAATGATATAGCTGCTGAACTTGCTACATAAATCGAAGAGTAAGTTCCGACTAAAACTCCAACGATTAATGCTTCAGCGAAGCTATGAATCATGGCACCGCCGAGCACAAAAAGTGCCACTAAAACAAGCAAGGTCGTTAATGATGTCATAAGGGTTCGTGACAAGGTTTGATTCAATGATGTGTTAATAATATTAATCGGCGTTCCTGAACGAACTAACCTAAAGTTTTCTCGAATGCGATCAAAGACAACAATAGTATCGTTCAGCGAGTAACCGATAACGGCTAAAATCGCAGCAAGTACAGTTAGATCGAAATCGACTTGAAACAACGAGAAAAAACCTAAGGTGATAGTCACATCATGTATAAGAGCCAACACAGAACCTAACGCAAATTTCCACTCAAATCTCAAAGTGACGTAAATCATAATGCAGATTAGCGCTATTAGCATTGCCAAGCTGCCTTTTTCAGCAAGCTCCTCGCCAACTGCGGCACCAACAGATTCAATTCGTCGAATATCTATATTAGGCTCGAAATCCGCAAGGACCCTTTGAACCGCATTGCCTATTTCTTCTGCATTTTGGCCCTCTTTGGCTGGAAGACGTACGGTGACATCTTTCTCCGTACCAAACAGCTGTACAACCGCATCATCAAAGCCAGACTTCTGCAACTCTTCTCTTAATGCCGGTAAGTCGGCAGCTTGGGGAAAGCCTACCTCCACCAGAATACCACCCGTGAAATCTAAGCCCCAGTTTAAACCTCGAGTAGCCAACAAGGCTATCGATGCAAGAATGAGAATAGCCGACACTGTCATGGCTACACCTCTCCACTTGAGAAACTCCAATTTTTTCTCTCTCAATGCTTTGAACATAATTGGCTCCTCTAAATGGATAATTTAACGTTTGGCTTATTGCCATAAATTAAGTTGACTATCGCACGGCTTCCCACAATGGCTGTTAGCATCGATGTTAAAATACCGATTGCCAATGTCACAGCAAAACCTTTAATTGGGCCGGTTCCAAACGCTAATAAGACAATCGCGGCAACCAAGGTTGTAATGTTGGCATCCGCGATAGTAGAAACAGCTTTATCATATCCGGCAAAGATAGCTTGCTGCGTACTCACACCATCACGTAGCTCTTCCCTTATCCGCTCAAAAATTAATACATTTGCATCGACCGCCATACCAACAGTCAGTACAATTCCTGCCATGCCAGGCAGCGTTAATGTCGCACCCAACAAGGACATGAAAGCAACGATTAGCAACAGGTTAGTCACCAATGCTGCACTTGCTATAATGCCAAATACACGATAATAAAGAACCATGAAAATAAGAACAGCAACAAATCCAATTTGAATGGATAGAATGCCTTTATCAATATTTTCTTGTCCAAGGCTAGGACCTACGGTGCGTTCTTCGACGATATGAACGGGTGCCAACAAAGCGCCAGAACGAAGCGATAAGGCTAAATCTGTTGCTTCTTTAGCATCGTAAATACCGGTGATACGAAAACGAGAGCCATATTGTGATTGGATACGAGCATAGTTAATAACGTCTTTTTCAACAATCAATTCTTTTACTTCATTGCCATCAGCGTCCTTCGTCACTTTGGTTTTGTATTCAACCCAGACACTGGCTTTTAATTTTTTGACATATTTTTTGGTGGCATCTTCCATAATTTTACCGCCAATTCCATCTAGTGTGATGTTGACTTGTGGCATACCATTTTCGTCACGGCTCGTATTAGCATCGGTAATATGTTCTCCACCAACAATAATCTTGTTACGAACTACCAAAGGTTGCCCTTCTCGCGTGTATAACAATTCCGAGTCTGGTGGTATACGTCCAGCAAGAGCAGCTTGTACATCAGCTTCTTCATTAACCATCCTGAATTCAAGGCTTGCTGTACGACCAAGAATCCTTCTTGCTTCTGCTGAGTCTTGAACTCCTGGCAACTGTACCACAATCCGATCTGCACCTTCTCTTTGTACAACAGGCTCTGCAACACCTATTTCATTAATGCGGTTCCGTAAAGTGATGATATTTTGCTTAATCGCATAATCGCGAATTTCTTTAATTTCTTGTTCTGTCAAACTGGCTTTGATCAGATATCGATTACCTAATTCACTCTTTGTCAACGTTAAACGACCACGATATTCACTACGTAGTTCAGAGTAGGCTTCATCTCTAACTTCTTCTTTCGAAAAACGTGCGGTGATACCACCATTTTTGTCACGACGAACCACGACACCACGTATTTTCTTTTCACGAAAATTGACTTTGATATCTTCAGCCGTTTGTATTTCTCGCTTTTCAATAGCCATTTCCATATTCACTTCCATCAGGAAATAAATACCGCCTCTTAAGTCGAGACCTAATTTCATCGGGTTGGCGTTTAGTGCGAGCAACCATGCAGGAGCTGCGGACGCCAAGTTCAATGCCACGGAAAATCGGTTGTTATCAAACTCGTCGTAGAGTAAAGTTTTTGCTCGGAGTTGGTCCTCCGCAGAATTAAATCGTATCAAACCGTTACCTTTGTCGAGTTCAATAGATTTAAATGGAACCTCAGCCGTTGTTAAAACGGTGTTGACTTTATCGAGGACTTCTTCGGTGATTTCTTGGCTACGAATTCCTGAAATTTGTACAGCTAAATCTTCACCAAAAATATTGGGTAATGCATAAAGAGCACCAAACATCAGTACGGCAACAAGCAATCCGTACAGCCAACCAGGATACTTATTGGTAGCCGTTGTTTGTAATGGTGGCGAACCGTCAAGTGGAAGCATGGGTTTTTCCTTTATTGTTGCTCACCTGTTGCTGTGCTTTTATAACAGCAACAAGCAAATATATTTCCAATTTACAAGGATTTTAAGGTGCCTTTGGGTAAAGTGCTTGAAACGCTTTGCTTTTGAACAGAAAGCTCAACACCTTCCGCCACATTCAAAATAATAAAATTGTCACCAATCTTAACGATTTTGCCAGCAATTCCACCTGTTGTGACGATCTCATCACCTTTGCTTAAAGAGTCAAGCATTGAACGATGCTCTTTTACGCGCTTGTTTTGTGGTCTTAATACGAAAAAATAAAACGCTACAAGGAAAATACCCAACATAAAGAACATTTCCATGCCACCACCTTGAGGCCTTGCTACAGGTTCAGCATTGGCCCAAGCTTCCGCAAAAAATATACTCATTATCTACCCCTTAATCAATTTAAAAAAACACATCAATCTGTTATTTGTTGATGTTTAAAAATCAACTTATCTATTCAGTTAAAATGGAGGTACTGATAGCCCCCTTTTTTCATAAAACTCTTCAACAAACATTTCGAAACGATTTTGCTCAATCGCATCACGTATGCTTTTCATAAGCCTTTGATAGTAGCGAAGGTTATGTATGGTGTTTAAATGCGCTCCTAAAATTTCCCCACATTTGTCAAGGTGATGCAAATAAGCACGTGAGTAATTTTTACAGGTATAACAATCGCATGTTTTATCAATCGGTTCCAAGCTCTTTTTATTGGGGCTATTTCTTAATCTCACAACCCCTTCAGAAGTGAACAAATGACTATTTCTTGCATTACGCGTTGGTAAAACACAATCAAACATGTCAACGCCCCGTCTCACCGCCTCGACAATATCCTCAGGTTTCCCAACGCCCATGAGATATCTAGGATGATTTTCAGGCATTTGTGGCATAAGATGGTTTAATACTTTATTTCTTTCTTCCGCTGGCTCTCCGACCGAAAGACCGCCAATCGCATAACCATCGAAGCCAATTTTGACTAGCCCGTCAATGGAGCGCGAGCGCAGCTCAGGATACATACCACCCTGCACAATACCGAATAAAGCGGCAGGACTGTCGCCATGTGCATTTCGACTGCGTAATGCCCAGCGCAGAGAGAGTTCCATTGATTGTTTAGCTTCTTCTTCCGTCGCTGGATATGGCGTACACTCATCAAAAATCATCACAATGTCTGAGCCTAGAGCTTTTTGAACAGACATAGAGGTTTCTGGATCAAGAAACACTTTTGCTCCATTTACAGGAGAACGAAACTCAACGCCTTTTTCACTGACTTTTCGCAATTTACCCAAGCTAAATACCTGAAACCCACCTGAATCAGTTAAAATAGGCTTTTCCCATCGCATAAAATCGTGTAAATCACCATGCTTTTGAATGATGCTAGTACCAGGCCTCAACATAAGATGGAAAGTGTTACCAAGTAATATCTCAGCACCCGTTTCTTTAACATCTTCGGGTTTCATTGCCTTAACAGTGCCATAAGTGCCAACAGGCATGAATGCAGGCGTTTCAATAGTCCCACGTTCAAATTTTAATTGGCCTCGCCTTGCTGGGCCGTCGTTAGCGTGAAGAGAAAATTCCAAAACAATTCCTTACTACTTAAAATAAATCGTTGTTGATACCCATTCAAAGATTATGATTTATCCTAATGGGTCAATAAACATGGCATCGCCGTAACTATAAAAGCGATAGCGATGCTCAATAGCCTGCTGATAAGCTTCTAAAATGAGTTCGCGAGAAGCTAGCGCACTTACAAGAAGCATCAGTGTAGATTCTGGTAAATGAAAGTTGGTAAATAAAGCATCAACCACTTTAAATTTGTACCCAGGATATATGTATATGTCCGTTTCTCCCTTTTGAGGTTTGCAGACACCTTTTTCAATAGCAGCTGATTCCAAACAACGAACAGATGTAGTACCTATAGCAATTACACGGCCACCAGCACTTTTGCAGCGAGATATTTGCTCACAAAGTTTTTCAGGCATTTCATAATATTCAGAGTGCATTTCGTGATCTGAAACGTTATCTGTCCTGATCGGCTGGAATGTGCCAGCACCAACATGTAAGGTTACAAAACCGATTTCACAGCCTTTTTGTGTCAATTGTGTGAAATAGTCTTCATCAAAATGCAAACCGGCCGTTGGTGCAGCGACTGCACCTTCACGCTTGGCATAGACAGTTTGATAACGTTCCTCATCGGCATCATTGTCATCGCGTTGCATGTAAGGAGGTAAAGGTATGTGTCCTTCTTTTTTGAGGAAGTCTATCCAGTTATCTTTTGTATCTTTGAGTGTCAACTCCCACAAAGCACCTTTTTTATCAGATATTTCAATAGTTTGTGCATTGAAACTAGTGAGTGTATCGCCAATATTAGGTTTTCTGTTAGATTTCATATGTGCAAGACAAGTATTATTTTCAAGCATCCTTTCGAATAAAAACTCAACTTTACCACCGGTGTGTTTTTTGCAATGAAACCTTGCTGGAATCACTTTAGTATCATTAAATACTAAGAGATCGTCTTTATTGATTTTATGAATTAAATCAGTAAATTGTAAGTGCTCTATTTGTTGGTTTTTGACACCTAATGCTAAAAGCCGACTATCTGTTCTTTTATTGGCAGGATACTTTGCGATCAACTCTTCTGGAAGATCAAAATAAAAATCACTTAATTTCATTGACAAAAACTCAACCGAGCTACGTTTTATTGATAAAAATGGTGTGTGGCAGGCATTATGCTTGATATTGGAACGGGAATCCAGGTTTAGAAAGGCTACTGGTGAACAGCTAAATTCTCTTCAATTAACTGTCCTAGTGCCATATCATTGACACCCGGACTAAAGAAGAAACCTTGAACCTCACCACAATTATGTTTCGCTAAAAAATGCAGCTGCTCCTCGTTTTCCACACCTTCGGCAACAACTTTTAAGCGAAGTGCTTTCGCCATCGATAAAATAGCCAAAGTTATAGCATTATCATCTTCATTCGTTGTCACATCATCGATAAATGTTCTGTCGATTTTCAGAGCGTCCAAAGGAAATCGTTTAAGATAACTTAAAGATGAGTAACCTGTTCCAAAATCATCAATAGCGATAGAAAAACCTTTACTTTTTAGTCGCGAAAGCATTTTTACAGACGAATCCACATCGCTCATGATAACACTTTCTGTTAGCTCTAAATCGAGTTTAGAGGGTGGATAATCAACTTCATTAATGACGTCGATAATCATTTCAGGTAAGTTGACTTGTTTAAATTGTATTGCAGAGAGGTTAACTGCAATCGAGAAGTCTTTAAAACCTAAACTATGGAAACGTTTCGCTGTTACACAAGCCTTTTTTAAAACCCAAAGGCCTATACGGTTAATTAACCCTGTGTTTTCTGCAATTGGAATAAACTCTATTGGCGAAATATTGCCAATTACAGGATGGTTCCAACGCAACAATGCTTCAGCCCCTACAACTTTGCGACTTTTTGTATTGTATTTTGGCTGAAATACTAGATTTAGCTCTTTTCTTTCAATAGCTGCCCTTAAATCATTAGATAGATTTATTCTTCGTAAAATCTGTGCATTCATTTCGGGCTCGTAGAATTGGAATGTATTCCTTCCCACTTCCTTTGCCTTATACATAGCAGCATCCGCATTTTTCATTAAAGTGTTAACATCTAAACCATCATTTGGGTAAATACAAATTCCAACACTCACAGCGGTATGTACCATGCACCCTTCAAGATCAAAGTGTAAATTAAATAGCTCAGTTACATGCTTCACACTCTTTAATAATTTATAGTTATCAACCACATTTTCGATAATGACAACAAATTCATCCCCTCCTACTCTCGCCAACGTATCCGTTTCTTTTATGATTGTGTGTAACCTTCTTGCAACGGCTTTTAAAAGTTCATCACCAACCACATGTCCCAAAGAATCATTAACATCTTTAAAATGATCAAGATCCAACATGAGCAGCGCTACTTTACTTTTATTTCTGCTGGCACGAAGCAGTGCAGAACGTAGCCTGTCTACGCACAAGTCACGGTTGGGTAGTTGCGTCAAAGAATCATAATTGGCTAAATATTGTAATTCTTTAACTGCAGATTCAAGGCGGCCTTTACTCTCAGTGAGTGCCATTTCTGCTTCATCCCTTTCCCTTTCTCTTTCTGAAACCGCATCTAACATCTCATTAAAAGTCTGGGTTAAACTACCAATTTCGTCGTCATGATAAACTTTCGCTCGAATAGAATAATCTTTGGTAGAGCTAATTTCTTTAGCAACATAAGCTAATTCTAAAATAGGCCGCGATATATAAGCTTGAAGTCTGTGAGCGAGTAAATAAACAAAAATCATAATAAGAAGAGCGATAGTCGTTAGAAACGCCGCCGCTCGCATATTTTGATCAGCAAGAGGTTCTAAAGATATTTTTAGATAAGCAAAGCCTAAAGGTTTTTCTTCTGTTCCTATTGGCAAATAAAGGTGAATCCATTTAGCGTCAACAGTTGCACCAAATTCTAAATTTTTAGGAACGTCAATGGTGTTATTTTCATCACGATCAAATTGAGCAAAAACTTGTTTTTCCGAATCATAAATGACGACCTCCTCTAAAGAAGCCATTTCAACACGAGAAATGATATCCGAAACCGCTTCATAATCATCGAATGTGAGAGGAACTTCTGTATTTAAAGCCAATAAACGCCCATGTATCAAAGAGCTTTCAATAAGTTTTTTTTTGATTGTCGAATGCTGTTCAAAGCCGACCAGTGTAAAACCAATGCCTATTGATAATAAAGAGACGAGTAGAATTATCCATATTAATTTAAGCTTGATCGAGAATCGAAATAGCATTCAGTCAATCGCCTTCAATTTTTCTTACGACACGAGCGTATTTAAGTAATTTTGAACTTGCCTTGAAACCCGAGTTAGACATAGAGTAAGTATTTACTTCAATTCGTAATTTTTTATCCACCTCTAAAAGGTTAATATGGGCCCCGTGCTCAACAAATCCTTTTATCTCCCCAATTATCAAAGGTCCATTTGAGGTACTGATACCTACAATTTTTTTTAAATCATTGAGAGAAGCATTTGATAAATAAACGATATGGCAATGATCGAAATTTTCTATGCCTTTTAGATAGTCTACAACGACTTTGCGCTTTTTTATTTTTAAGTTAACAAAAATTGATTTAAAAGACTGATAAAACAACTGATCTTTAAAAACACATAAAGTAAAATCGGCCGTATCAATGTCTAATGCAGATTTTGGCCATTGAATGAAGCGCGTAAATTTCTCCACAAAAATAGCGCGTAGTAGATTTTCATCAGCTTTACGTTCCAACGATGCGGCATCAAATTGTAAAATCGATAGAGAAACAATTAAAAGCAATTTGCGCAAAATTTACACTTCATTTAAAAAGATGTTTTAAGAATATTTACTTAACCAAGTTGCAAGTCCTTAACATTAATAACGTACTTTACTTTCTGATAAGGATATCTGAGTTCTGATAACAAACTAACTCATTATTAGCAAAGGCTGCAACTTTAAATGTTAGCCATATAATAAAAAACTCAAAACTTATTTTTTTATTTAGAAAAAATATGAGCGCTAGATTTAAAGTGACACCACATTTTTATATTGATATTTGATCATAAAAAAAGGATTGTTATAAATACTTTGCCATTAAAATGGCAGCTTCTCTTTTATGGTTTTTACGCATTGGGTAATAATTTTTTCGAAAGCCTATTTCATAAAAGCCATTTTTCCGATAAAAGTTTTGTGCTTTCTCGTTACTCTCCCTGACCTCTAACATAATAATGGAATGAGATTTTTGATGACATATTTTTAAAAGATCGCTCATCAAATATTGTCCGTAGCCTTTTCTTTGAGCATCGACATCAATACCAATATTTAAGATATGACACTCATCAACGATATCTTGAACGATTAAATAACCAATAATTTTTTTATTTACACACAATTTTTTGCAAATATAATTTCCTGATAAGCAATCGTTAAAGTTCTTCAAACTCCATCCAATTTTGTTAATTCGAGATTCAATTGCATAAAACACCATCGAATCTTGAGTGGATGCATTACACAATTGAA
>JBCCZV010000077.1:0-17752 GCA_039187085.1 Pseudomonadota bacterium
TAGGTAAAACCCATAATGCAAAAATATGAGTGATTTTTTTTTCACTCACAATCGATTTTATCGTGACATTACCACATCTAATTGTTTTGATTATATTCAAAAAATCTATAGGTTTATAAATTTTCAATGTCGAAAGAGGCAACTTATTAACCTTAAAACCTATAACTAAAAACGAATCATTTTCTTTTTTTTGAAAACTAGTTAATGACGGGAACATTACTGTTACATCTGTATGTTTAGATAATTCTAGAGCAAAATCATATACAAACGAACCCGCAGCTTCACTACCATCATGCATTTGAGGAAAAGAAGTAGTCACTATCAGAATAGAAGAGTCACTCATTTTTTAAATTCTAATTATTTTGTCTTGGCCGAGCCGCTTGGTAGGTTAACATCGTTACTTGCTCTGAAACCAATCCAATTAAAAAAATCAGTACACTCGTAATAAACAACAATGCACTCATATTCGTAAATCGGCCAAAATTCATTAAGGTATACATATAATAACTCAGGCCGAGCATAAAAAAGAAAAATGCGATGGGCGTGAACATTTTGAGCGGGGAATACAAAGTACCAATTTTGAAGATAATAAGTAAAAAACGAATGCCGTCTTTTAAAACATGCAAATGACTATTGCCTACACGCTCTAAGGCTTCGATTGTGATGTATTTAATGGAATAGCCAGAACGAAAAAATGCCATGGTGATGGTGGTAGGGTAAGAAAAGCCATTGGGCAGTAAGTACAAAAACTCTTTAAATTTGCTCGCCCTCACCGCTCTAAAACCGGAGGTTAGGTCTTCCACTTTGTGGCCCACGATTTTTGACGCTAACCAGTTATAAAAACCATTGCCAAAGGAGCGAGCTACTGTGGCTTGGGATTTTTTGGTTCTAGCTCCCACCACCATGTCGTAACCATCGTCGATTTGCTCCAGTAAACGCTTAATGTTTTCTGCGGTATGCTGGCCATCCGCATCCATAAAAACAAACACATCACCAGATGCCGCTCGTGCGCCCGATTTTATGGCAGCACCGTTGCCTTGCGAGTATCGGTGTTGCACAAGAGTAACCCCATGCTCTTGACCTATTTGTGCGGTGTTATCGGTAGAGCCATCGTCCACTAAAACAATCTCCGCTGCCGGAAACTCCTGCCGCAAACTGGGGAGTAACTGAGAAAGCCCTCCACTTTCGTTTTTAGCCGGTATGATGATAGAAAAATTTAAAGGTGACATGATGTTCCCAGTAATTTGCGGGTTTTGGTTTTAGCACCATAACGAGTGCCAGAGAGTGTATGATGCTGTCTATAAAAACCTATAAAAAGAGCGAGAATTTTACCTTAAATTATAGCTCACCCGAATAAAAAACGAGGGCTTTAGAACTTTCGTACAAACATTGCACACTAAGTCACAGAAATTCAATAACCTATTGAGTCGAATACAAAAAATCTTTAGTATTCTGCGAGCTTACATTTATTTATCAGAGAATCTGTGCTTAACTCATTATAAGCTATAAAAAGGTATGACTTTCTCTGTAGAAAATCAACATTAACACCCATAAGAAACTTCCAAAACCAGTGAGGTAGCTGTTGCCATGAGTAGTGGCCAAGTCAATTTAGGTGGACTTGCGAGACGTTTAGTCCTTGAAAACGTCATGGATCAAGCCAAGGCCATTGAAGCCACAGAAGCTGCGCGCAAAGCTAATCAACCTTTCATTACTTATGTTGTTGAAAAGAATCTGGCAGATAGCCAGCTCATTTCAACCATTGCTTCCATCGATTTTGGCTTTCCTTTGTTTGATGTGGAAGCCATGGATTACGAAGTGATTCCTAAAGAAGTCATACAAGCCGAACTCATGCGTAAGTATCACGCTGTGCCTTTGTTTAAACGTGGCAATCGGCTGTATGTGGGTATTTCGGACCCTACCAATATTGAAGCGCTGGATCAATTTAAATTTCAAAGTGGTGTTAATACCGATGGCATCATTATAAACGAACGCAAACTTTCTAAACTTATCGATCGCCTGGTTGATGAGAAGGAAGGCAATGCCCTCGCCGATTTTGATGATGCCGATTTAGAAAACCTGGATATTGATACGGATGATCCGGCCGCCGATAACGATGGGCCTGGCGATGGTAGCGATGATGCCCCTATTGTGCGTTTTGTTAATAAAGTTTTGCTGGATGCCATAAAACTGGGCGCATCAGATTTACACTTTGAACCTTATGAAAAAACCTATCGTGTGCGTTTTCGCGTCGATGGGGTTTTGCAAGAGGTGGCAAACCCTCCCAGCAACTTATCGGGCCGCATAGCCGCTCGTCTTAAGGTGATGTCTCGTTTGGATATTTCGGAGCGTCGTGTGCCTCAGGATGGCCGCGTTAAAATGAAACTCTCTAAAAACAAAGCCATTGATTTTCGTGTGAGCACCTTGCCCACTCTGTTCGGGGAAAAAATCGTTATGCGGATTTTGGACCCCTCAAGTGCGATGCTGGGTATAGAAGTGCTAGGTTACGAACCACTTCAAAAAGAACGTTATGTAAATGCCCTACAAAAACCACAAGGCATGATCTTGGTTACTGGGCCAACTGGCTCAGGAAAAACCGTTTCTCTGTATACTGGCGTGAATATTCTCAACGAGCCCGAGCGCAATATATCCACTGCAGAAGATCCGGTTGAGATCAACCTCCCTGGCATCAACCAGGTTAATGTTAATCCTAAGGCGGGCCTCACTTTTGCCTCGGCTCTGAAGGCTTTCTTGCGCCAAGATCCGGATATTATATTGGTGGGCGAGATACGGGATTTAGAAACGGCAGAAATTGCGATCAAAGCCGCGCAAACCGGCCATTTAGTGCTTTCTACGCTGCATACTAACAGCGCTCCAGAAACCTTAACCCGTTTGGTGAATATGGGCGTTGCGCCTTTTAATATTGCCACCACGGTGAGCTTAGTGATTGCACAGCGCTTGGCTAGAAGGTTATGCTCATACTGCAAACGCAAGGTTGACATACCGAGAGAAACTTTAATCGAGGAAGGCTTTGACGAGAGCGAAGTGGATAATGTGGAAATATATGAACCCGTCGGTTGCGAAAACTGCTCCAAAGGCTATAAAGGTCGTGTAGGAATCTACCAAGTTATGCCAATCTCCGAGGAAATGGGTCGCATAATTATGGCTAACGGTAACGCAATTGAAATTGCAGACCAAGGCCAAAAAGAAAACATCAATGATTTACGCCAATCAGGATTGGAAAAAGTCAGACAAGGAGTCACCAGTTTAGCGGAAGTTAACCGTGTGACTCAGGATTAATTCGTCAATCAGGATACTCTATGGCATTACAAGCTACTCCAAAATCTAAGTCTGCTCGCCCCGCTGGACGGCGGCCTGCGCCTCGACCCAAAAAGGGCAAAGCGACCACCTTTTTGTGGGAAGGCGGTGATCGCAAAGGCCAAAAAATTAAAGGGGAAATGCAAGCCCCCAACGCCGCTTTGGTTAAGGCACAATTGCGACGTCAAGGTATTACCCCCCTCAAAGTCAAGAAAAAGCCTGTTGACCTCTTTCAACCTCGCAAACAACCCATAACACCCGCTGATATCGCCGTGATTACGCGGCAATTAGCCACCATGATGAAAGCGGGCGTACCTCTGGTCCAGTCTTTTGACATTATTGGACGCGGCCACGAAAAGGCCAGCGTACAAGAATTGATTTTATCCGTTAAGGCAGATGTGGAATCCGGTACTAATTTTGCTGAAGCTATACGCAAGCACCCCAAATATTTTGATGATCTCTTTTGTGATCTTGTGGCCGCTGGAGAACAATCGGGTGCCTTGGAGGCGATGCTAGATAGAATCGCTACCTACAAAGAAAAGACCGAAGCTCTTAAAGCCAAAATCAAAAAAGCCTTGTTTTATCCGATCGCCGTTATCATAGTGGCGTTTATTGTAACAGCTATTCTCTTGATTTTTGTGGTGCCTATGTTTGAGGACATGTTCAAGAGTTTTGGTGCCGACCTGCCTGCTTTCACTAAAATGGTTATCAACTTGTCTGAATGGATGCAGAATAATTGGTGGATTCTCGTTGGTATTATTATTCTTGCTGGTTTTGTTCATGGTAAAGCCGTGGTGCAATCGCAGGCCTATCGTGACGCACTGGATAGGTTCACACTGAAACTGCCCATTATTAGCGGGATTTTAAACAAAGCGGCTATTGCGCGCTATGCTCGAACGCTATCGACCACTTTTGCCGCTGGTGTACCCCTAGTGGAGGCTTTAGACTCGGCGGCTGGTGCTTCTGGGAATGTGGTGTATAAAAATGCCATATTAAAGATTAAGGATGATGTTTCCACCGGTATGCAAATGAACTTAACCATGCAAAGTACTGGTATCTTCCCTAACATGGTGGTGCAAATGGTAGCTATCGGCGAAGAGTCCGGCGCGCTAGATGGCATGTTAAGTAAAGTGGCTGATATTTACGAACGAGAAGTGGACGATGCCGTTGATGGCTTAAGCTCATTACTGGAGCCGCTCATCATGGTCGTGTTAGGTGTGCTGGTTGGTGGCTTAATCGTGGCAATGTATCTGCCTATCTTTAAACTGGGATCAGCCATATAAAACGCTTGTTCGAGCGAACTCAAGATTTCAGTTGGTTAGTGACTTACTTTCAATAGAGTGCTATATCCATGGCACTCTCTTTACTTGACCTACAAGGAAACTTTCCTTCCGTGAATAACATCATTTATCTTTTATCCACCGAACCTACGGTGTTTTTATCCTTTGTTTTTATTTTCGGTTTATTTATTGGCAGTTTTTTAAATGTCGTGATTCATCGTTATCCAGTGATGATGAAAAGAGAGTGGCGAGAAGCCGCCATTGAAATTTTGCAAGATTGCCAATGCAAAGTAGAGTGTCCGCCTGTTAAAGAAAAACGTTATAACTTGGTTGTTCCCCGCTCTGCTTGTCCAGCTTGTGGACATAAAATCACGGCTTTAGAAAATATCCCCATCGTGAGTTATCTTTTTCTGAGAGGCCGCTGTTCATCTTGCGGCACTTCCATTTCTGTGCGTTATCCTTTTGTCGAGTTAATCACAGGGTTAGCTTTTTTTGTGGTCAGTTGGCTGTTTGGCTTTAGCTGGATAACACTGGCTTTGCTGTTTGTAACCGCCAGCTTGATTGCTCTGACGTTTATTGACATTGATACCACACTGCTACCCGACGTGATGGTCTATCCCATCCTGTGGTTGGGGCTTTTGTTCAGTTTGTACGGCTTGACTATCCCCATTGCTGATGCCATGTGGGGAGCTGTCGCTGGTTATTTATCACTGTGGAGTGTTTATTGGGCATTTAAGCTGGCTACTGGAAAAGAAGGCATGGGGCATGGTGATTTTAAACTCCTCGCCGCTTTAGGTGCTTGGGTCGGCTGGCAAAAGCTGATTATTATCGTACTGATGTCCAGTTTGGTCGGTGCCATTCTCGGTATTTTAATGATGACACTGCATAACCGGGGACGCGATCATAAAATCCCTTTTGGTCCTTACCTCGCTATTGCAGGATGGATTACCTTGCTGTGGGGAGATAGTATTTTAAGTGCTTATATTACCTTTGCAGGCTTAGATGTTTAAAAAATCCCTGAGGACGCAACCTTTCGTGATGTTTTTGAGTCATCACCGAACGATATTGTCCCAACGATTTCTATTAGCGAAAGATTTGACGACTCAGGATGGACGACTCAAGAAGGTTTGACGAGCTACACGTTAATCGAAGACCCACAAGCTATCGCTGATTCTTTCCCTGGCGCACTCGTTATTGAACGGTTTGAGATGGTAGAGCAAATTCGAGCAGATAACATTCATTGGACTATTGTTAGACCTGGTTATCAGTGTCGGGAAAAAAATTTGACCGACGAACAACACAATGACGTTCGTCGGTTATTTATGCCTCTAACAAGTAAACAACACTAATTAACCGCCCTTAAGTAAAACGGAATCTCTGAACTTTGATTAGCATCCATCAATAGGATATCACCCTCACTGTCTAAGAGCTCTCCTTCTCCATCAAGATGGCTTAAAGACAAATAAGATATATCATGAAATAAGACATCCGTATTGGATTGCTGGAAGTTCAAAGCAATTTGATATTCACTATCATCGTTCATATCCAGTGCTTCTATTGTCATACTATCAAACTGTGTTAAGCTATCTACGTCATGCCCGTAACTGACTTGCGCATCGCCATTAATCATTTCAATGCGAATTCGAGAAGAATGATTTTCGAAATTTTTGGGAAACGAGGCTTGTGCATATTGATAGCCTGAAGCAGTCAATGCACGTGCCATGAAGTCGCCATAAAATCCTTCGTCAATTTCATAAACCAATGCATTATTTTGCAAAATTTGTAGTGTGGGTAATTGCCCTCGATGGTTGAGTTGCATATCAATACGGAAATTACCCGTATAGTCAAATGATGTTAACGCATAACTTTGTTGCTCTCTGTCTGCATTGGGTTCAATAACGTGTCTGAAAACCCCTGAGTAATCAACACCTCTGTGCTCTGGAGGAACAAAATACCATCCCATTTGAGGACGCGTTGTAAATTCTAGATTAAACAGTTCAAACATAAAGAAAAGATTGCCTGATGTGTCTGCAATCGTTTCTGGAAGATTAAAAACATAAGTATGTTCAGATTCAAGCGGCGTATTTGCAGAATTATCAAGACCGTCATTATCAAACAATATATTCATGGTATTGCCAATCCAAAGTGGCAAATAAGGAACCTCTTGATTGAATTCATCCCGAATCGTTAAAGCTTCTAATGAGCGATAATCCATGAGTTGACTGAAGGTAATGGAAGCCGTGTTAAGATTATCTTCTTGAGTTTGGATGTTGATGATTGCCTCTTCATCGGTTTCTATTTGTAATGATTTGATGACTTCGATATCGAGAACATCATTCGAAGCCAAAGCCGCGGACGACACCGGGGTGATATTCAAAGAGTCTTTATCACCCTCAATAAACTTAGCAATATCTAACACACCCAAAACCACTTGCTCTTCACGTTGTTCAAATGCTGAAAAGTGTATTTGATTATTGGCAACACGCCAGTTGGTTATTGAATACCTGGCTGAATCTCGCGTCTCTGGCAAAAGCGCTTCATAAATAGTCCCATCGGTTGAAACCACTCTGATCACATCAGCCTTTCCAAAATTAGCGCCATCAAAAGAAACGTCAAGAGAAGAACGATACACGACCTTGCCATGAGTTACTGTAACAGGCGTTGATTCACTACCGTAATCAAAGGTTTCTTCGGCCACGTCTTTTAAAACAACCACGGGCTGTTCAATCCTTGGTAATACTTGATACACCTTCTTAACATAGTGCCATTGTGAACCATCAAACTGTGAGTCATCAAATAGAGCAAATAATTTGCCACTCACTTCATCGGCAAATAACTTTTCAATCTCCCCCTGATAAGTTCCGAAGCTTGAATCAAAAACCGTTTTTTTCACTCCACCGGTTGCTAAAGGCTGCACAGCAATAATTTCATTGGAAAAACGGGCTAAAAATGTATTGTTTGAACCCAGTACGACTTCATTATTTAACCAATACTCTTTACTACTCATGATTTCTATACGCCCATCTTCAGAACCCGTCTTTCTCAGATAAAGCGTATTATCGTATGATACGTCATTTTGTAGCTCGTAAACCACTTCCCCTTCCGATAACGTAATGAAGTGTTCAATATTCTCAATATCACTATTTAAAGTTTTTAGTGATCCATCGGCATGATTAATAAGATAGAGGTTATTTTGAGAAATACCTGTTAGAGCATTGATTGCATACTCAAAATAATAGTAATTGTCTTCGATACAATGATTGGTTTCATCACAGACAAAATGTTCTGATTCGATAGACGAAAAGGGAATGGCTTTTAGATAAACATTGCCTTGATCATCAAATTGAATACCCTTGTGTTTATCTGCCGTATAGATGTTGCTACCACTGTATTGTCCTGAATAGGTCACACTCAGGCCCTCAGCCAAACACCGATAACGGTTATCCTCCATTGAAACAGCAAACAACATACAGTTATTTTCTCCAATGAACTTTGTGTATTCTTTTTCTTTTTCCCATGGTAAGCCAACAGGATGAGGGGCGAGTACAAGGATCAGCTCGTTAGCAACGGCATTATAAATCGAATACTCAACATGTATTGGCAAATCGGACGTAATGACAGGAAAAACGTCATTATTAACTTCATTAATGCCAAAGAGATTGGTTAAAGCTTTCGGTGATTCCTCATCTTGCTGCTCAGAAAGCCTATAAGCTGTTTTTTCACTGGACTCATTACTACTTTTAGTAATTAAGGATGTAGCCCCTGAAAAATTAAAACTCAAGGTGTTGGGTAAATCGTTCGAGTCATCACTTTGACCCTCAGATACCGCTTCCGGCTCGGATGCTGGTTGTGATGAATTGCCTGGTAAAATACTGGCTTCTTCAGGCGCAGAACTAGAACCACCGCCACAGGCCCATAAGGTGCATGATAAAACGGAGATGATGAGTTTTCGATTGTCCATAAAGTTTTTCCTCAGATGAAACTTGTCAGGGGGCGAACTTTATAAACCTCAAGCTTGCTAGCCAAGCTAATTTTAATGCGCATGAACCTTGTTTTTAACAATATGTTTCTTGCTCAACAAAAATGAAAAAACCCTCGCTATTAAAATTATTTATTCATATATAATCGCGACATGATGCATATACAATGACGTCAAAGTGGTCACGGACTGTAAAAATTTATCATTGATGTAATCAGCGAAGCTTTTTGCTTGGATAAAATGATTTTTAACCTAATTTTTTATTAAAAATCATAATTAGTGCGTCGCAACATTTTTTGCTTACTACTTCGACTAACCCATAGGTATTCAGAACGTGGATAAATTTATGCATGGATTTTTGATAATGACTGGCTAATGAACCTCAAGAATCACCTTATCAATTGCAACAAGGTTTATTGATTTGTATCTTTTTATTTCAAATTCGAACGTATGATATAAAAACTTTACCGAAATTTGATTCGGCATAAACAAGGTGGGATACTCAGGAAGCCGATTTAGGGCCCACTACATTTTGTAGCATCAATTCTAAACAAGCGCATAAATTAAACACGATAAATAGAGGACGCAAAATGCATAAACGGTTTCTGCATTGGAGCTCGCAACTCTTGCTGTGCTTCAGCCTTTTACTGTCAAACACCAGCTTTGCAAATACTGAATTTGATATTCCTTTTACACGTTATACTTTAGATAACGGCTTGACTCTCATTGTTCATGAAGATAACAAAGCACCTATCGTTGCAGTCAATCTTTGGTATCACGTGGGTTCTAAAAATGAAAATATTGGTAAAACAGGTTTTGCACACTTATTTGAACATTTAATGTTTAATGGTAGTGAAAATTACAACGATGAATACTTTAAGCCCTTCGATCGTGTTGGTGCAACCGGTATGAATGGCACAACCAGCTTTGATCGCACCAACTACTTTCAAGTGGTTCCAAAAAATGCGCTAGACATGGCTTTATGGATGGAGTCGGATCGCATGGGGCATTTATTGGGTGCCATCGATCAAGCTAAATTGGATGAACAACGTGGTGTTGTACAAAACGAAAAGCGCCAAGGGGAAAATCAACCCTATGGTAAAGTCTTTGGCACTATTTTTAAAAACATGTTCCGTGAAGGCCATCCTTACGCGCATCTACCTATAGGCTCGATGGAAGATTTAAATGCTGCCTCCTTAGAGGATGTTCGAGAGTGGTTCAAAATCTATTACGGCGCAGCCAATACTACCTTAGTTATCGCGGGTGATGTGAAACCTGAAGCCGTCAAAGAACGCGTCGAGCATTTCTTTGGTCATATTCCTTCAGGCCCCCCACTCACCAAAAGCACGGAATGGATCAACATCCTAAAAGATGATGTACGTGTCAGTATGCAAGATCGTGTACCACAAGCACGGCTTTACAAACTCTGGAAGATGCCTGGTATCGGCTCTTTAGAATCCACACAATTGGATCTCACTGCCGGTATATTATCCGAAGGTAAAGACTCACGACTTTATAAGCGTTTAGTGTATAACGAGCAAATTGCTGCCGATGTTTCGGCTTTTGCCTTGCCTCTCGAAATCTCAGGGGTTTTTGGTGTGATTGCCACGGTCATGCCTGGCCAAGATATGGCTGCAGTAGAAAAGTCTATCGATGAAGAGATCGCCAAGTTTCTTAAAGACGGTCCGACTAAGTCTGAAATTAAGCGAATTGTCACAACACGTCGCGCAGGCTTTATTCGCGGTAACGAACGCATTGGTGGTTTTGGCGGAAAATCCGACACTCTAGCTAGCAACCAAGTCTACTTAGGACAACCTGACTTTTTCAAAACCACGTTAAAACGCTGGGATGAGGCGACACCCAAAGCTCTCAGAGAAGTGGCTAATGAATGGATGACACACGGCCATTTAGCGCTCGAAGTTTACCCGTATCAAGAAGGTAAAGTCAGCGAAAATCGCGTTGATCGTTCCAAAGTCCCTGATGCTGGTGCTATGCCAGAAGTTACCTTTGACGTCTTTGAAAAGGCAACCATGGAAAATGGCTTAAACATTGTTTTGGCTAAACGCGATGCTGTACCCATCGTTAATATGCAGTTGGTTATCGATGCGGGCATCGCAGCAGATTTTGGTGAAAATTCCGGTCTTGCCAGTATGACATTAGACATGATTGATGAAGGCACAAAAAAACGTGATGCCCTAGAAATTAGCTCGGAGATACAGTCGCTAGGTGCTGCGTGGCAAGTGTTTTCAACCGCTGATACGTCCAATATCCGTCTGTCTGCCTTGAAAGAAAATTTAGATGATAGCATGGCTTTATTTGCTGATATCTTGGTCAATCCCGCTTTTCCTGAGAAAGAGTTTGAACGATTAAAGAAGCAACGATTAGCCAATCTAGCGCAGGCTAAAGTACGCCCACAAAGTATCTCACGCCGTGTTTTGGACCCGCTTTTGTATGGCAACGAACATCCCTATGGCGGCATCGAAACCGAGAAAGGGCTAGAAGATATCACCATTAACGATATTAAACAGTTCCATAAAAATTGGTTTACACCGAAAAATAGTACCTTGGTTGTCGTTGGTGATATTGATATGGCCACTCTCAAACGCCAGTTAAATCGCTCACTGAAAAACTGGAAAACTACTTCCAATGTTTCTAAAAGGTTTACCAATGTTAAACCTGCTGCGTCGACACAAATTTATTTGTTTGATCGACCTGACTCTGAGCAAACATTTATTTTGGCATCACAACTTGCACCAGAGAAAAATACTCCGCAGGAATTTGCTTTGCAAAGCATGAATGAAGTCTTGGGTGGAAGCTTTAATGCTAGAATTAATATGAACCTTCGCGAAGATAAACATTGGTCTTATGGTGCACGCAGCAGTATCAGTAACGTCAAAGCGCAGCGTTCCTTCAGTGTGTTTGCTGGCGTTCAAACAGATAAAACTTCAGAGTCCATGCAGGAAATCATGAAAGAGCTCAAAGCCATACAAAATGCCAAGCCACCATCGCAAGATGAAGTCGCTCGAGCTAAAGACAAACAAACGCTAACCTTACCCGGTCGCTGGGAAACCTACGATGCCGTTTTACGTGATTTAGTGCAAATGGTCCGCTTTGATTACGCTGATGATTATTGGAAGACGTATCCTGAACGCGTTAAAGCCACATCCTTGCAACAAGTCTCTCAAGCCGCTAAAGATTTACTCACCGAAGATCGATTAACTTGGGTGCTCGTTGGCGATAAAGCCAAAATTATTGATAAGGTAAAAGCCCTAGGCTATGGCGATATCACCGAAATCGATGCCGATGGGAACTTACTCGGTAAACTTTAGACGGAGTTATTCGTAACCAATCCCCTCTTTTTGCTTTCATTAAGTGATAGGATTATCCTTTGCTTTTGAGAAGCAAGGAGAAGGGTTTGTCAAAGTTTCAAGTTGGCCTCACCGGAGGTATAGGTTCCGGTAAAACATCCGTTTCCAATCGTTTCGCCGATTGGGGAATTACCATTGTTGATGCTGATCTCGTTGCTCGCGATGTTGTGGCACCAGGACAGCCCGCTTTAACAGCTATTGTTGCGCATTTTGGTGACCAAGTTCTGAATGACTCTGGAGAACTGGATCGTAAAGCATTACGTCATCTCATCTTCAAAGATCCTGACGAACGACAATGGCTGAACCAACTCTTACACCCACTGATACAAAAACAATTTCAACAACAACTCCGTATGGCTCAATCCGACTACGTCATTGGCGTTGTGCCTTTATTGTATGAAAGTCTACAATCATCCCCACATGCTTATACTTTTGATCGCATTATTGTCGTAGACTGTGACGAAAGTTTGCAAATAGCACGAACGATAGAACGTGATAACATTGATGACAAACTGGCAAAACAGATGCTTAATCAACAAGCTAGCCGACAACAGCGTTTGAGTCTCGCTGATGACATCATTGTCAATAATGCGAATGAAAACCACTTATTTCAGCAAGTTGATCAACTTCACAAGCAACTTCTTGTGATGGCCACTCATCACTGAGGGGAAAGCACTAAGCCCATAGCGCGGGAAAAATCGAGACATAAGATAAAAATATTAGAACTCGACACAATTTCAAGCGTGAAGACGGGTTTCTTTATCCAAGCAGGTCATCTATTATTAATGGCAAATTAAGCATTGCGGGATTTTTTTATGTCATTTCCTTCTCCTCAACCTCATAAAGTCGAGGAAATCACACTTTCTCACCGTTTCGCCCAAGTCAGAGCAACCAGCATACAAATCTGTCAACCGCTTGAAACCGAAGATTATGTGATTCAGTCGATGCCAGACGTCAGTCCTCCTAAATGGCATTTAGCACACACGACGTGGTTCTATGAAACTTTTATTCTAAAACCATACTTTAAGGATTATCGAGAATTCCACCCCCAATACAGTTACCTTTTTAACAGTTATTACCAAAACGTAGGACCTCGTCACTCGAGAAATCACAGAGGTTTACTCTCCCGGCCAATTTTAGAAGACATTTTTCGGTATCGAGAATATGTGGATGAAGCCATTTTAACACTACTTGATGGTGATTTTATTGAAGATGTTGCCGACCGATTGGTACTGGGTTTGCATCACGAACAACAACATCAAGAGCTATTGCTAACAGATATTAAACATATTCTGGGTTCCAACCCTTTATTACCCACTTACTCGCACGGCTTGCCTGCAAATTTTTTCTCAAACTCCCAAGTAGAGTTACTCAATGATTTAAAGTGGCAAAGTTTCAAAGGGGGCTTATTTCGACAAGGTAGCTCCGCTTCTGCCAATGGGCAAAAACACTTTATTTTTGATAACGAATCTCCCGTCCATCAAACTTTTGTGAATCCCTTTCAAGTCGCAACACGATTAGTGACTAATCAAGAGTATTTAGCCTTTATCGAAGACAAGGGTTATGAGCAACCTGATTTATGGTTGGATGATGGTTGGCATTGGATTCAACGCCATCGACTGGCGCATCCCTTATACTGGCATTATCGAGACGGTCAGTGGCATGAATTTACCCTATACGGGTTGCAAGCTTTACCGCTTGCTCATCCGGTTATTCATGTGAGCTTCTACGAGGCTGATGCTTTCGCGCGATGGCAAGGAAAACGTTTATTAACTGAATCTGAGTGGGAATTGATCGCACTTCAATACCCACTAAAGGGGCAGTTTTTTGAGCAACAGCAACTTCATCCTTCTTCCATCGGTTGCAATCAACCTGAGGCCTCACTCGAACAACTTTTTGGTTACGCTTGGGAGTGGACGCAAAGCGACTATGCTCCCTACCCTGGCTTCAAACCTGCAGAAGGCGCTTTGGGCGAATATAATGGGAAATTCATGTGCAACCAGAAAGTCCTTCGAGGAGGTTCTTTAGCAACATCAGAAACACATTTTCGTAAAACTTATCGCAATTTTTTCTACCCTCACAGTCAATGGCAATTTACAGGAATCCGCCTGGCAGAATCATTATGAAACCATATATATCGAGCAATACATTGAACAATTTTTTCTTCTATGATGATACTCACCCTCGAGAGGATGATCGATTAGAAATTATACGTAGCTTAACCAGTCACCCCAAATTTGTTTCGCCTAAATATTTTTACGATGAAACAGGCTCTCAGCTCTTCGATCAAGTTTGTGACTTACCGGAATACTATCCCACTCGAACCGAGCTTGCCCTTCTTGATCAATTTACTGATGAAATCTACGAATGTGTTGGAGCAGATACCTATTTGTTTGAAATGGGCAGTGGCAGTAGCATTAAAATACGCATGTTATTAGATACACTACAACCACAAACCTACTTACCGATTGATATTTCCAAAGAGCATTTAATCAATGCAGCCAGTAATATTGCCGAACTCTACTCTTGGTTAACGGTAAAAGCCATCTGCCTAGATTATTCACGACCGTGGAATATCCCTAAAGATATCCTTCAAGCTTCACGCAGGAACTCTGGGAAAAATGTGGTTTTCTTTCCTGGCTCAAGTATTGGTAATTTTGAGCCTCAACATGCTTTACATATTTTAAAAGAAATAGCTAAGCTCATTGGCCATGGTGGTGGCTTGCTCATTGGTGTAGATGTCAAGAAATCGACATCGATACTTGAAGCGGCCTACAATGACTCTCAAGGTATTACAGCGCAATTTAATTTAAATATGTTGTCGCACCTTAATCGTTTATTTGATGCCACATTTGACACTGCTGCTTTTGAACATCGCGCTTTCTTTAATGACGAAAAAAGTCGTATTGAAATGCATTTGGAAGCCCAACAAGCGATGACAGTCAATTTATCTAGACACAATGTTCATTTCAAAAAAGGTGAAACGATTCATACCGAAAATTCCTATAAATATTCTAAAGAGGCTTTTAGTAAGCTGTGTTTACAAGCTGGGCTGGCCCTGAAAAAAACCTGGACCGATGATAAACAACTCTTTAATTTATATTATTTTGAGAAAGAATAGTTCATTGAAGTTTTTTCAGGAAAATCGCTTTGTTCAATAAGACCGATTAGGAATTTTTGTTCTGATTAAGAATAAGTCATAATAAACAAAGTGATTTTCGTTTTCTGCTTCTGTGTTTTAATTAATAACTCGGGCCAGATGGATGTGGATTTTGAAAAGGTTTTTTACCCGTCACGACATCTTTGCCAGCCTGTATAACCAAGTCTTCTGCACCGCTTTGTAATAAATTTTTCCCTGTTTCTTTGATAACCGTTTTGGCTCCGGCTTTCGCTATACTGGCTGCACCACCAGTACCGACTGTTGTCGCCACATCGACAGCAACCATTCCCATATCAAGTAATCCATCCATTTTACCTTGACTGACTTTTTCAGCACCCTTAGTAAAGTTAGTCACTGAGTTTGTCGCCCAACCAATCGTATTATCATAAATCCAATGCGCTGCTTTTGAAACAAGATTAGCAGCTCCATTACCAATTTTGCTGATTGCATTCCCAATACCCGAACCTGCAAATAGAGCATCGGCCCCAGCACTTAAAAAACTGGTACCCGCTTTAACCATATTGGAATAAGCATCGGTAAAATTAGTCGCCGCATTTTTCCAATCGTTACTCAGACCTTCGAAGCCTTTGCGCATACTGGAAATGGATGCAGTAAAAGGATTCTTACCATTAACCAGTGCTTCTATCCCTTTAAATGGTGCAGCAACGACACCAGCAACAGCTTTACCAATACCCTTAACAACATTGACTGCACCTTCAAATCCTTTTTTAATAGCATTTCCAATACTACTGAAAGCATTACCTATTTTTTGCCAAAAACTTAATTTTTTAAAATCTTCAAATGTCTTTTCACCTTGAGCAATAGCATTTAATTCTTTAGCGCCTATTTTTTTTACATTAATATTTGCTGTAGGGCCCATAGCCTTGCCATCTATTTTAAAATCTTCCAAATTGGATAAATCTTTTATACCCATTTCTTTCAATTTTTCAGTCAAACCCGGTAATCGCCCCGGTTCATACGCTGAACTGATCGCTTCTTGTTCACTCACTTTAATCTTAACTTTCTCGCCATTGATTTTCCCTGTAATGGTATAACCACCTGAATATTGTTCTAAAGTACTTCCCATCTGGCCATTCGTATCCAACCCAGGAATACCATGAGTCATACGGCTAGGATCAACAAGATTCTCTGCTTGTATTTGTGCGCGTCTTTCCAGGTTAGGTATAGCACCAATTCGATCCATATAATTACTTAATGCCGCTTTGAAAGCTTCAGGATCATCTTTGTGTTTTTTAGCCAATTTATCAATATTCTTCATCGTATGTGAAGCATCAAGGCCTCCTTGTAAAAGACGATTATAGAGTGCTTTACGTTCTTCAGCACTTAAATGCTCTGCAGCACCTTTACCTTGCAATAAATCTCTAATCGCTCTTTTATCACCACCTTTAGAGCCAGTTAAACTCATATCTCCGACACCGTTTACTTTACCATCGACAAAATCTGATGTAACTTTTACTTTCTCTCCGATCGGTTCACCATTCCATGGTTGAAATGTTTGCTCTGGATTGATTGTTGCTATTTTATTAATCTGCATAATAATTTCTCTCAAATGTAGTAGAAAATCACGCCCCGTTTTAACGATTATTTCAATGGGTTTCATTTCATAAAAAATCGATACGGGGCCTACTAATAAGTGAAAGTGTTTAATAAAGAGTTCTGTTTCTCAGTGGTATTTTATACATGCCATTTAATTAAATTTATGATTCCATGAGTTGTAGTATATTTTCTATGTTCTGTTCAACTTCAGTCAAATAATCGTCTTCATTGCTTGGGTATTCAAGCTCTACCCTTGAAACCAAATTGCCATATTGATCCATACCAATTTTTGTATTAGCAAATTTTTCAGGATAAGAATATCTCGCTTTTAAGATAGATTTCAGATGCATTAAATGAAAGACTTTTTTATCAACTTTGCACAAAATCATCAAACGACTCGGTAAATAAGAAAAATGCATCGAAACTGCGTCGTTCAAAGATAATTCAGTAATAGACTGAGATAATTTATCTTTTAAAAGGTTTTTCATTTCAAGGATATTTGGCATAGTTAACAACATATTTTTTCCTTGTTATTTTTTAGTATCGACATAATTATATTCGCGCTTTTTTGTTTGACCCGAACGATATTCAGGAGCTAACCAGATCTTAATCACTTTAACATTGGGTTGTGTTTGATAGTTTTCTTTAGGCATTGAAGAAAAAGATGCACAACCCAATAGATTTCCAAAGCTCAATACAAGAAATGTCAGTTTTTTTATTGTTGCTTTTTTCATGATTTTCACCGATTAATCCATATGTGACGTAAGTTTGTTTTGAGGTAATTTGCTTTGTTCGAATACCGTTATCATTTCTACACGTTGATTAGGTGTTAGTCGATTAGTCGGCCAAAATACTAATGCGACCATTCCTTCTTGAGCACAATCTTCTTCTAACAAAGTTATGTTTTTATCCGTTGTGTTTTCTATAATTTGAATCTGAGCTTGATAGGTTATATTTCTAACCAATCGAAGATTATAGGGAGTTATTCTTGAATTATTATTGCACGAAACAGGAAATTTAGGGTCTGTTATTTGGGTGACTTGATAATCTTCAGGTAAATCATCTTCAATCATATTTTTGATAAATTTTTTCA
>JBCCZV010000078.1:0-17685 GCA_039187085.1 Pseudomonadota bacterium
GTTCGAAGCGGGCGGCGTTAAAGCGCCCGCCGTCCATACTGCCCGAGCGGTATTAGGATAAATTTCTGGTAATTCTCGTAATCTTTCAAAATCTCTTAACTGATCTGTCGATACACCAGCAGTTGTGACCCATCCAGGAATATCGTCTACTTTAAAATGGGTAGCAATGTCGTCATCGGAGTAAGTGACACTCACATAACCACCACTGAATGCGTAAGGTCCCTCAACTCGATAAATACAATCACCATAACGACAGAAATTAGGTTCTCCATAAGTGTTTTCTATTTCAGTTCGTGTATCACCTAAAGTAGCTCCTGGCACACTTTCACCTTCGACGATTAATCCAGTCGTTGGTACGCCTGCAAATTGTTATGTTTAAAATAAAGCGACAGCGAATAAAGAAGTTAATTTTTTATAAAAGTTTACTTTATTATTATTCATATTTAATACCTTTCTGTTTTTTTATGGATAAAGGAGCTTATTATTATTCATTTAAAAACTTATTGAGTTATCACAAAATCATCACGAAAACATAATAAATTATAATGTTTCGGTTTTTTTGAATTTAATTGATCGAACACTACAAATGTATTCTCTAAAGTTGTGGAATATGGTGTTGAATGCATTACTCCCTGGCTGTAATTACTGATAAAGGATATAACAGCTAATCATAACTAAATTGGACGAAAAACAATTTCGATATACGCGAAAGTTACTTGAAAGTGGCCTTTCACCAAGCTGTATCGATACATTGATAATGCAAGGACACCGCAACACTTTAAAGCAATTATAGCTATCTATCTTAATCTCCAGTTTTTCAATACAGAATATCTTCCAAATGCTTTGTTCTTAACGGACAATCACTGGACACAAACAGTGTCCGCTACGGACACTTCAAAATACTCCCCTCTCATTTAATCGCTATTTATCAATGATTTATCACATTTTTTGATTTGGCATATCTCATGCGTCTTTTCTATCAACAGCAAAAAAATAGGTAGCCCATGATAAATTCTCAAATCAATCAAGATGAAGTCATAGAAACGTCCAAAAGCCGTCATCTATTACCTTGGTCAATCGTTATTCTTGTGATGATAGTGATTTTATTTTTACTAACACCTGCTATTGAAGATTGGCATCAAAATGCCTATCGCATTAAAAGTGAAGATATTGTTATTGCTAAAGTCAAAAGAGATGATCTAATGAGAGATTTAGCCGTTAATGGCCAATGGATAGCTCCTAACTCTCCCGTACTTTACAGTGAACAAGCAGGAGAAATTCATTTTCGTGTTAAACCCGGTGAAAAAATAAAAAAAGGTAATGTCATTGCTGAAATTATTAACCCCGAATTACGCTCGGAACTTCTGCAAGCCAAATCCAATTTGCAAAAAATTAAACTCGCGGCTATGAATCATCAAATTAATAAAGATGAACAGGAACTTGAACTGCAATTACAATTAGATACCGCTAATCTGCGTGCCGCTGTTGCACAAAGAAAATTGCTAAGAGCACAGCAATCTCGAGCGCTGCAAGTGATTAGTGAAGCAGATTTTCATAATGCACAAGATGAATTTGATACCGCTCAGCTTATTGTGAACAATGAAAAAAAACGTTTATTATTAGCTAAAAAAAGACTAAAGACTGAGCAAAAAACTCAACAACAAGAAGTATCAGGTCAAGCTCTGATCGTTGATGAGTTAAAACGTCGGTTAGATACCTTGCTCATTCATTCTCCTATTGATGGCGCTGTTGGTGAGTGGTTAGTAGAAAAAGGACAACAGATTCAAGCCTCACAAGGCGTGATAAAAATTGTGGATCATTCTCATTATCATGCCGAATTAGATGTGCCTGAGTTTTATGCGGGTGAACTTGATTATGCTATGCGGGTAAAATTGAATATTAAAGGTGAAATTATTGATGGTACTATCACTTCTATCTCTCCAGAAATTAAAGATGGTACGTTGAAAATACACGTAGCTCCACAAATCACTTCCCACAAAAATTTACGAGAGAATCAACGCTTACAAGCCAAAATTATTTTATCCTCACATCCTAATGTTCTCATGCTTAAACGCGGTACTTTTCTCAATACACTCCGCCATAAAAATGTCTATGTTCTAGAAAATAATGATTACGCAAAATCCATACCGATAGAAATCGGAACCATTGGTATTGAGTATGTCGAAATCAAATCGGGTGTTAAAGAAAACGATCAAATTATCATTTCGAGTTACGAATCTTTTAATGAACATCAACAACTCAAAATTATTCACTAAACAGACTAATTATAAGGTAAAACTATGCTTAAAATGATGAATATCGCTCGTACTTATCAAACGAAAACGTTAAAAACTTATGCACTGAAAGATTTTTCTCTTGACGTTGAATCGGGAGAGTTTGTAGCTGTAACAGGGCCTTCAGGCTCCGGCAAATCGACTTTTTTAAATATTGCCGGATTACTTGATAATTTTAATGAAGGCGAGTATTGGTTAGATGAAGAGAAAATGCAGGGACTTTCTGATGATACTTTATCGAGTATACGTAACCAAAAACTCGGTTTTATTTTTCAAAGTTATAATCTTATTCCTGATTTCACGCTTTTTGAAAATATCGAAATGCCTTTGCGTTATCGTAAAATGACGCGAAAAGAAAGAACAATACGCATTGAATCTTCTTTAGATAAGGTAGGGCTTTTAGGTCGCTCCAATTATTTACCTGCAGAGCTTTCTGGTGGTCAACAACAACGTGTCGCTATTGCCAGAGCTTTAGCTGGAACACCTAAAGTTCTCTTAGCTGATGAACCTACGGGCAATCTCGACTCATTAATGTCGCGCCAAATTATGGAAATTTTACATCAACTCAATGATGATGGCATGACCATCATTATGGTAACACATAATCCAGAACAAGCCAGAGAAGTAAAACGGCAAATTCAAATCGTTGATGGCAAGATTATGGACTATGGTGTTTACTCCCCACTTAAAAAACAAGCTACTGTTTAATATGAAGAAGAGCGTGCCTATGTCACTTTTGTTTTATTATCTTAAATTAAGCTTGCGGAGTTTAAAGCAAACCCCTTTAGTGAGTTTTTTAACCATTTTTATTATTGGATTAGGATCCAGTTTAGTGTCTGTCAATCTTGCACTGCTTGAAACCATGTACTCGGACCCCATTCCCGAAAAAAGTGAAAATCTCTTTCATATCAGTTTGAATACTTGGCAAGACTTAACGCCACATCAAGAGCCTTTTTATATTTTACGTTATAAAGATGCCATGAAAATTCTTGAAAGTGATATACCCAAATATGCAACCATTTTTTATCGCTCTCATGTTTATGTACAAGCTCCAAAATCACAATCAGACGCTATGCACTCTGCTGATGTGCGAGCGTTTTCTGGTGATTTTTTTAACCTAACACAAGCACCATTTCAATGGGGTTCTGGGTGGGAGCTAGACGATAATCAGCAAGCGTTAAGCCATCATGAGATTGTTATTAGTCATCGCCTTAACCAACTGCTCTTCGATGGCGAAAATAGTTTAGGTAAAACACTGACCATTCAAAATAAAAGCTATTCGATAGTTGGCGTTTTAAAAAAATGGAATATCAAACCTAGATTTTATCATGTTACAGAGGGTCAAACTTATTTTTCTACTGAAGATATTTTTATCCCTCTCGAAACAGCTATTGATAATAACTGGATTGTCTATGCACGTATGTCGGCTTCTGATCATTGGACCAATATGGATGATACACGGTCGCGAAATGTGTTTTATTTACAAAGCTGGGTACAACTAAACAACCCTCAACAACGTCAGGATTTTCAATTATTTCTTGATAACTACAGTCAGTCTCTAAAAGACTCTAATGAGCACCCTCTGGCGATAAACAATGAACTCAATGATGTTAAAACTTGGATGCAAATCAATAATGTTGTCGATAAAAATATTGAAGCTTTTTCTGTAGTCACGTTGCTTTTTCTTATCGTGTGTTTATTTAATGCCAGTAGTTTGTTATTGGCGAAACATTCCAAAGCACAATTTGAAACAGGATTACGCCGTGCTTTAGGTGTGAGTCGGCGTCAACTCTATGCTGAGAACATGATCGAGAGTGTTATGATCGGTTTTTTTTCTGGACTCATTGCTTTATGTTTTAGTGTGATTTTTTTATATCTGATTGAAAATTTTTTACCCAATATTGCTAATATTATTGAGTATGAGCTATTTAAACTCGGCATCGCATTTTTTATCACTTTGAGTTGTTCATTACTCATTGCTATTTATCCCGTCTATTCAACCTATCGTCAATCTATTGCTTTGCAAATTAAGTAGAGGATATTATGCCTATAAAAACACTTTTAAAATCATTAATGCGGCGAAAATTCATTACCGTTTTGTTGATTTGTCAATTAGCTATGACGATGGGTATTTTACACAACAGTTCAATTTTAACTTTGGATGTGTATAACCTTTTAAATCAAAAAAAGGGCATGGATGCTAGCGAGTTTTTAGTGATTGAACAATTATCTCTTGCTCAACATTTGCGTGATGGCAGTTCACATGCAGAGTTTACGGAACAACAAGATATCGAAGCGATTCGTCATATTGATGGCGTTATTTCAGTTGCGGCTTATAATCAAATCCCTCTCACTCATGGCTCACCTAATGCCAATATTCAGCTAGAAGATACACCGCCCGAAAAAGATTCTAGAGATTTAAATTATATTTCTTATGTAGAAATGCATGCTAACGGACTTACCAATTTAGGCATTGAGCTTTTAGAAGGAAGACAGTTTACCGATTCAGATGAGGTCACTTCTAATTCACATATGAAACATTCGAATATGACAGACTCCATTATTGTTACAGAGTCTTTAGCCAAACGCTTATCACCTGATATATCGATATTAGGTCAATTAACGAATCGTGGAAGAGTCATTGGTGTTAGTCAAGACATTATGTATACGGCTAGATCACAAGGCCGTACAAAATATTATGCTTATTTTATTGTTAAACCAACAACCGATCGCTATGAGAGAAAATTTTACATTGTACGCAGTAAACCTGCATTGATACCAGAAATTGAAAAAAAATTAAGAGCTGACCGCTTCAAAGATTCGCCAGAAAGAATCATTGTGAGAATTGCTAGTTTGCAAGATATTCATGAAAACTTTTTTTCAAGAGAAACAGGTAGTGTTAAAATGTTTATCACTTTGTGTGTGTTGATGTTGCTGGTCGCCATTATCAGTAGCTTTGCACACGCCCACTTTCATGTGAGTAAACAGATTCGATTGATTGGTATTCGGCGTGCTTTGGGCGCTAAAAAAAGTGATATCCTTAAGTATGTCTTTATAGAAAACATTCTCGTGTCGGCTATTGCTTTACTACCCGGTATATTGTGCTCTTATCTGATCAATATACAATTAAGTCAATTTTTGACGATTTCTAAACCGAATTTTGATGATTTTTTTGCGATTTATACAGTCATTGTACTGTCAGGTTTCATCGCAACATGGTTACCTGCTTATCGTACCGCACAAATACCACCCATTACTGCTACCAAAACATTATAACAAGAATGATGTATCCATCATTTTACCAAGGACAATGACTATTATGATGTCTCTACTTTTTTATCAGTTTAAATTGGGTTGGCGCAGCTTAAAGCAAGCGCCTTTAGTGACTGGGTTAACGCTATTGGTTTTATCATTAGGAGCCAGTTTGTTGGCCGTCAATCTCATCTTATTGCATATTATGTATGCCGATCCTATTCCAGAAAAAAGTGAGCAGCTATTTCATGTCAGCTTAAACACTTGGCAATCTGAAGATCCATTTAACGAACCTTTTCATTTATTAACCTATCAAGATGCCAGCCAGATTCTCAATAGTGCTATCCCAGACCAAGGCATGATTTCTTATCGTGCTTCTGTGTATACAAAAAATTCAGACTCAAATTCAGACAAAATGCATGCGGCTTCTGTGCGTGCATTTTCAGGTGATTTTTTTGCAATGACAATGGCACCTTTTCAATGGGGAAGTGGTTGGGATATTCATTTAGAATCTCAATCGACACCAGAGCATGTGGTAATCAGCGATAGACTCAATCAGTTATTATTTAATGGAGAAAATAGTCTTGGTAAGTCATTAACTATTGAAAATAAATCTTTTACTATTATCGGTATCTTAAAACCCTGGCATTTAAAACCTAAATTCTATCATGTCAATGATGGTCAAACCTATGCACCAACAGAAGATATTTATTTACCATTAGAAACCGCTCTCAATAATGATTTTATGCCGTCATCCATGACAATATCATTAGACTATTGGTCTAAAATGTCGGAAACACGAAACAGCAATGTGTATTTTTTACAAAGCTGGGTACAGCTCAATGATTTATCGCAAAAACAAGCATTTCAAGATTATTTGGATACTTACAGTGCTCACCTAAAAGAACAAGGTAAACATCCCTTATCTATCAACAATCAACTCAACGATGTCAAAGCTTGGATGGCAATCAATCAAGTTGTTGATAGTAACATTCAGGCATTCACTCTAGCGACGTTTTTATTCCTTGTCGTTTGCTTATTTAATGCGACGAGTTTGTTATTAGTTAAACAAACCAAAGCGCAATTTGAAACCAGTTTGCGGCGTGCACTCGGCGTGAGTCGTCGCCAATTATATATTGAAAGCGTTACTGAAAGTTTTTTGATAGGCAGTATTGCAGGCATTATAGCGATTTTTCTCAGTTATTTATTTTTAATCGTCGCCAGCAAATTGTTACCACGTATGGCGCATATTATTGAATATGATCCATCCAGTTTTTTCATTAGCTTTTGTGTAACCTTATCCAGTTCATTACTGATTGCTTTTTATCCGGTGTATTCCACTTATCGTCATTCTATTGCATTACAAATTAAGTAGGGGCTTTCGTGAACATAAAATATTTACTTCATTCTTTGATGCGCCGTAAATTTGTAACGCTACTTTTAGTGCTACAATTAGCACTCACTATAGGGCTTTTATGTAACAGCGTGATACTCACTTTAGATGTTAATCGTCAACTGCAATTCGAAACCGGCATTCAGGCCGATGCTTATGTGGTCGTGAGTGTTTCGGCTATTGGTAAACGCTGGAAAGAAAAACCAGACATTGATGCTGATTTACAGCAGAAAGATTTTGAAGCCATAAAAAATATTGATGATGTTTTTTCAGTAGCTGTTTATAACCAAACACCTTTATCTCATGCTGATTCCAAAGCTACGATTGAAATGCAAATACCCGGAGCAAAAAATCCCGCATTACAATCTATTGCTATGGTCACTACAGATTTACAAGGTCTAGATAACTTTGATTTAGCGATTATTGAAGGTCGAGGTTTTACAGTAGCCGATAAAAAACTGGCTAATACTGACTCGGATAATACGGTTATCGTCACGCAAGCGTTAGCTGATTTTTTAATGCCCAATGCGTCTATTATTGGCCAGCTCACCAATCGCGGTAGAGTCATTGGCGTCAGTGAGAATATTATGTACAACCCCAAAGCCCATGGCTCAGCAAAATATTTTGCGCATTTCGTTTATCAAGATGCCTTGGTGTTTAGTGGTAGAAAATATTATATTCTTAAAGTGAATCCTCAAGCCATACCTCGTATTAAAAAAACACTGGCAGCTCGATTAAAAGACACCCCTGATAGAGTTATCACTAACATTTATACGCTCAAAGATGAGCATACAGATTTTTTTGCGAATGAGGTTGGCACTTCAAAACTTTTTGTGGCGTTATGTGGTTTGATGCTCTTAGTCGCTTTAGTCAGTAGTTTTGCGCACGCTCATTTTCATGTCACCAAACAGATTCATCTTATTGGCATACGACGGGCTCTAGGTGCCAGGAAAAGCGATATTTTACGTTATGTATTAGCAGAAAATCTGCTGATATCCCTTTCTGCTTTCATACCCGGCTTGTTGTGCGCTCTGGCAATGAATATCCAGCTTAATCAATTTTTAAACCTATCAAAACCGCATTGGATTGAATTTGTCTCTATTTATGGCATCATTCTATTGACAGGACTTGTTGCCAGTTGGTTACCTGCTTATCGAACAGCGCAAATACCTCCCATTGCTGCTACAAAAACATCATGAATAGGCATAAGGATAAAGAGTGACATCGATTTTAGTTATTGATGATAACCCAGATATTTTAGAAGCACTCAAGCTGCTTCTCGATTTACAAGGGTATCGAGTCGTCACGGCAGCAACCGCCAAAGAAGGTTTAATTTTGGCCAATCAACAATCCATTGACTTGGTCATTCAGGATATGAATTTTTCACATCACCAGACTGATGGCAGCGAAGGCAATACTTTATTCTTTAATCTGCGGCAACAACACCCTAATCTTCCTATTGTGTTGCTAACAGCATGGGGCCACATTGAATCCGCCGTAGCTTTAGTGAAAGCAGGTGCTGTCGATTATTTAACCAAACCATGGGATGATAATAAATTACTGCGGGTTATTGAACAACATATCTCAACGCCATCAGAAATAATGCATTCGCAGCGCGTACCATCGAACCTTATTTATCAAAGTGACGTCATGGCTCAATTAATGAACTTAGCAACCCGTGTTGCTCATTCATCGATGAATCTATTAATTACCGGCCCCAATGGTTCTGGCAAAGAAAAATTAGCTGATTATATACATCAGCACTCGGATCGTGTTGCTAAACCTTTTATTAAAGTCAATATGGGGGCTTTACCGGATGACTTGATGGAAGCTGAATTATTTGGTGCTGAGAAAGGCGCTTTTACTGGTGCACAAACACAACGACAAGGCCGATTCGAAGTGGCCAATGGTGGTACTTTATTTCTGGATGAAATCGGCAATTTAAACCTTAAAAGCCAAATGAAATTACTTCGCGTTTTACAAACTGGTGAATTTGAACGCCTAGGGTCGAATGACACACAAAAAGTGGATGTGCGAGTTATCAGCGCGACTAATGCTAACTTACCCCAAGCGATTGCTAATGGCACTTTTCGTGAAGATTTATTCTATCGTATTAATGCACTTGAATTAACATTACCGGCTTTAAATGATCGGAGAGAAGATATTGTCGCTTTAGCGACACATTTTATTGGTGATGAACATACATTAGCCATGGAAACTCAAACCTACTTGAAACACCGTGATTGGCCAGGAAATGTACGTGAGTTAGAAAATGCTTGTCAACGTGCTAAAGTTTTTGGTGAACAAAAAACACTAACGCCGCAAGATTTCGAGCTTCATCCAATCACGGCAATTCATGGTGAACAAGAACACTTTCAAAAAGTGTTGGATAAACACGACTGGGTTATAGCACGAGCCGCCGCTGAGCTAGGATTGAGCCGTCAAGCACTCTATCGTCGTATCGCAAAATACCAGCTTAAGCCATCATCGTGATTTTCTTTATTCGTATTCTCACCATCAATTTATTATTAAGCCTCAGTGTATTGATACTGCTTCCTGAACATATTGTGGGTTTGATTTTCATTGCGACTACTTGCTTAGTTTGGCTTTTCTGGGTTATTCGCCATGAAGCAGAGCTAAGAAAACACGTTTTTATCAGCTTAGAAAGCGGCTTGATGAATCTTGCAGACGGTAACTATGCGTTTTCGTTAATCAATGAGCAACCCAGCAAAGAAAACCATGCTTTATTTCAATTATTTAATGATTTTGTCGACAAACTTCACGATGAACGCATTCGTCTTCATCAACGAGAAATGTTATTAAACAAAGTGATTAATGCTGCGCCGATTTTAGCTATCTTGGTCAATCATCGTGGCCATGTGATTTTTGCCAATGAAGAAGCAGAAAAACAATTAGGTATTGATACGCTATTAGGCTCTGAATGGCTGTCGATTATTGAACACTTTCCTGATACTTTGAGAGATGCGATCACTCAACCGAATTTACAAAGCACTTTCGTAGTCACCCATGATCAGACCGAACCGCACGCTTGGCACGTTAATTGTTCTAACTTTCCGTTAAATCAAATGCCGCACACTTTATATTTATTTGAAAAAGTCACTGAACCTTTAAACCGACAAGAATTAATTACCTGGAAAAAAGCCTTGCGCGTGATTAATCATGAACTTAATAATTCTTTAGCTCCCATCAGCAGTATGTGTTATTCCGGTAAGCAGATTGCTAACACATTGAATGAGGAGCGTTTGGAACAAGTGTTTGCCACCATATCCAAAAGAGTTAAACATCTTGATCAGTTTTTAAAAAGCTATAGTTCTTTAGCCAAATTAAAAACACCGATAAAATCTCATTTTATGATAGACGATTTACTCACGCCTTTATCGCAGATGTTTACTGTTATTTTTGAAGGTGACTTACCCTCTCAACCTATCTTTGCCGATCAAACGCAAATTGAACAAGTCTTAATTAATCTCTTAAAAAATGCTCATGAAGCAGCACCTGATCAACCGATAACTATCAAGGCAATGGTTGACGCGTCAAAATATACAATAGCTATTATTGATCAAGGAGCGGGGATGAGTGATGCCATTTTAGCTTCATCAACTTTACCTTTTTACTCAACGAAAGAAAAAGGCAGTGGTCTAGGATTAACTTTGTGTCGCGAGATTATTGAGTTGCATGGAGGTAAGATGCAACTCACCAACCTCGAAACACAAGGTTTACAAGTCACTCTGCAAATTCCGATTGATTAAGATGAGGAACCGTTAAGAGTCAATCATGAGTCGTTCTAATGACTGAATAACTTGATACATCCTATTTAACATATCAAGTTAGCTTGGATAAAGGCAGTATTAATTACAATCAATCAATCCAAAGAAGCATGCTGAATAAAGGCTATCCACATACTCCGTAAATGAAAATATTTTTCCTTCGCTATTGAATTCAAGAATAAAGACATATTCTTGGCCGTAGGTTCCGCCACCGATCAAGTCGGCTGATGAACTGGCTTCGAGAATCACTCGATTTTTGCCCCAAGTCATACGTTCAATATCAATTTCAAAGGTATCAAACAGGGTTTGCGAAAAACGAACCATATCAGAACGCCAAGTTTCCCAATCAATAGCAGGTTGGTTAAGACTGGAAGGTTTTATGTAACGTTTAAAATCATCGGACAATAATGCTTGGAGATTATTTTGCGCTGACTCTGAACCATTCGCAAAGATTTCTGCTGCAGATTCGAAAAATGTATTGACGGCTTGACGCCGCTCTCCGTAAAAACCTCCCGCTTCGACAGACGAAAAACTTGGTATAAGTAACGATAAGAAAAATAACGATAAGAAAAAAGATTTGGTCATAGGTCAACTCCTATTTATGTTTTTATTGTGAATTTTATAACATCACACCAGATGACTGTAACCAATTTCATCCAGTATCTGCAACCATGAATTTGTTAACGAATTGCCATTATTTTAAATATCTTATGACGAGTTGCAGTATTGATTTCCCTATTGCACACTATTCGTATTCTATCATCCATTTGTAAACATCAACCCTAGGAACAAACATGCGTTCATTACATTATTGCCGCATTGCTGTATTTATTGGTTTAGCTTTGATGAGTAGCCTGTCTCTCTATGCAAAAGAACCCCCGCATTCTTTTAAGAAAATTCATAGCTTCGACGCCAGCACCCCTCCAGGGAATCTCGCTATTTCTCGTCAGGGAAGAATCTTTATGAGTACTCATCATTTTTATGGTGCCGAACATAAAGTGGTTGAAGTGAAAAAAAACGGTAAAGTGACTCCCTACCCCACGGCTTCCTTCAGCGCTTCTTTAAATCCCGTCTTGGGTATTGTGGTTGACACAGAAAATGTGCTGTGGATGTTAGAAACAGCATCGGCTTATCAACGTGCTGGCCGATTAATCGGCTGGGATCTCGATAAAAATACACTGTTCAAAATCATCTATTTAGCAGCACCTCACATTCCCAAAAATTCTTTTTTGAATGATTTAGCAGTAGACAGAAAACATGAGGCTATCTTTGTAACTGATACCGCAGGTGGCTCGAACTCAGCGTTATTGGTTGTTGATCTAGAGACCGGTAAAGTGAGACGTGTTTTAGAAGGCACGCCATTTACACAGCCTGAAGATATCGATATGGTGATAGACAAACGTGTGATTACAGCCGGTGGAAAGCCTACACGTATTGGTGTTAACCCCATCACTATCGATTCGAAAAATGAGTGGGTATATTTTGGCGCCATGAGTGGCTTGTCTCTCTATAGAGCCACGACAAAAGATTTACTTAATGAGGCACTCAGCGCTAAAGCTTTAGCCAAAAAAGTACAGCGCTACGGTGACAAGCCCATATCAGATGGCATTGCTGTGGATGATGGTGGCAATGTCTACATTACTGCGATTACGAATAATGCCATTGGCATGACTCAACCCAATGGACAATATGTGGAATTATTTTCGAATGATAGTCTCAGCTGGCCTGATGGTTTTGCTATAGGCCCAAACCATCAGATTTATTTTACCGTCAATGAATTGCATCGTTCTCCTGTACTCAATAAGGGTAAAAATATAGGACTTGGCCGTTTTGCTATTTTTCAATTCTCAGCACTTGAGAAAGCCAGTGTTGGGCGTTAGCTTTGTTATTACTGAGTCGCATGGATTTTAAAAAACTGGGTTAATTCAAGCAGTTTTTCCGCCTGCTCAGCAAGTTGCTCTGTAGAAGCCGATGATTCTTCGACCAGAGCAGCATTTTGTTGCGTCATCTCTTCCATTTGTGAAATAGCAGTATTCACTTCGTTAATGCCAGAGGCTTGCTCTTGGCTTGCTTGAGAGATCGAGGCAATTTCTCGATTCACTTTACGAATCGATTCAACAATGTCTTCCAAAGTTTCGCCGGATTGGTTCACAAGCCGGGTGCCATCTTCAACTTTATCGACACTTTCATTGATAAGACTTTTGATTTCTTTTGCTGCCGCTGCACTGCGCTGAGCCAAATTTCTTACTTCTCCTGCAACCACAGCAAAACCTCTACCCTGTTCCCCTGCACGTGCTGCTTCAACCGCCGCATTTAAAGCTAATAGATTGGTTTGAAATGCAATTTCATCAATCACACTAATAATGTCAGCAATTTTTTTACTGGCCGACTCAATCTCTTTCATTGCCGCTATGGCTTTCCCCACCACTTCGCCACCTTTTTCAGCACTGGTTGTAGTTTCAGCGCTCACTCGACTGGCGTTTTCGGCATTTTTAGCATTTTGACTGACGGTAGCGGTGAGCTGTTCCATACCTGATGCCGTCTCTTCTAAACTAGAAGCTTGCTCATCCGTTCGTTGGCTTAAGTCCAAGACGCCAGTCTGAATTTCTTGTGCACCAGAATTCACAACGGTTGCACTCATATTGATGTCTTTAATCATGTTGTAAAGACGTTCCAATGTGGAGTTCATCGCTGAGCGTAGTATTTCAAACTCCCCAAGCATAGGCTGGTCCAAGGTCTCATGGATTTCGCCTTCCGATAAAGCCAATAAAGAGTCACTAATCGTTTTAACAGCCGTTTTATTCGCCGTAATATCGGTAGCATATTTAACCACTTTAAAAGGCTTACCATTTAAATCCAAAATTGGGTTGTAGGAGGCCTGTATCCACACTTCTTTACGATGCTTTCCAAAACGTTTAAATTCACCGGTTTTAAATTCACCTCGATTCAAACTATCCCAAAACTGCTGATACTCCAGTGAAGATTTTTCCTGTGTTTCGACAAACAGGCTGTGATGTCGCCCTTGAATTTCATGCAAGCTATATCCCATAGCGTTACAAAAATTATCATTCGCTACGATAATGGTACCATCCATATTAAATTCAATCACAGCCTGTGATTTACTGATAGCATCAATCTGACCTTGAAAGTCCGAGTATTGCAGTTTTTCTTGTGTCACATCCGTTGCAAATTTTATGATTTTTTCTGGTTTGCCTTGTTCATCATATATTGGGTTGTAAGAAGCACGAATCCAAACTTCTTTATTACCTTTACCAAGCCGTTTATATTCACCCGTTTCGAATTGACCATTACGCAATTTTTGCCAAAACGCTTGGTACTCCAAGCTGTTGGCATAGACACTATCCACGAATATTTGATGATGCTTACCCTTAATTTCATCCAGCGTATATCCCATGGCTTGCAAAAAATTTTGATTAGCGGTGAGAATATGACCATTCAAATCAAACTCGATGATCGCTTGCACACGCGAAATAGCTTTAATAATGGCAACATCCTGTTGTGTAGCATTTGTGGTTTCCAAACTCACAGACTTCATAGTTGACCTCGATATTGGAATAAAAACTTTCGACGTTAGAAAAAAACTAAGTTTTACAAAAGTATAGTTATAGGTTAAACGAATCACAAAAATTGCTGACAATTTCTTTGTTCAGCCCACAGAACCTAATGTCAACAAAGTATCCTCTGAGTGTCGTTTGATTGTCATAAATGACCACTAGGCTTTCGAAAACGAAAGCTTAGGGGAAGTCTATGGAAGTACCAATTCACACGCAAAAACTCAAATGCCGCACAGTATTTATATCGGATGTCCATCTCGGCTATAAAGATTGTAAAGCGGAGTTTTTATTAGATTTTCTCTCAAAAATTGACTGTGAAGTATTGTATCTTCTGGGCGACATAGTGGATTTATGGTCACTTAAAAAACGTTTGTTTTGGCCACCCGCTCATTATGAGGTGATTCGGTTAATCAATCAGCTAGCGAATAACGGCACCAGAATCGTTTATATTCCTGGCAATCATGATGAAACCTTTCGTGATTATGCCGACCAAAATTGGGGTAATGTAGACATTCGACACGAAGTTGTTCATGAAACAGCCGCCGGGAAAAAACTCTTGCTTTTTCATGGTGATGCTTTAGATAGCCACATACGTTTGAGTTGGCTCAATCAAGCTATTGGCGATCATGCTTATGATTTTTTATTGTTTTTGAATCGATGGTGTAATTTTATTCGACGTCGATTTGGTTTTGACTATTGGTCTTTGTCGACTTATATCAAAACACACGTTAAGAACGCTCGTGAAGCGGTGGAAATCTTTGAAAACGCGGCCATTCACGAAGCGAAAAAGCGCGGTTTAGATGGCGTGATTTGTGGACACATCCATAAGGCAGAAATTTTGGTCAAAGAAGGTATTTTATATTGTAATGATGGTGACTGGGTAGAAAGCTGTACGGCCTTAACCGAAGATTTTAACGGTCGTATTGCTTTATTGAATTGGACTGAATCACGAAAATCATTGAAAACCCTCTCTGCCTCAAACGATGAAGTGATTGCTAAAACCCAACGTATCGCGCTTTAGAACATTTAACACTTTTATGATCTTTGAGACACAGCGTACTTTAACCTAGATAAATATTCTGAGTCTCGTTATGCTTGTGCACTTTGAGAAAAGTGCATCCATCTGTCATGAACTCACCACACACACAAGATACTCCACGCACCGTTTCCATGAGTGCACTCGCCATTTTTTTTCTGTTTTTTCGCTTAGGGCTGACTTCCTTTGGCGGTCCCGCTGCTCATCTGAGTTTCTTTCGACAAGAGTTTGTGACCAAAAAACGTTGGTTAGATGACGGAAGTTATGCTGAATTAATGGCATTGTGTCAATGTCTGCCTGGTCCCGGCAGTAGCCAAGTGGGGATTGCTATAGGTTCTTTATTGGGCGGTTATCGTGGTGGTGTTTGTGCATGGCTAGGTTTTACATTACCCTCGGCACTTATCATGACCATTTTAGCTCTTGGCATTGCTTCGCAAACGTTTTCTTTACCTAATGCGGTTGTGCAAAGTTTAAAGGTCTGTGCGGTTGCTGTGGTCATCCAAGCGGTTTATGGTATGGCCAAACATTTTTGTCAGACACGTATTACTTTCACCCTAATGATTGCGAGCTGCTGTTTTACACTGGTTCTGCCTGGATTTAGTTCGTTATTGATCATTTTACTGATCGCAACCCTTGTTGGTATCACATGCTTGCCGGCTCCCCCTCCTTCACCACACAGACAAATATTATCTTTTGCCAGCCCACGTGCAGGTTCTTACGCATTGATGGCATTGTTGTTGGTGCTTATTGGTCTCTATATCGGCACTTTATTTTCAGAATCACTTTTGCTGCAACTGGCTGACAGTTTTTACCGGATTGGTTGTTTAATTTTTGGGGGGGGACATGTTGTGCTTCCGATGTTACAAAGTGAAGTGGTCGATACAGGTTTGTTGGATTTAGATACGTTTCTTGCAGGTTATGGTGCGGCACAAGCGCTTCCAGGTCCATTATTTACCTTTTCAGCTTACATCGGAGCTTCAATTCCAAACTCTCCTATTCTTGCCGCTGTTATTTGCTTAACTTTAGTTTTTTTGCCTTCTTTTTTTCTTGTTTGGGGCTTGTTACCTTATTGGGAAAAAATCCGCTACAACCTCAAAATGCAACAAACCATCGCGGGTATCAATGCCGCTATGGTTGGGCTTCTTGCCGCTGCTTTATATCAACCCATATGGCAACACACCGTTTTATCAGTGTGGGATGTTTGTTGGGTTTTATTAACTTTGTTAGCCTTAGAAACTTGGCGTCTACCCGTGGTTGGGGTTGTGGCAGGTAATCTCCTAGCAGCCATGCTTTATGTTATTGTTTTTTCTTAAAAAAATTACCAAGTATCATTGTACCAATAAACTCTGGGTATATTACGCGTTTCATGGGTTAATTCTGGGTTGTTGATATGAATTTTGATGCGTTGTTTGATATTAGAACGTTTTAAAATTTTTTGCGTTTCTGGATGATCATTGAAAAAAGCTTTAAAGCTGCCATCACGATGCGCTTGTTTAAGTCCTCGTTCGATGAGAGCATGTAATTCTGGGTTTTGGCGAGATACAAAATAAAAAGAAGTCAATGGATAAACGAGTATGATATTAGGCTCAATAGACAATAACGGAAATTCGTTTTTTCGCCTTTCATACTCACCAAATATTTCACTTATGCCTCTAGGGAAATAATCAATTTCACGCTGCTGTACCCACTTAAAAAGCTGATGATAAGGCGCTGTTCGCACTTGCAATTGAGCAGCACGCAAAATAGAAACATCCGGCCAAAATTTTCCTTGTCCGGCAACTTTTTTCTGCAAATCTTTTAACGTTTTTATTTGACTGAACTGAAGTTCATCATTCTTATTAATGAAAAAAAGTCGATAACCCAGTAAGCCACCAAAAATAGGAATTCGAACTGGCAGTAATGTATCTTCTAGGACTTGGCGTGTCCCAGAATACATAACCGAAATCGTTTTTTCATTTTTAGATAAAATAAGATGAGCGACTTCATCAGAAATGTAGTTTTTTGATAAGGTGATTTCAGCTTTAACCTTTGCTTTTTCCAGTGCCAGTCCTATCAATTGATAGGGATAAGAGTTTTTTTGATCGCGACCTAATGCTTTAGGAAAAATAACCGAAATCGCAGGTTCCGATTCTTTTTTTTGACCTAAACAGATGTTACACCATAAAAAAACACACAAAATATGCCACTTCAACATGGTTACTAGCTCAAATAAACGCTTACAATGAATAATTAACGCTTTCTTGTTATAACATTTTTTTAGTTTTCAAGCGCATATTTGCGCGAGCCTAGGTCAATATTCAATAATATTTAGTATTAATTGTAGGTAAAAATCATTAGTTTTTTAAAA
>JBCCZV010000079.1:0-17674 GCA_039187085.1 Pseudomonadota bacterium
AAGCGCATAGCATCGACACAGCCCAAGCAAGATTTAAAATGAAAATCACTTTTAATAGCAGCTAACTTTTCTTCTTGCAGAGCAGACATTAATTGTAAAAAGCGTTTTTTATCGTCATTAGAACTCATTTTTTCAATTAGCAGCGGCTTAAAATCTATGATTGTCGTTTGTGATAATTCAAATAACTTTTGAAAGTTCGCATTGCAAGTTGCGATATCAGAATCTAAATGCCACTCAAAAACATTCACATCGAGCAGTTCTACAATTTTATTGTTTTTTACATTGAGTATATTATTGGCATCTAACAGTTCTATTTCTTTTTCTAATGAATGCTTAAGCTGATTTTTCTGATAACTAATCGTTTCTAAATGACGGGATGTTGACAGTTTTAACTTATCATTGTCACGTATCAAATGACTTGATGATTGCGCATATTTACAATGCACTTGGGCTTTTATTAAAAGTTCTTCACTACTTACTGTGCGAGCAACCAAATCAGAATATCCGTAGTCGAAAAGAAATTTTTCCACATCGACATTTTTTCGGGTGACAACAATAATAGGTATACTTTTTAATGCATCGACACTACGAATCCATTTATTTAATTCTTTATGCCGTTCATCAAAAAAATTGACATCAACAAATATCACATTAGGAATAAAGTTAAAATTGATATTGAGAACATCATGATAGTGAACTACATCAACACAAGAAAATGCTTTTTTAATCACTTTTTCAAATCGTTTAATTTCAAGACGTGATGAGTGAATTAGGCAAACATTCAATGTTGTATTTATTTTATTCATTTTAGCCACTCATCCCTAAATTAACTGAAATGCTAGTACGATACGAATAGTGTGATCATAGCAATTTTATTGAGGTGGCGTTATAAAAAAGAGTTTGGACATCGAATAGCAAAGTTAGAAAATCACGATAAAAAACAGATTTATCCAGGTGAAATTGATTTTATATACCAAAATTTCCTGTTTTATTATGATGATGCAGACCAATAATCAATATGTGTTATTCATCACAAGTAGAGAAAGCTTGTATGACGGATTAGCTTTTATTTAACTTTGCTATTGAATTTTTTTTGCTAATATTAACTTCACAATAGCGATGGGGATGCATAAAACCTTTAAATATTTTTTCTTTTAATTCACCAAAACTAAACTTATCTTTCATTTGAATATACAGCGGATAACTGACCACAATACCGCCTGCTGGGCTCTCAGATTGTAAACGCGCGGATAGGTTCACGGCACTTCCTACCGCTCTGTAGGCTAAGAAATTTTGTGCGCCAATATTGCCAACTGTCGCAAAATCTTGATGAATGCCAATACGCAACTGAACATGGTGGTCAATGCCTTCTTCTAACCATTGGTTAGCCAACTCTTGCATTTTATTTTGCATATCAATGGCTAATTTAATACTTGACTCAATTTGCTCGACTTTATCTTGCTCGTTGGGAGCACCAAACAAAATGACCAAGCCATCACCTAATATTTCATTCAGAATGCCACCATGATGTTCAATTAAGACTCCCATCTCAGAGAGATATTCGTTGAGCAATCTGACAATAACTTCCGGCTCAAATCGATCCGTTAAGGTTGTAAACTCTGTTAAATCAGAAAAAAGAACAGTAATCATCCGCCTTGTGGGTGCTAATGCATCTCTTTTATCTTCAGCGAGTATTTTTTCAGCAACACTTTTAGGGAAATACTTACCCAGTTGTTGGATAACTTGTTCTAAAGTCGTAACGCGATGTTTCTCTCTACGAGCTTCTCCCACTTCGCGCAGTAACACCAAAGTTTTGACACGCGCGATAAGCTCTTTTCTTTCTATCGGTTTAGCAATGTAATCATTGGCACCACATTCTAATCCCGTCATAATATCTTCAGGACGCGTTTTTGCTGATACCATTAATATGGGTAGTTCGATGGGCGTTTTGTGCTGTCTAATGGCTTTGCAGACATCAAAGCCAGAAAGCTTTGGCATCATTACATCCAAAATAACGAGATCAAAATTATTTTGCCCTGTTTTAAATAGCGTATCTAGAACCTCATTGCCATCATGAGCCTGAATAACTTCAAATCCTTCTAATGACAAAATATCACTGATGATTTGTCGGTTAACAGGTTCATCATCAGCAATTAACACTCTTCCGTTATAACTCGGTTCAAATGCCCCTTCATTAAATGCCGTTTGTGCATGTTCCGTAAGATTATCACGTACTACCTCGGTATGTATTTTAGAGCTCACTCTTCCTGATAAGTGGTAATGACTTTTTAAAGCTTGTGGTAGTTCATTGGCAATAGGCAGTGCAAATGAAAATCGTGATCCGCGTTCCAATTGTGAGCTCACTTCTAATTGAGAACCATGTAACTCCACCAGTTGTTTAGATATTGCCAAACCTAAACCAGAGCCTTTGTATTTTTTTGTAACGCTATCTTCAACCTGCTCAAAAGGTTCAAAAATACGTTTCAAATTTTCAGCATCAATTCCAATACCTGTATCCGAAACAGATATCTCTATTTTTTCTTCAGAAATAGCCACCGCAGAAATCGTTATTTCTCCAACTTCGGTGTATTTTATGGCATTATCAATTAAATTATATAAAATTTGTTGCAAGCGATTGCTATCAGCATGAATAGGTGGCAAATCTTGTGTTATCGCATTCACTAATTTTATTTTTTTGTTTTTTATCAGCGTTTGACAAGACGTATAGACAATTTCAACTACAGGTTTCAAAATCACTGGTTCGCGTAATAGTTGTAAATTATGATAAGTGATTTTTTTAAAATCTAAAATTTCTCCCACTAAATGAGATAAACGTTTTCCACTATGCGCAATCAAATTCAGATGATTTTTAGTCTGTTGATTTTGTTCTCCCGCCACACCTTCAATCAGTGATTCAGCTAAACCAATAATCCCATTGAGTGGTGTTTTTAGTTCGTGTGAGGTATTGGCTAAAAATTCATCTTTTAATTTATCAATACGACTTAACTGCTCATTAATGTATTGTTGCTCTAAAATTCTTTTTTGTTGACGATACACAATCAGGAAAACTAATAACGCCACAGCAATAAAATACATCGCAATTGCCCACCAACGTTGGTAGAGCGGTGACAAAACAGTGAATGCAGCTTGTGTTGATGTTTGATGAATATCATCGTCATAGCTTTTTACTTCAAAAATATAACGACCCGGTTGTAAGTTAGCAAAAATGGCATTGGTATTAGCCGATGGTTCTGACCACATATCATTTAAGCCTAAAAGGCGGTATTGATACTGATTTCTTTTAGGTCGATTGTAATCCGTTTGTGCAAACCAAACGGTTAGTTGATTATTGTGGCTATCGAGTTGGGGCTCATGCCATGCATGCCAAGGTGTAAATTTTTGTTTAAGATACTCATTACCAAAACGTATATTGGTAAGTAGCATATTCGCTGGTTTCACTTTAATTTTAACTTCTTGATTTTTGACAACATTAATTCCACTACTGGTGCCAAACGCAATATCTCCTTGCGCAGTTTTTAGAACAGAAACACGTGTATGCTCACTGGATGTTAAACCATCTAGCACTGTGTAATTCGCAGCATAGTGCGTAGAAGGATTGAAATTGATCAGTCCATTGGTTGTACTCATCCACAAAGCGTTATGGACATCCGTTGCGATACCATAAATACGCCCTGCTCGAATATTCCCAACTTTCATGAAAGGTTCAAATGCAGGAGATTTGGCCAACATTTGGTTGGCTGTTAATTTATTCAGTCCATTGGCTGTGGCTATCCATAAATTTTTCTCTTGATCAGTAATCAGGCTGTAAATCGTATTATTACTTAAACTCGTTCGTTTTCCTTCTATGTGCACAAACTTGAGGTAATCTTGTGTCTCAGGCACATATCGAATTAATCCATCGCCTTCGGTACCAAACCAATATTGCCCCATTTCATCATGCAGCATACTCATCACTTGCGCATCACGACCCAATAGAACATTAACCACTTGGTGTTTAATCGGATCAATCTGCAGTAACCCATGATTAGTACTCATCCAAATGAGTTGGAGCCTATCTTTTTCAAGCATAACAATTTTTCTTTCGTTAAACTGACCGCCAAGCTCACCAAAGATATCTAATTCTTTATACGCTTTTGTTTTGATTTGATATTCAATCAAGCGTCCCATATTAGTTGCTAACCATAAATGGTTTGGATCCACCTGCTTAACTAAGGTTATTTTTTCATCACCTGGTGCAGTGAATAGTTGTGAATTAGAGATATGCTTAAATTCGGTGGTTGATTCAACATAACAAGATAAGCCCATGTTAGTCACTATCCACCATCTTGCTCCTTGAGCATCATATTCTAAATCATAAATAATATTACCCGGTAAACCATGCTGAAGTTCATTATTACGCGTCAATCGCTGAAATTTTCGATTTTTTAATGGTGATTTAAATAAACCATTGCCATCTGTTCCTATCCATAGTGCACCTCTAGCATCTTGGAATAACGTCGATATACTTTCGGTAGCTCGCAAACTTAATGTGTCAAAAGGGTTACGTTTAAATATTTTGTAGTCACGAGCAGCTAAGTTGATTCGTCCTAATAAACCGCTTTTTGTACCCACCCATAAAGCTCCTTCGATATCACGATAAATGCTACTAATGGCATTGTCTGGAACTTGTATATCCGTTGTGTCTGTAAAAAACTCAAGACGTTCATTGATTGGATAGTAATGAAATAAGCCGTGTTCTTGCGTGCCTATCCATAAAGAGTTGTCACTATCAATAAAAAGTGTGGTAAATTGCAAATTATCAAAACCCGTTTTATCGAACAAAAGATGACCTAAAGAATAAAATTCGTTACCTTCTAAAATTCCTATACCATCAGTTGTCAATAAATAAATTTTTCCTCGGGAATCTTGTTGGATGCTTAAAATTAAGCCTGTTGGAATTGATAAAGGCTCAATAGGGTTAGGCCGAATGGTTACAATATCTTTGGTTTTGGGATCATAGATAAAAATCCCATATTCAGTCCCCACATATAGGCGGTTGTCACTCGCCTGGAATAAGTTAATGACCTTGAGTTGTGCACTATCGGTATTGCTATCTTTAAATAGGTCAATGGAATGGAATTTCTGATGGTTTGGTTCTAAAAATGCGACATGTCCTTCCGCAGTACCAATCCAAAGGCCTTCATTATTGTCTTCAATCACATCCGTAACATCGTTACTTGGAATCGATGAAAGTAAAAAAGGATCATGTATAAAAGGCACAAATTCGGTACCTGAGTAACGATATAAGCCATCTTTAGAGGCAATCCACAAAAAACCGTATTTATCTTGGATAATTTGGTTGATGTAATTAGGAGTGAAATTTGAATCATCCTCCATTTTGTAAAAACCAAACTCTTCAACACTGTATGCCAGAGTGGTATAGCACCAAAAAACAAAATAAACGCTCAATTTTTTCATGTCGATAGCATGCATCCACGGGTAAGGCTGGATGTTCAGCAATCGATTATTGAGAGAAATGCCCATCAAGCTCGTTTTATCTCTAAAAAAGGTTATGAATAACTCAATCGTTCAAAATGGAATATTTTCCAATACCAACAAAAACTTATAACAATTTTGTCTAATATTCAATGCGTTTTATTTCATTGAAATATACTATACTGAGTATTCATATTTGATAACAAGCAGAGGCAAGCTCAAATGTGGCTTCGTGGACCTATAAAATCTCTAAAACTTTTATTTTATGGATTTATCTCTTCCTTAATTGGATTCCTTTTGGTTTGGTTAGGCTTCTCGAATTTTTTTCATATGACTATGTTAAACGAATTCGCTTGGAGTCTTTTTATTGTCGGTGTAGTGGCAGGATTAATTGGTTATATGAATTTTTGGGCATGGCGAATTCAACAAATTAAAATAGCCATGCAAAAAAATAAGCGGTCGTTAACTAAAATAAAGGCATTAATGAAGAATTCGCCTTAAGTCAGCAAGCACAACTTGTGACTCAAAGCCGGTACCGCCAGGATTCACACTAGGATTGAGTATTGCTACTCTTCTACCTTGCGGATCGTAGACAAACAACTTCGACGTATGATCAACAGCATAATTCCCATCTTTATCGTTTTCCATCGCTCTATTGTAAACAACTCCCATACCAAAAGTGATTTTTTGTATCGCTTTCTCAGTACCCGTTAAACCTTTAAAATCAGCGTTAAAAAAATTCAAATATTCGGAAAGTCGTTCAGGTGTATCGCGTTTCGGATCAACCGATAAAAGCACAAAATCTACGCGGCGCTTTTCTTCCTCACTCAGCTCCTTATACACTTTGCTCAAAACATTCAATGTTGTAGGACAAACATCTGGACAAAAGGTATAACCAGGAAAAATTAATTGCCATTTATCTTTGATTTGTTCTGAATGAACAATTTCATTGTTTTGATTTCGTAGAGTAACGCCTTGAGGTAATGGAACACGTTCAGGAAAAATAAATCCTTGTTGTAATTTTTTTTCACTGACTGATTTTTTTTTAACGGGCTCCATAGAAAAGTTAGCAAACCAAACACCAGCGACAAATACAGCACTCAGCATTAACCAAACGTAACCTTTAACGGTATTTTTTTTTCTTTTTTGTTCGTTCATGATATCAAAATTTTTTATATGAGGTATATTTTGTAAAAATGATCAAAAAACAATGCAACAAATAGTAATAACAAATAATAAATTGATACCATAAAAGTTTTGATTGCCGTTTTTTCTTCGGGTTGAATTTTAAGTTTTAAAACGTAGTAAAGAAACCAAGCGCCCAGCAAATTAGCAGACAGTAGATAAACGATTCCTGTCATTTTAATTAAGTAAGGTAACCAAGTTATTGCCAATAACAAAACGGTATACAGTAAAATGCACGTTTTTGTAAAGTTTTCTCCATGAGTAACAGGTAGCATAGGAATACCCGCCTTGGCATAGTCTTCTTTTCTATGAATCGCTAATGCCCAAAAATGTGGAGGCGTCCAGGCAAAAATGATAAGTACTAACAATAAAGGCTCGCCTTGGATTTGTGCAGGTTCCATCATTGCCGTCCAACCCAATAAAGGTGGTAATGCGCCCGCTAAACCTCCAATCACGATATTTTGTGGAGTAGCGCGTTTTAAAAAGACGGTATATACCACAGCATAACCTAACAAACCAAACAATGTGAGAATCGCAGTCAATGGATTAATCAAAAAATATAACATCGACATGGAAATGATGGTCAGTACGAAAGCAAACACCAATGCGTTTCGGGGTTTTACTTTACCCTGTGGTATTGGCCTGCCTGTTGTTCTTGCCATTTTTGCATCGATATTTCGATCAACAAGATGATTAATCGCTGCTGCTGCACTGGCTGCTAGACCAATCCCTAACAGAGCAACAAATGCTTTGGGTAACGCATAAAGCATTGTGCTATTGGGGTCCAACGCTAACACCATGCCAACAACAGCTGTTAACAAAAGTAATGCGACAACTTTAGGTTTACATAATGCAAAATAATCTTGCCAAGGAAAAGTGATTGATGACTGGAAAAAACCTATCGCTTTATACATGGCTATACCCTATATGCTTTCATTGAATGACGTAGTGTTAGATTAATAACTAACAACAAAACTAACAAACTTAATGCTACACCATTGTGTGCAACCGCAATTGCTAAAGGCAAATGCAATACAATATTACCAATACCTAGCAATATTTGTATGCATAACCCAATCAGTAACATACTACCTAGAATACGAAACTGCTTTTTAAGCAGCGTATCTTGTTTTAATAATTGCCATGCTAAACCTATTAATACCATGGTCGTTAGTATGGCTCCCATGCGGTGCAGGACATGGATAGTTATCCTAGCATTTTCACTTAATATCCCATATTCATAGTTCCCAGAAGACACCGTCGTTATTGAAAATGCTTCCGTAAAGTTTAATTGATTTATCCAACCCGAATGACACACAGGCAACTCTAAACAAGCAAGTGCAGCATAGTTTGCGCTCGTCCATCCCCCAAGCGCTATTTGACACAAAACAACAACTAAAGCCACTAACGCAAGATGCTGCATACTTTTAGGGAGCTTATTTCTATTTGAGAAAGGAGCTTCAGGCCATTGAGGGATGGCTTTAAAAATTCTTAATGTCATTAAGGTGAGCAAGGAAGCTGTAAGAAACCCACCCAATAAATGGGCAACCACAATCGGAGGAAATAACCCCATAGTCACCGTCCACATCCCCAAAACGCCTTGAAAAATCACTAAAGGAACCAGCAAAAGTGCAATACGATAAGGATAACCTTCCTCTTTTTTTCGCCAACAAACAAAGGCAATCACCATAATTAAAAAGCCTAATAACGAGGCTAGATACCTATGTATCATTTCAGGCCACGCCTTTTCTTCTTCAAATGGCCTTTCAGGATAAAGATTATTGGCAATCTCGGTTTGTTGATCAGTTAATGGAGGTAATACATAGCCATAACAACCTGGCCAATCAGGACACCCTAAACCTGCATCAACTAATCGTGTATATGCACCCTTCAATACCACACCATAAGCTAAAACTGTGGTTAGTAATAAAAGAATTTTTATTTTTTTCATCGTTCAAATACATCCTATCCCACAGAAGAATATTTCATTAATTTTTTCAGATCACTGAGAATATCTTTAAATATTCGGTATTTATGAGTTTCATCGTTCTGTGGACTTGAATAATGAAGTACAACAAAACCGAGAGGATCAGCAATATAAATGCCTTCTGATAAGGTATTCGTATTGGTTGATACATTTTTGATAGCTTGCTTATTTTTAATATCCAAAGACTGCAATGCTTTTTTCCAATCGTTACCATCAGGAACAAGAGCAACAACTTCCGCTCTCGATGATTCTTTTCCTAGGGCAATATGAGTCTTCTTAACAATTTCGACTGTATTACGACAAACAAGATCGCACCTACTGCCACTAGAATAGTAGATAATACGCCAACGTTGATTCTCAACTTGCGTTGTTTCTTTTTGTATTGTTCCATCCACAGTAATCAGTTCAGAAAACGGTATAGGTGGATTGATTAAACTGCCTTTATTGACCGTTTTTCTTCCTTCAGCCCAATCGCCAAAGTAGGCAAGATTAGCCAATAAAACAGGGGCTGTAAAAATCACCATAATCATTAGCAATGTTATTTTATTTTGCATGACTTACTCCTGGTGTAGTAAAAAAAATTCGCCAAACCATCAAAATCAAGATGAGAAGACTTAGTGCAGACCATTGAAAAGCATAGCCCCAATGCTTATCAGGGTTAGCTTTTTTAAAATGCCATTGTGTATTATATAATACCGTTTGTTGAAAACTATTTTTTTCATTGGACAATACAGTTTCAGGTTGAACGCTTGAAGGTAATTGTTCAGCATACATAATTTGCGGTAAAACATGAATACGCAATTTGTTTTCTATAAATTGTGTTATTCCATCATTTTTTGCACTTACGGCGACAGCCGGCCAATCGGTTGTTGTTTTTAATTCAGGTAACCAATAGGAGGATTGAGGTGTTATCAAACGTCCTTTGATCATTTGAGGTTTTTTTATTTGAGTAAAACTCGGCAATGTATCGCGGTGTAAATGCGCAGGGAGCCATCCTCTATTTAACCACAGATATTGTTGGCTATTAATATCTTTAACCAGTGATAAGAGTTCGAAGCCTACTTGCCCATTGCGAGTACGATTATCAAGCAATACATGATAAGGTTCAACACCGACCGCAAGAATTTTAACACCTTGAAAATCCTCAAGTTGACTTGATAAATTTTGCTGTAGTTCTATGTATTGTGTCTTCGCTGAAAACGTTTTTTGTTCTTGTTCTTTTTGTTGTGCTCTTTGAATCTGCCAAAACGCCAATCGCGCACACAAAAGACTTACCAGTAAACACAATACAATGAGTGTTATTTTACGTATATTGAGAAACATAGTACTTCAAAATAAACAAACGCTAAGTCTGCGTTTCTGTTACTATTAATTTTTATTCACTATTGAGGAAAATTTAATGCTGATAAAATTGAGTATTGTTATATTAATGATATGTATACTTGTCAGTTTATTTCGTAGTTTATTTTTTCTTGTTAGAGAGCGCGATAATTCCTTTAAAACGGTTAACGCCTTAAAATGGCGCGTTTTTTTCTCAGTATTATTAGTGATTATGCTCATCATCGGTGCATACACTGGCGATTTACAGCCTCACGGATTACCGCAAATCGATAACACGCAAAGCTGATCGATTAATGCTATTGATTTATAACCAATACACAAAGATAAACAAGAAAACCCAAACGACATCAACAAAATGCCAATACCACGCCGTTGCTTCATAAGCAAATTGGTTTTGCCAAGTGAAATGCCCTACTGCACAACGGCAAGTCATCACAATTAACATAATGGTACCTATCGTTACATGCGCACCATGGAACCCCGTTAAAAGAAAGAAGGTTGAACCATAAATACCAGATCCCATGGTTAAGCCTAAATCTTCATAAGCATGAATATACTCTTCGACTTGCAGTGTTAAGAAGATTAATCCAAGCAATACGGTAAGACCAGTAAAACCTATAAGCTTCTTGCGATTATTTTCTTTAAGTGCGTGATGGGCTATCGTTAACGTAATACTGGATGTTAGTAATATAATAGTATTATACAATGGTAAGCCAGTTGGTTTCATTGCTTGTGTGGTTTCGCCTTCAGGTGTCAAGAGTAATGGCCACTGTGCGATGAATTCAGGCCACAAAATATTATGAGTCATGAGTCCACTTCCTTCTCCACCTAACCATGGAATCACCAAGTTTCTTACGTAGAAAAGAGCACCAAAGAAAGCGGCAAAAAACATAATTTCAGAAGTGATAAACCAGATCATTCCCTGTCGGAAGGAACGGTCCATTTGATCACTATACAAATTTTGCATGGACTCGTTAATAACATCACGCCACCAACCCCAAAACATAAACAATAAAATAAAAAGTCCTATGTAAAAAAGAAACCCCATATTGGTTTCTGCTTGGTAAAGAGATGTTGATTCATGAATTAAACTGGCTCCGCCAAAAGCCATAAGAAACAAAGCAACGGAACCAACAATGGGCCAATAGCTTTGTGCAGGCACGTAATAACTTTCAGGCTTGGTTGACACGTAAATTCTCCGTCTATCAAGGTTAAATTTTTTATCGATACATTCGTTTATAATTTAGAGTGTTGCTTGCACTTGATACAGCGTGTAAGACAAAGTTAAACGCTTTATATCATCAGGAATAGTCGGGTCAATATAAAATTTGAGAGGCATATCCATCGACATGCCGCCCGCAAGCATTTGTTGATTAAAACAAAAACACTCTGTTTTATGAAAATAATTAGCTGCTAAGCCTGGAGCTACACTAGGCACTGCTTGTCCTACAATTTGTTCTGTTGAAGGATTAGCGACTCGAAAACTCACAATGCGATGTTCACCAGGGCTCACCTCGACGCGTTTTACAAGGGGTTCAAACTCCCATGGCATCCCACGATTAACTTGCGCAATAAACTCGACAGTAATTTTTCTGTTCTCATCGACGGTTATGGATTCATCATAAACCACTTGATCGCCCGTTTTTCCATTGAGCCCAGTAATCTCGCAAAAAACATCGTATAGAGGCACTAAGGCATATCCAAAACCAAACATGCCGAAAGCTAATAAAATCAAATAGCTGACTTGCTGGTGTCGCTTGGTAGTCATAGCTAGCTCACCCCTACCTATTTCACGACAGGGGGCGTATCGAAGGTATGATGAGGTGCTGGAGATGGCACAGTCCATTCTAAACCATCGGCTCCTTCCCACACTTGTGAAGTCGCTTTTTTACCCCCTCGAATCGTCTGAATAACAATGTAGAGGAACAATAATTGTGTAAAGCCCAGCATAAAGGCACCAATACTCGACCACTGATTAAAATCAGCGAAGATAGGATTGTAGTCTGGAATCCGTCTCGGCATGCCTGCTAAACCGGAGAAGTGCATCGGAAAGAAGGTAACATTGACAGCAATAATGGATAACCAGAAATGAATTTTCGCGAGTTTCTCGTTATACATGTGACCCGTCCATTTAGGCAGCCAATAATACACAGCAGCCATAGTCCCGAATATTGCTCCAGGGAAAAGTACATAGTGAAAATGCGCTACAACAAAATAGGTATCATGATATTGAAAGTCTGTTGTTGCTGTTGCCAACATAACGCCAGAGAAACCACCTATGGTAAATAAAATTACAAAAGCTAGCGCAAAAAGCATAGGAGCTTCGAATGTCATCGAACCTTCCCACATAGTAGCTATCCAATTAAAAACCTTTACACCGGTGGGTACCGCAATCAACATGGTGGCGTACATAAAGAAAAGCTCGCCCGCTAAAGGCATACCTACTGTAAACATGTGGTGCGCCCAGACGATGAATGATAGAAAGGCAATTGAAGCGGTTGCATAAACCATAGAAGCATAACCGAACAAAGGTTTTCGAGCAAAAGTAGGGATAATGGCAGAAGCAATCCCAAAAGAAGGCAAAATCATTATGTAAACTTCTGGATGACCGAAGAACCAAAATATATGCTGAAATAGCACAGGATCACCACCACCAGCGGCCTCAAAAAAGCTGGTTCCGAAATGCCTATCGGTCAACATCATCGTTACTGCACCCGCCAAAACAGGCATTACCATAACGAGAAGAAATGCGGTGATTAACCAAGTCCAGACGAACAATGGCATTTTCATCAAAGTCATTCCTGGAGCTCTCATATTAATGATCGTAACGATGATGTTAATAGCTCCCATGATGGACGAAACACCCATGATATGCATAGATAGTATAAAGAAGTCTGTACTAGGAGGACCTTGGGTCGTTGACAATGGTGCGTAAAATGTCCAACCAAAGTTTGGTCCACCACCTTCCATAAACAAAGAACTAATCAAAATAATAAAAGCAAAAGGTAAAATCCAAAAGCTCCAGTTATTCATCCTAGGCAATGCCATATCGGGTGCTCCAATCATTAATGGAATCATCCAGTTGGCGAGTCCAGTAAATGCTGGCATAACGGCACCGAAGACCATAATCAACCCATGCACTGTGGTCATTTGATTAAAAAAGTTGGGTTCAACAAATTGCAAACCAGGCATGAAAAGTTCGGCGCGTATTACCAATGCCATCGAACCGCCGATAAGAAACATAATAAAAGAAAACCATAAATACAAAGTACCTATGTCTTTATGATTCGTCGAAAACAACCAGCGTTTTATCCCTTTGGGATGATGGTCATGATGAGCATGTTCTTGCGTTTCTATCACTGCACTCATGATGCTAACTCCTATCGTAATTTTTCAATATCAGCTGGTTGAATCAAATCACCCACATTATTACCAAGCGCATTACGTTGATACGTAAGTACCGCGGCGATTTCAGCAGACGTTAATTGTGCTTTGAAAGCTTGCATAGCACTACCGGCTTTACCATTAAATACAATGTCGATATGTGCATCCGTTGGACCATTAGTCACAACGCTGCCTGTTATTGCATTACCAATACCACCCTCACCATTAACGCCATGACACATCGCACATTTTGCTTCATAAACCGATTGACCTAAAGTCATCAGCTTGGTTTTGTCCCAACTTTGGAGAGCTGCGAGCCTTGCAGCTTCTGCTGCTTCAATTTTTTCTTGTTTTTTATCGGCAAGCCATTGGACATATTCTTCTTCAGTAACCGCTTTGACAACAACGGGCATGAATCCATGGTCCTTTCCACAAAGCTCGGTACATTGACCTCGATAGGTTCCTGGCTCATTAATTTTAGTCCAAGCTTCATTGATGAAACCCGGAATCGCATCTCTCTTGATAGCGAAATCAGGAACCCACCAAGAGTGAATCACATCCTCAGCAGTTACTAAGAAGCGTATTTTTTTGTTGATAGGAAGAACTAATTCGTTATCAACTTCTAACAAATAATTTTCACCGAGCTCTTGGTACGATAAAGCTTCACCACCATCCAGCTTGGCACGGATTTTCTGTTGTGATGTTGAAAGATTAGAGAAGAATTCGATTTCTTCATCCAGATAATCGTAATGCCACTTCCATTGCCAACCAGTAATTTTAATGGTGATATCAGCATCGGATGTGTCATACATTTTTATAAGTGTTGATGTCGCTGGTACCGCTAGAAACATTAACAAAATAAAAGGAATGATCGTCCAAATAATTTCTATTGTTGTGCTTTCATGGAATTGAGCAGGTGTTGGATTTTTCGATTTTCGATGCGCATAAATCGAGTAAAACATCGCTCCAAAAACAACAACCCCAATTCCTATGACTATATAGAGCGCGTTTTGGTGCATTTGAAAAACACTTTTGCTGATATCGGTTACACCTTCAGTCATATTGTAACGCGTATCTGCAGAAACGGAAGCATTCACTCCCATAGCAAAGGTCAGCAAACACAATCCCTTTACCTTACTTTTCAACGACATGCTACTTTCTCTCCACTTTGTATACTTATTTTTACTACTATTTTTAACAAAATAAAAAAATTTAGTGAACATTCAAATTTTTAATTTTTTGAATCAAAAGCCAATAATTTATGCCTTTAACATATAAGTTTTTAGAACAAACACAATTTTCATAAATTTAAATTATTCTTACTACGCTACACTAGCTTATTAATAGTTGTAAATAAACATTTCGTTTTGTTTTGCTACTATTTAATTGAATTACTATTTTTTTACTGCGTCATTGCCACTTCAATTAAAGAAGAAAGTATTATGAAACTTACAAGAGACTACCTAGGGCATCCTATAAAAGTAAAAATAAACGACCGTACAATCGAAGCTGTTTTTGCCGGTTGGTTTTTGGAGGTAGCGCTAGTTCAACAAATCGATGATGATGGGTACTTAACCGGAGAAATTCACGCCATTAATGCTGCCGACATTGCTGAAATGCCACCTTTAATTGGCCAACCCCCTGCTGTATATTGTCCACCTAGAGATTAAATCGAAGGTTAACTTTTATGAGTATCGTCATTAATTCTGCGTCTGAATGGCAAAAATTGATTGAAGAAAAGATTCCATTATCTCAAGCTTTAGGTTTTTCAATCGAATCTTTAACAGAAGATGCTATTCGCTGCACTGCACCTCTTGAACCCAATTTAAATGTTCATAATACGGGGTTTGCTGGTAGTTTATATAGTTTGTGTACCTTAACTTCATGGACACTCATCAGTCATCTGATGAGTGTCCAAAAAAAAACAGCCAGTGTACTTTTACGAGAAGGTAACATTCGCTATTTAAAACCTGTGGAACAATCCATAACTATTTCAGCTTTTTTACCCGAAGATCACCGTCTCGCTGAATTCATCAGTAATTTTAATACAAGAGAAAAAGCAACACTCACTTTACTTAGTCACGTCATGCAAGAGAATGAACCGCTTGCCGAATTTTGTGGTGAGTTTGTTGTATCGGGAATAGAGCCATCTTAACGTTAAGAAAATTTTCTTTTCCTTCATATTTATTGATGTCTGTCGCTTTAATCATGCCCCATGATAGGTGTTGGGCTGAGAAAACCAAAACACATAAAGATGTCGTCTATGAAAAATATCGTCATTTATACAATGACGGTAGTGAACTCAGTTTTATTGAGATACAAAATAAAGAATTTGCAACTGTTACATTATTTTCCAAATTAAAAGAAACAAAAGGATTAGTTATCCTTACACAGGATATCGATGAGGATTTTGATAGCGCAACGCTTATAAAACCTCTTCGTCAGCAACTCAGTGCTAGAGGCTGGGCAACCGTTACAATTAATCTGCATTATTTTTTTTCGATACAACCAGATTTAGCACTCGAAAGCAAAAATCAACTCATTGCAGAACAAGCAACATCCATTCAAAATGACGACTCGGAATCAACACCGAATAGACAAGAACAGGAAAGTACTTCAGCAAGTAGTCAACCTCCCGAAGACACTGCTCAGCTTGATGCAGAATCGAGTGCTGCTGCAGAGGAACCCATACCAAAAAAAGAAAATTTTAATGAGGCTACAAAGTTATTAGGTGAGCTTTTCAATCAAGTTATTACCTCTTTCCAACTTTCCAATGAGCAGCGCGTTTTTATCATTAGCCATGGTATCTCTGCTTATTGGAGTCTTGAAATTATTAACACGATTGAAATCAATGCTTTTGGTTTTATCGCATTAGGTATTTATTATCCAGAGATAAAAACCAATCAATCCATTGCTACCGCATTATCAAAAGTTCAAACTTATGTGCTCGACATCTATTCAGACAATGATAACAGATGGGTGATTTCGCAAGCAGAAAGCCGGCGCTTAATGAATCAATTTCGGGAGAAAAATTTTCGACAAGTCAAAATGAATCATACAGACTTTCACTATAAGGACCATATAGATTTTTTAGCTTCAAAAATTAATGGTTGGATGCACTTCACTACAGGTCCAAGTAAAGAAAGTCGTTAAATTCAAAACTAATTATTGGATCTGAGATACTGCTAGTAAACCAATACTAAATACCACAACAATAAAGCCTAATACGCCGCTCCAGGTAGAATGTTGGCGCTCAACCTCTTCTTTTTCCTCATGAGACATAAACTCAACACGATGTGTACGAAAAAAAGTCCGGCCTGAAAATACATCTCCCATCGTCATTTCTAAATTGTCTAAAACATTTTTTATCATTTTTTGTTTTTTCTTTGGTTTTGCTTTATGAGCAAATTCGAGGCTAGATGATGCATTTTCTACGAATACAGAAGGCGTATCAAAAGAGGTGGTTTTGTTCGAACGTCTTCTGTTCGTGTTTGGTAAGTTGATTTCTTGTGCTATGTTGCTTTCTGATGCTTGCTGTACTTTATTATTTAATGCATTAACAGCAGGATTCTTTGTTGAACTATTACGTAACTTGGCTGCTTTTTGAATTTTGGATAATTTTATCGCATTGTTAATTTCTAAAACACTTTCTTCTACGCGTTTTTCTTCAATCGTTGTCGGTTTTTTATTATCAGAATTTTCTGTTTTTAAAGAAAGCAATAGCTTGAGTAATTTTTTCTCTTTTTCAATCGGTAAACTGACATCTTTTAAACAAGCATCAAGTTCATATTTGATGGATGTTCTTGTTAAATTATTTTTTTGAACATCATTAATTGATTTTTTGGTAAAACTTGTTAAAGCCTTCATTTGTTCCGTGGTGACATTTAATACACGCTCAATACTCTCTAAATTTATGCCATCGCGCGTGATGAGATAAAGTAGTGCTTTGACATGAAAAGGCGCTGAGGCAAAAAAACGCAAGAATGTACGTGAATCCATAGACAATTTTAATAAATCAGTACAAACAATATCTGAAGAACTTTTATGCTCTAAAACTTTTTGCGGTAATTCGAAATTAGAATCTTGATAGTTTTCAATAAATTGCTTAAAAAGTGCTGCTTGCCAACCACTGATATGGTTTGATACGTGTTTTTTTCCACTCGTTTCTTGTTGCTTTAGGAAAAAATACAGTAAGGCATAGGCACTTTTCTCAAAGCCTGTTAAACAATAGCAAAATTTAAATAAACTTATTAATTCAACTCTATTTAACATAAGCATTAG